>JBAXCX010000005.1:0-54310 GCA_037141255.1 Actinomycetes bacterium | reverse complement strand
TCCATGGGCGGGAACTACTAAAAGACCCGGGCAGCATTCGTCGTAAGCGGGTTTTCAAGCGGCTTGGCGCCGTGCTTGGAATCAGCTAGTTCGAGAGCTTCTAGAGCCGCTCGATGATGGTGACGTTTGCTTGGCCGCCACCCTCACACATGGTTTGAAGCCCATAGCGGCCACCAGTGCGCTCAAGTTCGTTCAGCAAGGTCGTCATCAATCGAGCACCGGTGGCGCCAAGCGGGTGGCCGAGTGCAATCGCCCCACCGTTGACGTTCACCTTTGCCAAGTCGACATCGAGTTCCTTGGCCCAGGCCAGAACTACAGGTGCAAATGCTTCGTTGATTTCGACGAGGTCAATGTCGTCCATCGTCATGCCAGCCTTAGCAAGGGCATAGCGGGTGGCTGGAATAGGCGCAGACAGCATGCGGATGGGGTCTTCGCCACGAACTGACAGGTGATGAATACGCGCACGCGGCTTGAGGTCGTACTGCTCTACAGCACGCTCAGATGCCACGAGCATGGCCGCTGCACCGTCAGAGATTTGAGAGGCGAGCGCAGCAGTAATCCTGCCGCCCTCAGTCAAGGGTGCCAGAGAACGAATTTTTTCTAGGTTTGGCTCACGTGGGCCCTCGTCCTGGGTCATCTCACCAAATGGCGTGATCTGCGAGTCAAAGCGGCCCTCGGCGCGTGCAAGAATCGCTCGCTCGTGAGACTGCACGGCAAAGTCTTCCATCTGCTCGCGAGTGATATCGAAATCTGTGGCAATCATTTCGGCACCGTAAAACTGATCGACGGGAGCATCGCCGTAGCGCTTAACCCATCCCTCGGAGCCAGAGAACGGATCCTCAAAACCAAACTCTTGACCCACCAACATTGCCGATGAAATTGGAATTGCAGACATGTTCTGCACTCCTCCGGCAACAACTAAGTCTTGGGTGCCGGACATCACGCCTTGAGCCGCAAAATGAATTGCCTGCTGCGATGACCCGCACTGCCGGTCAACGGTTGTGCCAGGCACTTCCTCGGGAAGACCAGCGGCAAGCCAGCAGGTTCGAGCAATGTCACCTGATTGAGATCCAATGGTATCGAGGCAACCAAAGACCACATCCTCGACTAACGAGGGATCAATTCCTGTTCGCTCTACGAGAGCTGTGAGTACATGCGCTCCGAGGTCCGCTGAATGGACTTGGGATAGGCCACCTCCGCGACGGCCAACCGGTGTGCGAACAGTGTCAATGATGTATGCCTCAGCCATGGAATGCGCCTTCGTAATAGTGGTGGGGAACTACTGCATGACCAAGGTCGGTCGAAGCAGTAGCTGTGTCGAGAAATCCTGTTCCTCGCGTTCCTACCGTACTAGCGGCAGCGAACATGCAACACTTTGGGCATGACCTCTTGGCGCGCCGATCAGTTCGACCTGCTCCCTCAGTCCGTTCAGGAGTTATGGTCGCATTACGGGACATGGCCGAATAAGACGTACTTTCCCAACGTGGTGGGGATCAAGGTTGAGGAGCTCCGCCGGGACTACGCACGCATGAGTCTGCCTTGGCGCGAGGAACTGAATCAGCCGCAGGGTCTGATGCACGCTGGGGCTATTGCGACCCTGATCGATACAGTCGTGGTTCCTGCAATTGGTACGGCGTACAGCGACCCGCGGTCGTTCTCTACCATCGAGATGTCGGTTCGCTACCTTGATACTGTCCGTCAAGAGGACCTCGTGGCCGAGGGCTGGGTCACCAAGAGGGGTCGCAAAGTGGTGTTCTGCGAGGTTGAGGTTCGAACCGCAACAGCCGTCAAGGTTGCTACAGGCCACTTGCTCTACATCGTTGCGGACCCTCCTGCAGCTAGCTGAGTTCGCCCCGCATCACAGTGCTCTAGCAAGTGGCAGTAGCCACACCATCTACCCGGGACGGTGCCAGCCGAGTCTGGATTGGCGAGCAACCCAATCATCTCCACGGCTCGATCCGCAGCAAGCTCTAACAGCTCTTGTGTCACAGGAATTGGTTGCAGCAATCCGGTTGCCGGCGAACCTACTGTGACTCTGAGCGGCGCATGTCGAGCGCCGAGGGTACGAACTAACGCAGTGAAACCAGCCCGAAGTCGATCAGCAGGACCTGGGACGGCATCGCTCAAAATGAGCAGTTTCTCTCCCGATGAAACGCCGCCAAGTACTGCATCCACTGAAGCAGAAAGCTGCACGAGTCGGCCCGGTACATTCCACTTGGGCTTCTGCGCGGGCTCTGCCCACTTCACTCGTGAGTCCCGACCAACAAGTCGCAGCGCTGACTCGGCCCAGGTAATCGCTGCAGCAGCAACAGCTGCCTGCCCGGCCCGATCCAAACTGTCAACCCAGTCCCGCAGAGATATCGGCCAGTTCGCTGCGTCAGCCATGACCTGTTGAACAGCAGTAGAAACCAACATGGGCTGCGAAGCGCCCGCGCTATTTGAGAGTTCACGCACTGCCAACAGGCCAATCCTTCGACGGGCCATTGCAACGCTGTCGCGGTACTCGCTCTGCGGGCCTGCGAGCTTGCGAGGGCAGCGCTCAGTCACCCGAAATGCATCAACAACTAAGCCATCGGCGAAGTAGTTAGGACGAACCCCGGACTGCACTCGGTACTGCTCCCCGAGCAGTTGCTCCACAGATTCACATAAGCGTTCTGTCACCTGCTGGGCAAGCGCTTGGCGCTCCTCACGGGTGCTGATTTCAGTCTGACTAGTCACCAGTCGCGCTCCGGATCAAACTCAACCTCGAGCTCCAGATCACTCTCTGCGCCTGCGGGAGCAATCAGGTCGACTCGGCTACTCGGACACACTTCGTTGTCTGGGCACCAACCACACCACGGACCCGAGGATTCTTGCGGGGTTCTTCCGCAAAGCAACTCAGCCCAGCGCAACATGGCTTGCTCTACACGCGCTGCGGCCGATGCAAGCAGACCTTCGCTGACGACTACGGCAGCAAGGTCTGACCCGGGGTACCAACGAGCGACTGCCCCGGGGGCTACGCCGTCCCGCAAGGCTAGTAACAGACCGTACAGGTAGGCCTCTGCCTGATGTGCCGCCACGGGCTTTCCTGACTTCACCTCGACAACTACCGCTGGCACTCCTGCACTCGGGCCACCTAGCTCTACATCGATGATTCCCGAACAGACCACAGCACCATCAGCAAAAACTGCTGAGGCCTTGGACTGTGTTCTTGGCACCCATGCAGGATCGATCCCCGACCAAGCATCTGCTACCTGCGCCGCTAGTGGATCAATCAGCGCTGCAGCAGCCTCGGGCCCGAGCGCCTCGAAAGCAGCTATCGCCGAGTCCTCTGCTTCTGCCTCAAGCATTGAAAGAGATGTTTGCAGTGGCTCCGTGACTCGGCCAGCTACGAGTTGATAGGTCACAAATCGATCAAGTGCCAACCCGCGCAACATCGAAGCCGTTATCGATTGCTCTGCTTGATCTGCCTGGTAGACAGCAAGGGCTTTTCGTTCACAGCAATCAAGATCTGCAAGCCGCGACTTCGGTACCCGGATTGGTAGTTGCTCGGGGTCTGTTCCCCTGACTATCTCAGCTGCGCTTCGGGCCGTGGCTTCTAGTTGTTCGCGCAGTTGCTCAATGAAAGCTTCAGGCACCTGAACTGGTGGCTCAAACTCAGACAGCCAAGACGCAACCTGCATGGCCAACACTCTTTCAGATTCCAGCTTGAGTTTCGCCCAGGACCCGCAGCTAATGGGCCTAGGCAGTTCCACCTAGAACCTGAATGGGAGTTGAACACAAGGTAAACAAGTGACACACTTCTCGGTACGATCTGAGCGTGGCGTTCTAGGCGCTATGAGCGGCAAGGGGAGATCATGAAATTCACGTGGACAAAGTCACGTCAGTTGTTTGCTGTAGGACTACTCACGGTTACAGCCTCAGTCGCTGCTGCTTGCAGCGTGAGCGCGCCCTACAACACTGGTGGCGACGGAACCTCTGATGGGGCTGGCGAAGCCACAGTTCCCGCTGGTGATGACACTGTTCGACTCAACCAATTGCAGTTCATTGGCTCTCATAACAGCTACCACGTTGCGCCCGAAGCGCCCATTTTGCAGTGGCTTGATTTCTTCGCAAAGCAGGCTCCCGCAGTGGCCTCGGCCCTTGGCTCAGCCGCCCTCATCAACTACACCCACGCTCCCCTAGCCACACAGTTGCAACGCGGTGTGCGTTCCTTCGAGCTCGATATCGCCGCTGACCCTGCCGGCGGCAAGTTTGCCCGGCCACTCCTTCCCGACATCCTGACCCTCTCGGTCAAGCGCCCAACGGGTATGAGCCAGCCGGGCATGAAAGTCATACACATCCAAGACATCGACTTCATCTCTACCTGCCCCACACTGATTGGATGCATGGGCGAATTGAAGACCTGGTCCGATGCACACCCGGGGCATCTGCCAGTCATCATCAACCTGGAACTCAAAGACGAGAACCTTCCGGCCCCTGTCGATGCAACCAAGATGATTCCCTTTGACGCAACGCAACTTGATGCAGTCGATGCCGAGATTCGCTCTGTACTAGGCGACCGTCTTCTCACTCCCGATGATGTGCGAGGAGCTGCTGCAGACCTTCGCACAGCTATCACCACCACGGGTTGGCCAACGGTCGCTGACTCACGAGGAAAGTTTTTGTTCTTTATCGATAATGCAGACAAGCGCGGGGTCTACCTAGTTGGGCATCCCTCGCTTGCTGGCCGAGCAATGTTTACCAGTTCCGGTGAAGGCCAACCTGATGGGGCCGTTCTCAAAGAGAACAATCCAGCCGACGGTTCACGAATCAGAGACTTGGTGCAGCAGGGGTACTTGGTGCGCACTCGCGCTGACGACAATGTGACGGCACCAAACGCAGCCCAACGAGACATTGCACTCGCCTCGGGTGCACAGATCATCCATAGCGATTTCATCCCCGGCGAATCAGATCGCAGCACTGGCTACGTGGTCTCGTTTGGAACCCGAGTTTCTGCTCGGTGTAACCCCGTGAATACCACTGCACAAACTTGTAGCCCCGCAGCAGCAGTCGAGGCGAACCCGTAAACCCGAGTTCTTAGGAATTTTATTGAACGGGAGTCAGTTTTAGCTAGCACTATGACTTTGCCTGCTCTATCATGACAAAGGTCATAGTCCAGTTGGGCTACGGCATTAGGCGAATAGGGGGCGTGGCTCATGCGTTACCCAAACGGAGGGAAACCAAAATGACTAGAACACGTTCGCTAACAGCGGGCATCGTTGCAGTAGTAGCCGTCATGGCACTAGCTGCATCATGTGCACCCGCTGCCGCCCCTGCAGGCGAGAGTTGGACCTTCAAGGCCAACTCGGTGAAGATTAACGACAGCCAAGACGAGATTCGCGATCCGTTCTTTGGTGCCTGCATTGCGATTCCCAACTGCGACGACGAGCCCTATGCAGTGCAGATCGGCTTCCGCGTCAAGATCGGCGTTCCAAACTCAGCTTCGACATTTGTGGTGAACAACCGCGGTGACGCTCCAAGCGTTGGCGAAGGTTCGACCCGTGTCCTCACCGGCAACCAGCAAGGTGCTGCCACCTTCGGCAACGTCCGCCCACTGTCGCTCATTGACCTGTTCAACTCCTCGAACCACCTCGAAGTTGTTGGCTCCTACACCTGGGCGTCTGAAGAAGACCTTGTTGGAAACGGTCTAGCTGCAGACGGTGTTGCCGGACTCCTGAAAGATGGGCTCAATGCCACGCTGGCAAAGGGAACACTGCCATCAGATGCCAGCTTCATTCTGCAACTCATCTTGGACAACATCGTTGGTGCGCTAGGGCTGCTCGCTCAGAACGTTCCACTCTTTGGCCTCGGCGATGACGTCCTCGGTGGTTCACTCTTTCTTGGAATTGGTGCCAAGGGCGACCTTGCCAACATCATCAACTCGGCCATTGGATCTGCACCGCCGTTCACCTTCAACATTCCCCTGTTGGACCTGCCCCCAGACATCGTCGGTAGCCAAATCACCACCATGGGTGGAGCCAAGACCTTCACACAGCAGTACTCCGGTTCGGGCGGAACGCACACCTACGAGTTTGGCTGGGGACCAACTTGATCGAGTAAGTCTCTAGGGAGCGAATCCTTAGCTCTACAACAAGGCCCGAGCATCTGCTCGGGCCTTGTTCGCGTCTCTGCCTACGTTTGATTGCGCCGAGTCAGGTTCAGCCGGCAGCGCGAGTTTTACGCAGTACCGGATCGGCGATACCCAACAGTGTGTCGGCCGAGCGCATGGCTAGGCCACTGACCCCAGGGGTCGAGGAGTCAACCAGATTGCCCATGACCTGCAGAGTGATGTTCGCAATTCCGTGCGTGCCCACGGCAAAGCGCAGGCCGGTTCGAAGAATCCACGGGTGGCCAATCAAAAATGAGAATCGCCGGCCAGTGCGCAAGAACGCATCAAAGCGCAGGCCGATCTCTTTGTCGTACTGCTCAGGGGCAGAACTCGGATTGGCTAGGAACAAGTCTGCTGCCAGCATGCCCGACTCAAGGCCGTAGTCAATCCCCTCACCGTTCATCGGGTTGACCAGACCTGCAGCATCGCCAATCGCTACCCAGCCGGGGCCGTGACGCTTGGTTGTACTCATGGGCAGACGCCAAGCCCGCGGGCGCTCCAAGTCGGGGCCAAGTTGCCAGTCCTTACTCACGATGCCCCGGTAACTATCTTGTAGCCGATTCAGGTTGAGCTTCTTAAAGCCCTTCATGGTGGAGAGCGCTCCTACCCCGATATTGACCGTTCCGTCACCCGCCGGGAACATCCATCCGTACCCAGGCACGGGAGTTCCGGCGGCATCGCGCAGCGTGAGGCAAGCCTCTAGGTAACGCTCAGAGGCCCGGGGGCTTTCGGCATAGGTGCGAATTGCCAAGCCGAACGGTTCATCAGGGTCACGCTCCATTCCCAACATTCGATGCACGAGTCCCGGAGCACCAGCAGCGACGACCACAAGCTCTGCAGTCCAGAACTGGTCGCCAACGGATACCCCAGTGACGCGACCCTTCTCTATTACCGGCAGAGCCTCGTGGCCCCACAGCAGTTCGGCGCCAGCCTTGGCAGCAAGCTCCATGAGTCGCTCGTCCAGTTTGCGTCGCGGCCACACAGCCCCGTGAGCTGGGAACGGTGCAATCCCGGGCCACTCCAATTGCCTGACCGTGGAGTTGGCAATCATTCGCAGGCCATCAATTCGATGCGCGTCATCGAGCGAGACTCCGAGTTCATCGAGCGCCTTGACTGCCCGAGGAGTCAAACCATCTCCGCAGATCTTGTCTCGGCCAGGCATTGCCTTTTCAAAAACCGTGACGGTTGCTCCGGCTGAGGCAGCGCGAATAGCAGTTGCCGCCCCTGCGGGACCGCCACCAATAATCAGAATGTCTCGTTGCCCTACTTGACGCACCTGAACAGTCTGTTACGTCTTGACCCCAAGTGTGTAGGCAGGGCACGGTGACCTATGGCGCCTAGCGGCATGCACTGGGTGGCGCGAGGGAAACTCAAGAGCACAGCCCACTACTGTCTAGGGTCCGCTGGAAGTTAATTTTGAACTCGGAAGCGCAGTCGCTGTGCCAAAGGAACTGGGTCATACACCATGAAAATTCTTGTAATGGGAGCCACGGGATACATAGGTGGCCGACTCGTTCCGCTACTCCTTGAGCAAGGCCACGAAGTGCGCTGCTTATCTCGTCGGCCCGAAAAGCTCCGCGGCGTGTGGTGGGCAGGAGACTGCGAGATTGTTCAAGGCGATGCTCTAGATCCTGTGTCACTCACACCTGCCATGCAGGGCATCGAGGCGGTGTATTACCTGGTTCACTCGATTGGAACCGGTGGCTCCTTCTCGGATTCAGATCGGCGCGCCGCAACGAGCACCGCAGATGCGGCAGCCGCAGCAGGTGTGAGTCGGATGATCTATCTAGGCGGTTTGGTGCCACAGGGTCAGGTTGCCTCAGAGCATTTGGCTTCTCGTGCCGAAGTGGGCCAAATCATGTTGGATGGCAAGGTCCCTGCGGTGGTTTTGCAGGCTGGTGTGATTTTGGGAAGCGGGTCGGCCTCATTCGAGATGCTTCGTTACCTCACTGAGCAGTTGCCAATCATGGTGACCCCAAAGTGGGTCAGTTCGCATGTTCAGCCAATCGCTGTTCGAGATGTGCTGCGCTACCTGACGCAGTCGCTAGAACTTCCGGTTGAGACCAATCGACGTCTAGACATTGCCGGCCCAGACGTCCTGACCTATCGCGAGATGATGCAGCGGTTCGCTCAAGTTAACGGCCTTCGCAAACGCATCATCATTCCCGTACCGGTCCTGACACCCTGGCTCTCAAGTCATTGGGTCAACATCGTCACTCCGGTTCCAAAGGCCATTGCGCAGCCACTCATCGAGTCGCTCCGCAATGATGCAGTGGCGAGCGAAAACGATATTGAGACTCTGCTCCCTGGTTCTCTGATTGGTTTTGATGAGGCCGTGCGTTTAGCACTCGACAAAATCCGTTCGGCGCAGGTGATCACCCGATGGTCTGGAGCTGAGTGGCCGGGAGCTCCGAGTGACCCGATGCCAACTGATCCCGAGTGGAGCGGGGGCACGGTCTACCGAGATGAACGCTCAGTGGTAGTCGGGGCGAGCTCTGAGCACACTTGGCAGGCAGTCGAGGGAATCGGCGGGGCACGCGGCTGGTACTCACTACCGTTTGCTTGGCGCCTGCGAGGCGGGATGGACCGTTTGGTCGGCGGAGTTGGCCTGCGCCGCGGCCGCCGAGACCCAGACCACGTGCTTGTTGGTGATGCCATCGACTTCTGGCGGGTCGAAGAGGTAGACCAGAACGAACTCCTGCGACTGCGCGCCGAAATGAAGCTGCCCGGGGATGCATGGCTTGAGTTCTCGATCACCACCGAGGGGGTTGGGGAGGCCGGAACAAGTTCTGCCCGCACGATCACCGTGCTGCATCAGCGGGCGTTGTTTATTCCTCGTGGGCTACCCGGACGCTTGTACTGGCTCTCGATTAGCCCGCTTCATAACATTGTCTTTGGCTCCATGATCGAGAATCTGGCAAAGGCTGCACGACAGAGTGAAGCGGCCAGTATTCGTCAAGATACGATCCGGCAAATGTGAAACCGTGAGTCCAATGAAGTACAGCCTTGGCACTCTGTATAACGAACGAGTTCTTCCTCGAATGGTGGACTCCATGTGCGCCAATGCAGAGATGTTGCCGTGGCGAGAACAGGCAATCTCTGGCTTGGCGGGAGTCATCGTCGAGATTGGATTTGGCTCGGGGGCCAACGCCTCTGTGTATCCAGCCGAGGTAACTCGCGTCTTTGCCGTTGAACCTTCGCAACAGGCAGTTCGCATGGCTGAGCCGAAGCTTGCCGCTGAACGGACTGCTCGGTCTGCTGCAGGAGTCGAGTACCCGATGATTGAACAAGTTGGATTGACTGGAGAGTCACTTCCCTTAGAGACCAATAGTTGCGATGGAGCTCTCTCTACGTTCACCTTGTGCACCATTCCCGATGTAGTGGCTGCGCTGCATGAACTCAGGCGAGTCATCAAGCCCGGAGGGCGATTTCACTTCCTTGAACACGGGCTGTCACCTGACGCTCCTATTGCAAAGTGGCAGCGCAGGCTCGACCCGCTTCAGGGTGCTCTAGCCGGCGGATGCCATCTGACTCGAGAGATGCCCGAACTGCTGAAAGCAGCCGGCTTTCAGATTGAGTCTCTGACGAGTCGCTACGCACGAGGTCCAAAGCCGTGGACCTGGTTCAGTATCGGGCAGGCCATAAATCTCTCCTAGGAGTCATATTCGAGGTACCCGGGCCTGCCCACAAGTTGACAAGTTGACAAACTTTGTTACTCTGTCAACTCATGGAGCCACTCGCCCCCCTTCCTGCAGAGTCACTGACGCGAAGTACCCGCGATCAAATCCTCAACGCTGCACTCGCAACTGCAACGACTCATGGAATATCGCGGCTTTCGGTCGGCGATGTCGCAAAGGCTGCCGGACTCTCTCGCCAAACCCTTTACCGGCAGTTGAGATCAATTGATGAACTGATCGCTGCAGTGGTGGTTCAGGAAACCTCCAAACTGATTGAGCAGGTGATCCGCGCTGCTTCTGGGTTCGAGAACCCCCAAGACTCACTCGAAGCCGGGTTTCTAGCGGCACTCATTGCCCTACGTGAGCACCCGCTCCTTGACCAACTCGTTCGCACCGAGCCCGACGCCCTGATTCCCCTGCTGACCACCGGCGGCGGTCCGGTCATGAGTCAGGTGCGCGGGGTTGTCGAACTGGTCATTCTGATGGGTCAACCAGAGATTAACTCGGGTCATCTGCATCGCACTGCTGACCTGCTGACTCGCCTGCTCATTAGCTATGCAGTGAGTGCACCCGATGACTCACCAGAAATCATTGCCAACTTTGTGGCGAGCAGCCTGACTCCCGTACTTGAGGTCCAACCATGAGAACCCTGAGTTCAACGGTCAATAACCAAACAGTCACCTGGCGAGATAAAAAGCGCTACCTCTGGCTTCTTGGGGTGGTGGTTCCCCTTCTCCCCTTTGGGGCTGCGCGGGAGTCAGAGCGGTTTGGCCTTGAGATCCTCTGGTGGCTCGGGCCTATCTGGGTGCTGCTCCTCATCCCACTACTCGACCGCATCTTTGGCGAAGACACCTCGAACCCGCCTGACTGGGCAGTGGAACCCTTAGCTAAAGATCACTTCTACCGCTGGTGTACCTACTTGTTTCTGCCAGTGCAGTTCGCTGGCTTGATCTTTGCCTGCCACGTGGTGACCACCCAGAATCTGAGTTGGTTCGCCTACCTTGGGTTTGCCTTAACCATCGGCACCGTGGCTGGGGTTGGCATCAATACGGCTCACGAACTCGGCCATAAAAAGCCAAAATTGGAACGCTGGCTAGCGCGTGTTGCGCTTGCCCAGACTGGGTACGGACACTTCTATGTTGAACACAATCGCGGCCACCACACTCGGGTTGCTACCCCAGAAGACCCTGCAAGTTCCAGGTTCGGAGAGTCATTCTGGGCCTTCCTGCCAAGGTCGGTCTGGGGCGGAGTGCGCTCGGCCTGGGAACTTGAAGCAAAGCGTCTGCGCTATCAAGGCAGCCGCGTCTGGAGCATCCAGAACGATGTGCTCAATTCTTGGGCGGTCTCGGTGCTGCTGTTTGGCGCTCTGCTAGCCGTGTTCGGCCTGCGTGTCCTGCCGCTGCTCATCATCCAAGCCGTCTTTGGTTTCTCCCTACTCGAAGTCGTCAACTATTTGGAACACTACGGACTACTCCGCCAAAAGAACGCCGAAGGACGCTACGAGCGTTGTCAGCCACGCCACAGTTGGAACAGCAATCACGTGGCCTCAAACTTGGTGCTGTACCAACTTGAGCGACACTCGGATCACCATGCCCACCCCACTCGAAGATTCCAAACACTTCGGCACTTTGAGGAGGCACCGCAACTGCCTTCTGGTTATGGCGGCATGCTTGGGTTGGCCTACTTTCCTCCAATCTGGCGCCGGGTGATGGACCACCGGGTCTTGGAGCAGTACGGCGGCGACGTCACGCTTGCAAACATTCAGCCCTCAAAGCGCAAGAAGATTCTGGCCAAATACGCAGCCCCCGCAGAGCAGTAGCCCTACCCTCTGCTCCATGCAGGTACCACTTACAGTCCAAGATCACCTTGAGCGGGCTGCGTTGGTCTACGGGGACCGAGTCGGCATTGTTGACGAGCCCGACCAACCGGCACCGCCGCTGACCGACTTGACCTATCGCGCAGTTGCTACCCGATCAGCCGCACTTGCTGCCGGCTTGGAGTCGCTCGGAGTTGCCCAAGGCGATCGCGTCGCGATCATCTCGCAGAACTCCGCCCGGCTCTTGACCGTGCTTTATGGTGCACCCGCGTCGGGCCGTGTGGCAGTCCCGATCAATTTTCGCCTCCACCCAGATGAGGTGCAGTACATCGTTGAGCACTCCGGCGCCACCCTGCTACTTGTTGACCCCGAACTTGAAGAGTCGCTCTCCGCAGTCACAGCTCCGCAGAAACTCATCATCGGCGCACAGACCGACGAACTGCTCTACCGATACGACCTGCAGTCAACACCTTGGCAGCCAGACGAAGAGGCCACCGCAACCATCAACTACACGAGTGGCACAACAGCTCGACCAAAGGGTGTCGAGATGACACACCGAAACCTCTGGGTCAATGCCGCCACGTTCGGATGGCAAGCGGGCGTGAGCGACCGCGATGTGTATCTGCACACTCTGCCGATGTTTCACTGCAATGGATGGGGATTTCCCTACACCGTGGCAGCCATGGGTGTGCCGCAAATTGTGCTGCGCAAAGTCGAAGGACCAGAGATTCTGCGACGCATTGATGCTCACGGCGTCACCCTGATGTGTGGAGCCCCAGCCGTTGTGGCGATGATTCTTGAAGCAGCCGCCGACTGGGACGGACCAATCCCAGGCAGTGGCGCCGACGGTCGTCAGCAGGTGCGCATGGTGGTTGCTGGTGCCCCGCCGCCAACGCGCATTATTGAACGGGTCGAGACTGAGCTGGGTTGGGAATTCATTCAGATTTACGGCCTGACCGAGACTGCACCCCTGCTCACCATGAACCGATCCCGAAGCGAGTGGGACGAACTCTCACCTAGTGACCGTGCAAAGAAACTGGTTCGCGCCGGCGCTCCGGCTTTGGGGATTCGGTTGCGCGTTGACGAGGACGGCGAACTACTCGCTCAGGGAAACGTGGTGCTCAAGAGCTACTGGAACCAACCAGAAGAAACTGCTGCTGCACTAGAAGATGGCTGGTTCCATACCGGAGACGGCGGAATCATCGATGACGAGTCCTTCGTCAGGATTCACGACCGCAAGAAAGATGTCATTATCTCCGGCGGCGAAAACGTGTCTTCGATTGAGGTTGAGGACGCACTGTTCTCTCACCCCGATGTTGCAGAGGTGGCCGTCATTGGCGTGCCCGACGAGAAATGGGGCGAAACCATCAAGGCGCTCGTGGTACTGGTTCCCGGCAGCGACCTAGCTCAAAGCGCCACGGCCGAGGCTCACCTGATGGAGCACTGCAAAGCAAATATCGCTCGCTACAAGTGCCCAACCTCAATTGAGTTCCGCGATGAACTTGCCCGCACCGCAACGGGAAAGCTGCAGAAGTTCAAGCTTCGTGAGCCGTATTGGGCCGGCCGAGACCGCCAAGTGAATTAGCGATCTGCTAGCGCCTTAGAGCGTAACGGTGAAATTGCCGCTCGTTGCTGTGGGTGTTGCCACATCGCCCAAGTACGCAAGGTTGTTGAGCACGTCATTTGTTGCAGTGCTGATGGTGTAGTCGCCAGCGGCGGCACCAACAGGAACAGTGCACTGATACGTCCAGATACCGTCAATGGCAGTCCCAGAGGTCAGTGCAGCTTGGGCCACACACCAGCCTGGAGTTGAGTTATTGCGACGCACTTGAAAGAGCACCGCTCCAACTGCGGTGTCATCAGTAACTCGAGCAGAGATTGTGAAGGAGCTTCCCCGCACAACGGTTGCGGGCGCAGGAGTTACCGAGACCACTACCGGAGCAACTGCATCAGAAGTGCTTCCCGTAATGCTGAAGTGACCACTTGTTGCGCTCACGGGGCCATCGCCGATGACGGTGGCATTGTTCGCGGCGTCGGCTGCGGCTGTATTGACCTGGTACGAACCCGAGTTCACTACTGCTGGTGCAGTACAAGTCAGGTCCCACTGTCCGGCCTGAGCATTACCAGAGACCAAGGTTGCGGTGGTTGCACAGAACCCTGCGGGTGCACCATTGCGACGTACTGCAAAAGCCACGGTGTTGACTCCCACAGCGTCAGTGACGAGTGCCGAGATGGTGAAGCTGCCCCCCGGAGCGACTGAGAGCGGGGACACGTCTACCGACAAAACGCTTGGCTTGACGATGTCAGCCGTGCCGCCGCCCGTTCCGCCAGCTGGAGCTGCTGGCGAGCAGGCTGACGCCAGACCTGCACATGCAAACAGAGCCAAGCCCACAAAAACCGACCGATTGTTCAAGAATGATTTCACTTCAACCCCCCGTTACCCAGTGCGTCCACAGCAGAACGACTCCTCACACTATGGCTTACATACCTCTAGCGCTTCAAGCAAAACTACCTAAAACCCAACTATTTCAGCTCAAACCAGCCGCTCAGCTTGAGTGTCATACCCCCCTGTCAAACTGAAGATGTTGAGATACTTGCTCTGTTTTGCAGCTTCGCTGCCCTACAGAAGCTGGCACGTGCCGGAGAGGGTCGTGGTAGTGGCAGGTAGATCAACATGCGCTTCGGCGCTGCCGAGTCCGGCGACTTTGCCCCATTTCGTCGGACTCGGCTTCAACACCTACTCCGGGCGACCTGTTAGGACCCTCCTTATGCGGGACAAATTTCTTGGAGATCTTTGAGCGGCACGTGGATCCAACCCTCAGTTTTCGCCAACCGCAGCTCTTCCTCAGTCTCGGGCCGAGCAGTGAAGCCGTTCTGAGCTGCTAGGGCGATTACTGCTGACAGCAAAGCATCGAGCGTGTGGTCCGAAGTAATGCAGCCGGCCTGAACTGCCGAGAGTTCCAGCCATGACTCAGTAGCGCTAGACAACGAACTCATGATCTTTTCCCGAGCCAAGCGGGCCGAGTCCTGCGGATCCTTCGTCCCTCCCTTGTAACCCGGCTGCCCGATTCCCCATACGCGAAGTGCGGCCGCCGGATACACCTCAAGCAGCCTGCCGCTTCCATCACGAGGAGCAGCCTTACCCCATTGCTTGGCCCATTCCCTCTGCAGGAGCGCGCACCTCATCGCTACCGAGCCAAGCCGGTCCGCTGAAGCCGACATGGGTTGACCCCAGCCCTGATCTCGAACCCAATCATCAGTTCGACGGTGAGTTAACGGCCGTCGATTCTCTGTTCCCGGCCAGACACCAAAGGTCTGATGTGCCTGCATGGCAAGCACAAAGGGTTCCGGCCAACCCAGTGGAGCATCGACTCCAATGACATCGACCTGCGTTCCTAACTCAATAAGGAACTCATCGGTTGCTTCTCCCTGGGGCAGTTCAGCTGTCCAGATAGCCGCCCGCACAGACCCAGTTTCAACGCGGCTCAACAGGACTAAGCCAGTGGACTTCGGTTGAGCAGCTAAATCGATTCCGAGCACTTGCATAGTTGCCGAAACTACTTGCCTCCTCGTTGCAATGTTCACCATCAAAGAGCCGCGTGTTGATCTCGCTCACTACGCTGCTGCAATGGTCTTGCCACCCTCAACCTTTTCCCAGATTCCACAGACCGAGTGGATTGCCTCAAACGATGTTGGTTTTGCCATCTTCGACAGATTTCCGGTTACTGAAGGGCACACACTGATTATCTCGCACCGGGTGATCCCAACCTGGTGGGATGCCACGTCAAGCGAGCAGGCAGGACTGATGGAGCTTGCGACTCAGGTCAAGTTGATTCTTGATGGCAGGTTCGCTCCTGATGGCTACAACTTGGGCTTCAATGCTGGCGCTGCTGCAGGCCAAACCATTGACCATCTGCACATCCACCTGATCCCTCGGCGCACAGGCGACGTCGCAGACCCGCGGGGAGGGGTTCGATATGTCATCCCCGAGCGCGGCAACTACCTCATTGAGCCAACCGAGTAAATCGGACCGTCAATTCGGAACCAAGCTAGAACTCTGGTTCCGGATCAGTGAAGTCCTCGCCTAATTCCTCTGTGAGTTCCTGAGTCAACTCTTCGAGTGCTCGGCGGTGTTCGAGTCTGGGTCGTGACGAGACGAAATCGTTGAACACGGCATGTACTTCAAGGTTGTCTGCATCAATGCGAAACACTGCTTCTTGTCTGAACTCCGATGCGATGCGGCGCACTGCTTCGGTTTCGAGGCCCCAAACGACTAGGCCGTCTTCCTGATAGTCGCCCTCGAAGCTGCGTCCGTCCGAGCGCACCACTGAGCCGCCGGCGAAAAGCAGGCGGCTGGCAAGGTGAGAAGTCTTGAGTTGATTCAGCACTTCGCCCTGACGCCGGCCAAAGGGGTTCCATGCAGTCAATGCATGGATCGGGCCAACAAATGGCCATTCCTCAACCGCGTCGGGGCCAGAGAGATCAAGAAAGAGACCTTGAGTGACCTCGGCAAAGACAGCAGTTCTGGTGTACGCATCCCATCGCGCTACCTCAATCGGCTCTGCTGCAACTCCGCCGTGCACTGCTGCAATCGTGGGCGAAATTTCGCTCGCCACAAAGCGCACTCGTTCGTAGAGCGCCTGCACTTCTGCCACGTCGATCGTCTCTGCAACAAGATCGCCAGCAACTAAGACTTCGCCATCCTGCCAAAGCAGCTTCACAAATCCATAGCCCTTATTCAGGTCATTGATTTCGGCCAAGAGTTCGGGAGTCTGCTCAATGCCTTCGACCACAGTGGCAAAGATGCAGAGCCTGGTTGGATCACCTTGCAGCACACGTGCATACACCGGCGCCCCATACTCAGAGAGTTCGTAGTCGCCGCTTTCATCAACGACTAACACATCGGACCCGAAGCATTCCGCGAGCACAGGCTCAACGGTATTGACCTGCCAATGTTCCAGTGGGATCTCGAATCCGGCTGCGAGTAGATAGACGGTCAAGGCACCTTGCTGCAGCCGAATCGGCCTTTCCACACCATCGCTTGACTCAAAGGGGAGCAGCACAGTGACCTCTCCTGGTTCGAGCGCCTCGATAACCGAATACAGCCACACTGGACTGCAATAAACGGTTGATTCGCCCGTGGTCTCAGCATTCAAGGAATGGCAATTTGCACCCAGTTCCTGCCAATCCACCTCTGCAGTGATCGAACTATCGCCGACACTCAGCCGACATGGTGGGACTGTTCGATCTTCGTCAAGAAAGGGACCGCCAGGTGCAGTCTTGATCAGCTTTGCGAAGTAATAAAAACCCTCAGCTTCAACAACTGCAGTTGCGCCCTCTACTTGGTCGTACTCCTCGACCAGCGTGGCTAACCCCGGGTACCTCAGCTCACGCCACGGAAGCGTAAATGAGCCGCCGGCACCGCGGATACTGATCAAGTTGGAGGACTCGCGATCAGTCACGCAAATCTTTGCAGAGCCTGTTCCGCCAGCGGCCAGCGGCCATGCCGCAAGGATTCGTGGGGAGACTGTCCAGAGAAAATCACGCTCTGCGGAACCGACTTCTAGCTTTGCCACCACCCGGCCATCGGTTGACCACCAGGTGCGAGTGGAGTCGCTGGACCTCAACACCAGCGAGCCCGAGCCAAAGCGCTCATCATCAGCGCAGAACGGAAGAACTTTCTGAGTGATTGCCTCCCACTCAGTCAGGTCAATCTCGCACTCAAATTCAAACTCACTCATCTATATCCCTCTCCATTTTCCTGCTTCCATCTTTGCGCAGATCGGCACTGTAGACAGATTGACGCCGTAATCAGATTGGCACTGCAATCAGATTGGCGCTGTAGACAGTGTCGATAATCTGAATGCCCTCACTCGCGATCGGTGCGGTCATCTTCAGCGGGCTTTTCTCCCTCAAAGAAGTCGCCCTTATCGAAAAACTCAGCGCTTCGCACCTTGCGGCGATGCGAGCGGGTCGAGGCAGACAGCGAGTCGAACGCCCTACCGGTACCTGCCGAATCGCCGACCCAAGATTGCGTGGAGCGCTGATCCATGCCCATTGAGGATGCCTCGCTGTACACATCTAGGGCCGCACTCAGGAATACAAAGGTCCAGCCAGCAGCCGAATGAGCATCAACGAGTTGCTTGATAGAAGCCAGCGTCTGCTCGCCACTGCAATTCTCATGGCCATCAGTGATACTGACAAAAAGAATCTCTTCTGCGGGCAGGCCGTCAGCAGTCCGCTGTGCAACCCGGGCAGTGGCCGTTGCCATGAGCCGACCGGTGGCGTCGAGCAACGGTGTCCCACCCCGCGGCACAAAGGTGCTGGCATCAAGCGCCAGCATCTCTGCGATCGGGATTGCATCAGCAATCACCTCTTGAGGGTCGTTCGAATCAAACTGCACCAGTGTCATGCGGGCATCGGCGCCATCGGCCTGCTGATCTGCGAGCAACCGGTTAAATCCGCCGACGACATCGCTTGCGATGCTCTGCATTGACCCTGAGCGGTCCAACAAGACGTAGATGTGCACCTCGGGAATCGAAGTTGCATCGGTAGGGCTCGCAGAATTGCTGGCGGCGTTGCTGTCGGTGTTCATAATTCTTCCCTCTGCTGGCAAAATCCTTGTGCTACTTGCTCAAGGAATGTGCCCTCTCCATCCCTATGAGTCAGAGGAGGAAAGGATGTGACTTTTCGCCTTTACTGTCACACCTTGTTGCCATACTTGTCGGATGGGAGAAGGAACAGCGTTATCCAGTTCAGGTCAGGCAGCCATTGACTGGCTCAGCGCAGGCGGCACCGGTAACAGCTCTGCTGCTGAGAGGTATGCCCACGGACTGCTGAAGAAGGCGGGTATTCCTGCGGCACAAGAACCAGCCCAAGATGTGGTCCAAGAAGTGGCAATCAAACTGTGGATGTATCTGACCAAGCCCCCACCCAAAGAGCTTGATACGCCCGTTGCCTATGCCAGGACTGTGCTGCACAACCACATCAGCAAGATCAAACGGGGGCAGACAAGTGAACTCCCCGAGGATCTTGAACAGATCGCCCCACCTAGCGAGAAGGGCAAGAATTTCGAACTCCTCGTTCGCAGCGAGCTTGACAGCCTGGGCCGAGAAGACCCGTGGCTCACCTCGGCAGCTCTGAGCTACTACACGCTGCTCATGCACCCAGAGTGCGCCGAGAACCTGAGCGAACTCCCCTCGCCTGCGGCGGGTTCCACAGAGGCTCAGGCAAGATGTTGGACCGCCCTGTGGATTTCTGGCCAGCGTGAGCTGTTTCCACCTCATGGCAAAAGCAGCAATAGCGCCCTTCGCAGAAAGCGCTCACGCTACATAGCTCGTGTAATTCAACGGGTCGAGGATGCGAGGGCCGCAGTTGCCCTCAGTCAGCGAGCCGAGACACCGCCAACTCAACAGGGTGCGGCTCATGCCTAATTCGGTCTACCCACAACGGCTCTCACTACATGCTGAGGAGGACTCCCCGATCGCATTTATGGGCACGCGCTCTGGTCCTGCTGGCTCATCGCTCATTGAATACCCCGACGGAACCATTCTCGAGGTGGATCATCTTGAACCAGCACAACTCGTACAAATCAGCCTGACCGGATCGATCGAGGGATCCGAACTCCTCTTGCACTTGATCGGCGAGCAGCGCATGGCAGAGGCCATCGAATTGATCGAGCTGGGGTCAAAAAAGCCAAAGAGGCTCTCTGCTGATGAGTTCTTCTATGAACCACCACCCGATGATCAAGACCTGTACGGCCAGAGCGCACAGTACGCCAGGGCATTCGGATCTGCGGGAAGCATTCAGCGTGGTAGCGGAAGCCGCAAGGGATCTACCAGTCGAGCAGCTGCCGAAGTGGGCAATCTTGTTCGCACTGCAGATTTCCTTGGCGATACCCGACTCGAGCCACTCGAACGGCTACTAGCGGGTGCCGAGTTCCTAGTACAGCTCGACACCAGAAGCTCGGTGCAGATCTTTCGGCCGTTCCAGACACAAGTGGTTTCGGCAATTGCAGATCTTGCTCCTCAGGTCAGCCGCGAGGATTTATCTGAGCTAAACGAAGGTCCGGATCAGATACTGCAGTCTGCAATTGGCAACCTATTAAGTGTTTCAAACCACTTCCGCGAGTTGAAGTTTCCCCTTGATCCGCTCCTTCGTGAACTAGAGGACCTGCAGCGTTCTGAGCCACCCGCCGCAGTATTGGACATGTCCGTTGCATATTCGTTATTCGATGCTTCCGCAAATGATTACGAGGACTACGACGAGGCCACTCCACCGTTGAGGTCAGTCAGGCCTGAACCTGCGCTCATGCGGCACGAGCGGACAGTGGCAATCCCACCTCAGGTACCCGAGGATTACCTCAAGGATGAACAACTGCCCTCTGGCCTTTTTCGGGTATCGGTCAGTTCCGCTCATTCTGGTCAATGGGTTCGCGCGCTTCGTAAAGAAGGGTTGCTACTGCTGGCCTCGGCCCCTCTTCTTCCCAATGGGCTACTGCTCAGCGCAGACCTACTCATTCCGCCAGACCTAGACGAAAAAAGCGTGATCTTTGAACGGGTCAAAAAATCAGATCTCATTCGCAAGCCCAGTCAGCTTGACCTGATCCGAGAAGCCATTACTGCTGGTCGCAATGCGACGCGCGCTGCACGGCGCGGCGATGCAGACTCGGCGGCCAAGCACTGGGAAGAATGCGGTGACCTTTGGCAACAAGCTGGCGACTCCAGGCGCGCAACTCTTGCGTTTCAACTCGCTCAGTCGACTTTTTATGAACAGTCCTAGCTGCTCTCTAGCCACAGCCAAGCGGCTCACTAGCCACCGATGGTCGAGTTCGCAGCAACGGTTCGTAACTGATCTGCATCATCCTGAAGAATCGCTCCTGCTTTGACCGAGGCATCAAGCGAAGTGTTCCAATCTGTTACAAAGCTCTGATGGTCAGGGTACTGAGCAGCTAACTGCTCAGCAGTAAAGGGAACGGTGGTTCCGAAGAGGCCACAAAAACTCTGGCCCTCTTGACCCAAACCAGACAGAGTCGCAATCGGCACATCAACCTGAGGTGTGCGAATACCTCCTTCGGCAATACCGAACTCGTTGCGCACATAGTTGGTCTGCGCAGTATCCAGATCTAGCTGTGGCATCGCCGCCGGTGCCTGACCGGTAATAGCCCAGGTACGAAGCGCCGCTAGCGCTGAGCGGACCACATAGGTATGCGGTCCGGCGTTGATTGGGCTTGAGCAGCTAATGATGCCGAAGTACACCGATGCAGGCGGTGTGCTCATCGCTGCGAAGAGCTCAGCATCGGCCACACCCGAACCATCATCTTTGTCTCCGATTCCCAAACTGTAGGCATCGGCATGGGCAGTTCCGGGAACTTCCCACCCTGCAAAGAAGGCAGTGTCGGGCTGACGAGCCCGCGCATATCCGAGCCCAGCACCCACTAGGTCAGTTTCGGAAGAAAACACCAGCACGGGAACTTTGAGATCGGTTCGAGACAGGGTTGGGTCGGGGGCCGGCACAGGGGTTGCTGGCTCCGTTGCTAACGGCGCACCCTTTGCAGCACGGCTATGCACGAGGTACCCGTCATAGACATCGGCTAGCGGAGCTATGGCATTGACATAGGTAGTCAGGCGGAACGCTGATTGTGACTCCCCTGCTGCGAGCACTGTTGTGGGCTCAAACCCGCCAAGGACTTTCTGAGCATCAAACCAAACTGCTGCACCGGCTTGGCTAAAGATGTCGTAGCTGTAGTCATCACCCGGATGCACCAGTGGTTCATAACGAACAGGGTCAGCATTCTTCAGTGCAAGCGAAGCCCCCAGCGAACTGCCGCCGCCATAGATCCCAACCCGCTGAGCCGATACGCCAACCCAAGCCGAGCCTGAGCGAATGATCTCGGTATGGGTATAGGTCCAGTCCGGATCAGCATCGAGACCACCAGAAACGTTGAGCCACTCAACCACAACGGTGCCGTCAAAGTCTGCCTTGTTCGCCGGACGACGAACCACAATGCGGCTGGTATACGGAGCCGAGGTATCAGGTGTAGCCGACCACTTTCCGTCTTCGCTCAACGGCTTTGCCGAGGTATACGAGGTTGCATCACCAGAGATAAAGAACTCTTCTTGGGTGTAGCCAACTGTAGAGAGATCAAACTTTGGTGGGCCCAGCACAACCTGCCCCGAACCAGTTGTTATCGGCCCCTCTACTGCTGGGGTCGCAACTTTGCTGGGCTCGGGCGGGCCCGCGAGCGGTGCAACTGGCTTCTCGGTAGTAGTCGTTGTCGTACTCGCTGCGTCATCTTTGTTACTCGAACAGCCTGCAGCCAGCACAGAAACTGCTGCTAGGCACGCAATGGCCACTAACGGCCGAAACGTTGAACTCTTCACTAGATGCCTCCTCGGCTTTGCGAACATTCCCCCCGGAACTACTGCCGGACTCTATATGGTCGATTCGGCAAGATGGCCTATCTGGATGGTCTGTGTGGCAAGCAATTCAGCGCTTACCCGGCGACGATGGAACTCAACATCGCCAAACTCGCCAGCTAACGCCCAAGATCGCTTCATATACAAGTGAAGGTCGTATTCAACGGTGTAGCCAATGGCGCCGTGAACCTGCAGTGAAGCAGCGGCTGCACCCTTGGCCGCAGCAGAGGCCTTTGCTTTGGCCATCGAGACATGCAGAGAGGCCTGCGGGTTACCCAAAGCCAACGAGTTGGCTGCTCGCAGGACGAGTGGCTCTGCAAACTCAACCGCCAAACTGGCATTTGTGAGGTGATGCTTCACTGCTTGAAAGCTGCCGATCTGAACACCGAACTGTTTACGCTCCGTTGCATACAAAATCGTCATTTCGAGCATGCGTCGAGATAAACCAATCAGTTCTGCTGCAGCACCAAGAGCTGCAAAATCAAAAGCCGCCAGAGTTGCTGCCTGTGCTGCGGCACCCGTGAGCAAAGCCGTTGACTCACCTAGCTCGGCGGGCACAACAAAGTGAAACAGGTTCCTTGCACCGTCAACTGACTGCACCGGCGTCAGTTGAAGCGAAGCTGGATCAACCAGATGCACCGAATCGTCTAGGCACAACAAGATCTGGTCGAGCGAAGTTGCTGCAGGTACAAAGTTTGAAACAGCCACCACAGATGCGGGCCCCATGGATTCTGACTGAGCGGGGTTTGACTGAGTGGAGCCTGACTGGGAGGAGTTTGCGAACACACATCCCAAGCTGATCTCGCCTGCAGCAATCTGCGCCAAAAGTTCTTGTGCCCGAGGCTCTGAACTCGAAGCATGCCGTAACAAAGTGACTGCAACTCCAGCGGTTGCAGCTAGAGGGTCCGGTAGCCCAGCCCAGCCAGCCTCGAGAAGCAAAGGGACTAGATCCTCCTCGGTCATAGCTAGGCCACCTTGGGCCTCGGGAACCATGATGCCGAGCACTCCCATCTCTGCAAGCGCCGACCATGCACCCGGTACTCGGCCATTCCCGCCACCGGGCCCGCCACCGGCAGTTTCTGCGTCAGGCCAGGCGGCTCGCAGCTCATCCGGGCTGCAGGTATCTGCCAGTAAGCCTCGGACCACGGCACGAAACTCAACTTGATCTTCTGTCAATGCGAATCTCATCTACCTACCGACTTCTCTCTAGTTGCTCTTGCTGTGCTGACGAATGCTGTGCTGACGAATGCTGTGCTGACGAATGCTGTGCTCATTACTGCTGTGCTCATTACTTGCGGGGTAGGCCGAGTACTCGCTCCGCCACGATGTTTCGTTGAATCTCATTGGTACCGGCATAGATCGGCCCTGAAAGAGCAAACTGATACCCCTTCATCCAAGGGCCATCCAACTCTGCTTCAGCCCCCAGAAGATCAAGGGCAACCTCATGCAGGCGAACATCAAGCTCGGACCAGAAAATCTTGTTATACGAGGATCGGGCCCCCATCGCAACGCCCTCAACCACCCCAGTTACATCCGACAGGGTAAAGAGGGAATACGCCTCTGCATCGATCCAGGCATCGGCTACGGCATCAGCCATCTGCTGACTCAATCCATCACCCACACGCTCGCGTGCAAGGTCAACAAGTCGAGTTGCAGTTGCCTGAAAACGCCCCGGTGAGCGCAAGGTGAGTCCTCGCTCGGATGAGGTAGTCGCCATCGCAACACCCCAACCTTGATTGACCTCACCAAGGATTCCACCGCGCACCATCGTGTCGGCCGTGCCGTCATCGTCAGGGATGAACAGATCGTCAAAGAACACCTCGGCAAAACCCTCGTCACCATCAAGGCGACCAAACCCCCGCACGGTGACTCCATCGCCCTCGAGGGGAACCATGAAGTACGTCATTCCCTTATGACGCTCAGACTCGGGGTCAGTGCGGAACAGCCCAAACAAGTAGTTGCAAAATGCTCCGCGAGTAGTCCAAGTTTTTTGACCCGAGAGTCTCCAGCCGCCAGCAGCCTCGTCTCGGGTTGCTTTCGAGCGAACTCCAGCAAGGTCAGACCCCGCGTTTGGCTCTGACCAACCTTGACACCACAAGTCCACTGCTGAGGACATCCGTGGCAAGTAATAATCCTGTTGAGCGGCTGTACCAAACTCAAAAATGGTGGGAGCCAACAAGAAGATGCCGTTCTGCGTGACCCGCTGCGGGCCTCCAACTCGGTAGTACTCCTCTTCAAAGATCAGCCATTGCCACAGGCTGGCATCCCTGCCGCCAAAGGCCTTTGGCCATGACACCACTGACCACTGATCCGCCGCCAAGCGGTATTCCCAGTCAAGATGCAGCGCAAAACCCTTTTTGGTGTCACCTGAAGGCAGCGCAGGTGTTGGCACGTTTGACTCAAGCCAAGAGCAAGCCTCGGTTCGAAACGCTTCTTCGGATTCACTCCATGTCAGATCCACCGACACACTCCTTTGTTATCTCTCGTTCTGTGCCGTCCTGCCATCTCTGTGCCGTCCGGCTTTACAAACTTATGCCGAGCAGTGAGCGGCAATTCGTCACTCGGAAGCACTCAGTCTTCCGAGGCACTCTTCGGCCTCGGACATGATGCGTTCGAGCAGATCCGCCACCTTGGGAAGATCCTCAATTGCCCCAACTACCTGCCCCGTTGGCAGGATTCCAACCTGTGCATCGCCATCGACCATGGTTGCCTTGGTCATCATGGGAGCATTTGCAGCAAGAGCAACTTGAGCCCAAGTCAGTTCCTGATCCTTCTTCATTTCAAGGCCCGTCTTGACAAGCGCCGGCAAGGAAATTCCGGCCTGACGGGCGAACTGCAAGGCGTTACCCGCCGCACGCGGAAAGCGCAGCAGCCCGGGTGACTTCTCGAGCGCATCGATCATGGCGGTGCGGATCACTCTTTGAGGCGCACCGTCGATTGCAGTGGTCACCACGGTTCCCGTCAGTGGGGTTTGCATGTAAATCTCTGTGATCGAATCAGGGACTTGGCTTTCTGCGGTCAGCAAGAAGCGGGTACCCATAGCCACACCATGCGCACCGTAGGACAGAGCTGCAACAAGTCCGCGGCCATCAAAGAATCCGCCGGCGCCAAGCACGACGACCCCGGAATCTGCCACGCCGTCGACGACCTGTGGCAGCAACAACGAGGTCGGAATCGTTCCTGTGTGCCCGCCGCCCTCGCCGCCCTGTGCGATCACGGCTTTGACTCCCATGGCAGCCACCTTCTCGGCGTGACGCTTGGCGCCCACGGTGACGATGGTGACGACCCCGGCATCGTTCAGTTTGGACACCTGATCTGCTTTGGGCGCTGCAGCAAAGCTGGCCACCGGAACCTGCTCTGAGATGATCAGATCCAGTCGCTGTGCCGCGTCTGGCTGGTTTGGCAACAGGTTCACGCCAAAGGGTTTGTCAGTGCGGGCCTTAACTTTTTTGATTGCCTGAGCAAGCTCCTCAAGAGTCATGGTGGCCGAAGCCAAAATCCCAAGCCCTCCAGCCGCAGAGGTAGCTGCAGTGAGTTGCGCCCCAGAAACCCAGCCCATTCCCGTTTGCACAATGGGGTACTCCACACCAAACAGCTCACAAGCCACAGTCCGCAGTGCTGCTGGGCGAGTTCTGTCTATGTTGACTACCAGAGTTTGGTCAAGATCAGTCATGGCTCGGGCACCTCACTCAAACGAAGGCTACGCGGGTCAAGGCGGTGAATCTGCGCGAGCTCTTGTTCGGTTGGTGCGCGAGACTCGCCAAGGTCCGCTGGAACCACCACGTCACAGCCAGTGGCTTCGAGTACCTCTTCAAGGGTTACGCCAGGGTGCAGCGAACGAAGACGCATCGTGGGAACTCCCTCGGCGTCTAGGGCTTCAAAATCAAACACAGCAAGATTCGACACGACACGGCGAACCTCATGGAACCGAGAGGCAACGGGTCCAAGGGCGTGTGCCCGGTCATACCCAATTCCACAAACAACATCTACTGCTGGGACAAATACTCGTGGCGAGTGGTTCGGAACCCAATAACTCGTGGTGTGATTGATGGTGTTTCCTGGCGCTCCGCGAAACCCGAGCAACTGTCGCCGTGGCTGAGCCCAGTCACCAATGGCAGCGATGTTCTGGTTGCCATATTGGTCAATCTGCGTTGCACCCATCATGACGTGACGCTTCCCTTGCCAGAGCAGGCCAAACATCTCTCGGTACGGGTTCCAATGCGCAACGGTTCGCTGCGCAACACGCTCTGCTTCTGGCAATGCAATTGGCGGCACTTCATCAGGGGACTGCGGGTCCATCAGGGTATAGAAGCCGTCAGTCAAGGCCAGATACGGCTCAAAGGTTGCAGCGGCCAGACGCCCACCAATCAGCGGCAGATTGCCAATGGGATTGCACAAGCGTTCGCCATCTCCACGAAATGCCTCGGCAATCGCAACGGCGCAGATATCTGCACGAGTCACAGCAGTGCTGCTTGGCGTAGGTGTGCTCACGTCGCTCATACCTGCAACTCCTTCACCTTGGCCTGGTACCCGGCCTCATCGATATCTAAGAACTCCACTCGGAACTCATCCCAAGCTTCATCGGATTTGGCCGTGGCGGCATAGCGCTTCTGGAACGCCTCGTCTCGAGAATAGTCAGGTAGGCATTCAGTGAAATGTGCACCGTGTGGAGCTTCGATCACGCCGGTTACATCCATACGAGAGATTTTTAGGTGTGCAATATCGCCCAGACCCGCAAGTTCGGTAGTGGGCAAAATGCGTTCGGTACTGACATATGAACGCTGTGCGGCGCGCACAAACAAGTCATCCATGAACGGGTCCTCGCCTAACCACACGGAGTTACCCGAAACGTCGGCCGCATTTTGGTGCACCAAAGCGGCATCAAGTTCTAGCGCTGGCACGGCAAGCAACTCTTCAAACTCGCCACCGTCGTTCTGACCGGGCAGAACGGTTGCATAGGGCGAAGTAACAGTGCGCAGATCAGGCATGTTCTTCATGACATCCGAGCCAAGCCCAGCGCGAGTGGGTAGAAAGGGCACACGCCATGCGGCGGCTTGCAGGCCCAACAACAACATGCCTTCATCCCATTCAGCGGCTTGGATACTGCCGTTTTGGCGAGCGGCCTGATAATGAGGCTCGAGTGGAATCGAATCCAGCGAGACAAACCCAGAGATCACCTTGCGAACCTTGCCGCTTCTGCAGAGCAGGCCAACATCAGGGCCGCCATAGGAGACGATGGTGAGGTCAGTCAGGTCTGAACGAAGGATCGCTCGAATGAGCGACATGGGCTTTCGCCGACTCCCCCACCCACCGATTCCGAGGGTCATGCCAGAACTCAGTTCGGCAACAACTTCATCTTCTGTGCAGCGCTTGTCCGGTCCGGGCACCGGACCCCCTTTGGTTACGGCCTGACTCCGATTTTCACGAACTCAAGCGACGGCAGAACCCCAATTCTGATGGGGCGTCAGGTTATGAAATCTAGACGGTCATGACCTCGTTGATGAAAAGCGTCTGCGCTCTGCATGCTGAGACCGCTCTGTGCATCATGCGAATATGGCCGCAGTACCCCAAAAGGACCGATAACGTGATCGCACCGCTGGCCGCCTGGCCAACTGGGGAAAGAGGAGTTCTCATGAATTCGCATAACAACTGGCGGCGCGTTGGTGGCGTAGTGATGGTCGCAACTCTTGCGCTCTTTGCTGGTGCCTGCAGCAAAGACAACGAAAGCAAGTCAACCACCACGACAACCGTCAAGGGCGACAAGACAGACAAGGCGACCCCATCGTCTACCGCCAAGCCACTCAGCGATGAGGAATACAGCGCCAAGGTTGCCGAGATCTCGACTGCAATCACAGGCGCTGGAACTGACCTCTGCAAGCTCAGCACCGTCACCACCGAGGGACCTCCTGAGCCCACGAATCCCAAGCAAACCGAAGCGGCTGTAGGTCTGTACGTGGAACTGCTCAATGCCGTAGCGGGAGCATTCCCTGCTGAGTCCGCTGCATCGAGTGAGGCACTTCGCAACGCTGCAACGACCTTGCAGACCGAGGCTGCTGCAGCCGGTTACCCGCCTGACTTCTTGTCGGGAGATGCTGGCAAGAAGGCGCTCTCCGGCGAGGGCTACACCGCTGCGATGACGGAATACCAGTCGATCTATCAGGCTCAGTGCGCACCTGCAGCGCCTACTGATCCCGCTGCAAACCCAACTGCCAGCACGGTTCCCAAGGGCTGATACTGCTCATTTATTCTGTTGGCACGGCCTCACCTAACGGTGGGGCCGTGTCGCGTCTCCCTCGGGACTGCAGGTCGTAGGGATGACAGCCCTACTTCGAGAACGCTTACTTCGAGAATTTGGCCTCGGTCTTATCAACAAAGGCATCTCTGGCCTCGTCTGCTACGCCAGACAAGTTGAGTTCATAGGTGAAGCCCTGCTCAAAGCGGTAGCTGCGCTTAACGTCCACAACGTCAATTCCGTTCAGGCATTCCTTAGCCCGACGGATAACAAAACGGCTCTTCGTGCAAATCTTGGCCGCAATTTCAAAGGCTGCGTCTCGAAGATCCTCAAGCGGAACGACTTTGCTAATCGATCCCCAAGATTCAAGCAGCGAGGCATCCACGGGTTCTGCCGTGTAGACCATCTCTCGCATCTTGTGTTGGGGAACAAGTCGCGCCAGATGCGTTGCTGCACCGAGGGCACCTTGATTTACTTCGGGTAACCCAAACCGGGTGCCCTCGGCGGCCACAATGATGTCCGAGTTGCCCACCAGACCAATGCCTCCGCCTAAGCAGAACCCGTGGACAGCCGAGATAACCGGGACTTCACACTCGTAGACGGCCGCGAACGCTGCATAGCAGCCTCGGTTTGCTCCGAGCAGTGCGTCAAAGCCCTCGGTGTTTTGCATCTCTTTGATGTCAACACCTGCATTCCAGCCACGGCCCTCGGCACGCAGAACAAGCGCTCCGACCTCTTGGTTTCGACCAGTTGAAGTCAGGACATCAGCCAACTCGTACCAACCCGCCACGGTGAGTGCATTGACGGGTGGATTATCCATCACAACCTCGGCAATGCCCTCTGTGATATTCACCGAAATTCCCATGCTGTACTCCCTGTTGATTCGATTCCTGCCAAGACCTTCTACAGACGCTGCAAGTTCTGTCAGGATGAGAACGGTACCGCCGGGCATCCCTCGGCGCCATGAGCGTATAGTCGCAAGCCGAATCAGGCAGTCACATCAGCACTCACACAAGCACTCAATGAAGCATTCAATGACGGACTCAGAGAGGGACGCACCATGACAGACAGCAGTCAGGAATCCTCCGGACTCGACTACTCAGGCCGGGTAGTACTAGTCACCGGCGGCACCAAAGGAATCGGCCGGGTCATCGTGCAGCGCTTTTTGGACTGGGGTGCCGAAGTCATGACCTGCGGGCGTACCGAGCCAGAGAGTCTTCCCTCGGCGGGTGGGCGAACTGCTTCATTTACGGCCGCTGACGTCAGAGACCCTGATGCTGCAGTCGCGCTAGTGGATGCAACTGTGGATCGGTTTGGTCGAATCGACACTGTGATCAACAATGCCGGTGGTGCGCCACCTGCCGACGCCGCAACGGCCTCACCTCGATTTAGCGAGTCCATCATCCGCCTGAATCTGCTCGCTCCACTACATGTAGCTCAGCGCGCAAACTTTCATATGCAGGCTGCGCCCGAGGATGGCCGCACGAACGTGATTATCAATATTGCTTCGGTCTCGGCCGTTCGGCCCTCCCCAGGGACTGCAGCGTATGGCGCAGCCAAGGCAGGGTTGCTCAGCCTGACGCAATCACTCGCCGTGGAGTGGGCACCAAAGGTTCGAGTCACCGGAATCATTGCCGGGCTCATCCTGACCGAGCAGGCTGAACTTCACTACGGGGATGAAGATGCGGTTGCTCGCGCCGCAGCCACGGTTCCCGCTGGCAGGCTCGGCACGCCAGAAGACTTGGCCCAGGCCTGTAGGTGGCTGGCTTCCCCGCTCGCCTCGTATGTCAGCGGCACGTCTATCTGGCTTCATGGCGGTGGAGAGCGACCCGCCTTTTTGGATGCCGTTGAGGGCAATTAGCCGCCACTGCTAGTGATGGTCCCCCGCTGTTGCGCTCAGGGTTCCTACGCTGACCTCATCACACTGAGTACTGGGTACCACACGAACTCGAATGCGAGCGCAACTCCGAGCACATATCCGAGCCCTCGGGCGAGGGGCACAGTGTCGCGAGCGCTCACCACATGCGCGCTGTTTTTGGTGGCGTTCCTCGCAACTTCTTGCGGAGACCTCCTCTCCACCCATCCAGCCGATGCCGTGGTCAAGATCGAAGCAGACGATCAGCCCGCTGTGCTGCAGACCCGCCAAGAGATCCTCGCCAGTGCCAGCACCTGGGGAGGAACCCGAGTTGGCGAGGAAACCACTCGACCGGACGAGACTGCGCTGGAGTTCAGCCTGCCAGGGCAGAACTTAGAAATCGCTTTGGGCGCTCTTGGTCGGCTCGATGCTCGAGTGGTGGCTACCAAGATTGATGTTGAGGCTCAACAGATCGATCGGGCGCAGGTGCCCAGTACTGTCGCCGGATCAACTTCCGCTCCCGACCCGGCCGATTCCGCGGTTCGATTGCGCGTTGAGGTGGCTCAAGCTCCCGCTGTTGGGGCAGGAGGCTTTCTGCGTTTCGTTATGGCGATCTTTAGTCTCGTAGGCATGGCTGCCACCGCAATCTGGGTCACGAACTGGGTCAAAGGTCGCTCTCAGCCAAAAGCTCCTCGGCGAGCACGCCGAATCGAAAATATTGCGACCGTAGAAGATCCGCCCACTCAAGAAACCCCGCGAGTCCCTCCCCAGTGGTGAGCTCACGAACTACTGAGCGAACAAACCGCTCAGCGAACCCATCTCACACCCGCTGCACGCCAGTGCTGCGAAGTTCAAAATGCTCCTGATTCAGGCCCCGTAGTACTCTGAGAATTCGTCAGAACTACGACTGCCAGAACTGAGGCAAAAATGGCAAAAGCCAAACTCCCCGCTGTTGAGGGGTGGTTCACGATGTCGCCGAGTGAGAACACTCCGCGCCCCGAGGGGGCAGACCCCGTTGCGCTCATTGGCACCCGCTGCACAGAGAGCGGAACGTACTTCTTCCCGCCCGAGCGAGTCATGTCTCGTGCCCCAGGGTTCTCTGGTTCGGAACTTGTCGAGGTTGAACTCTCTACTCGTGGTCGGCTGTGGTCCTATACCGATGCCCAGTATCAGCCACCAGAACCCTTCGAGGCGCCGACTGACCCATACGAGCCATTCTGTTTGGCTGCTGTTGAACTAGAGACCGAGCAACTCGTTGTTCTAGGTCAAGTAGTTGCGGGCGTGGGCATCGAGGACTTAGTCGTTGGCATGGAAATGGAACTAGTGCTCGGCACCTTGTACGAGGATGAAGACACTGAATACACGATGTGGAAATGGCGACCAGTGGCCACAAGCACTGCAGGAGGCGAAGCATGAGCGTTGACCAAGTAGCCGTTCTCGGGGTTGGCATGCACCCATGGGGTAAATGGGGGCGCAACTTTGTTGAGTACGGAGTAGCAGCCGCTCAAGATGCGCTCGCAGATGCTGGCATTGACTGGCGAGATGTGGGGTTTGTGGCTGGCGCAGACACCATGCGAAATGGCTACCCCGGCTATGTCGCTGGAGCCACCTTTGCTCAAGCTCTTGGCTGGACAGGTATTCCTGTGACGAGCGCATACGGGGCCTGCGCCTCGGGGGCGATGGCTTTGGATGCTGCCCGACAGCGCATCCTTTCTGGCATGTGCGAGGTCGCCCTAGTTGTCGGCGCCGATACCACACCGAAGGGGTTCTTGAAACCCAATAAGGGCGAACGTGGCGATGATCCCGACTGGTTGCGTTTTCGCCTGCTTGGCATGACCAACCCTGCGTACTTTGCCATGTGGGCTCGGCGACGCATCGATTTGTTTGGTGCGAGCAGTGATGACTTTGCTCAAGTGAAGATCAAGAATGCTCGGCATGGTTTAAATAATCCCTACGCCCGTTACCGCAAAGAGGTCACTGCGGAAGCCATTGCAGCCTCCCCCACGGTTTCGAGTCCGCTGCGGTTGCTCGACATTTGCGCAACCTCGGATGGTGGCGCGGCAGTCGTGCTCACCTCGATGGACTACGCCCGCAAGCATCTGAGCAGTTCAGCCGGATCGGCCGATCCGCTGGTCAAGGTTGCAGCTATCTCTACGGTGACCCCGACCTTCCCCAACACCATCTTGGAGATGCCGAACTTTGCAACGGATTCGGCTGCCGGCATTTCACGACCCGAGCGCGGGTTCAAGCAGGCAATTGGCGACTCTGCCTATGCGCAAGCCGGACTCGGCCCCGATGACGTTGACGTGGCAGAGGTCTATGACCTGTCTACTGCCCTTGAACTGGATTGGTATGAGGATCTGGGATTCTGTGGGGTTGGCGAGGCCGAGAAAATTTTGCGTGATGGCGTCACCACCTTGGGCGGACGCCTACCAGTCAACCTCTCAGGCGGTCTTGCCTGCTTTGGCGAGGCCGTCCCAGCGCAAGCCCTCGCTCAGGTCTGTGAACTCACTTGGCAGCTTCGCGGTACTGCTCGGGGTGCGCAGGCAGAGAACGCAAAGGTTGGAATCACCGCCAATCAGGGGCTTTTTGGGCATGGATCCTCGGTCATTCTGACCCGCTAGGGCACAGGTTGGCCCGGTTGATGCTCAGAAATGATGGTCATGGAAAACTTTCTAAGAAAAAGTTCAGGTTGGGTGTCATGGGTGTCGAAGACCTTTTGGGGAACACCAAGACCAGCAGATCAGGGCAGTCCTGGCTCGGGCACGAAGTTTCGTAGCCCGAGCCTGTTGCTGCTCTAAATCGTAAGCGAGCGGCTGCAGCTTCTACGATCTGACCATGACGGCTCCCGAGCATGTGTTGCCGAGACAGGTGTTGGTTGAAGTTACTGACACGATCTCGATTGGGTACACCACTGGGATACAGCGCGTGGTGCGAGAAATCATTCAGGGGCTTCGCGGCCCTCTCGGCGATGGTCTAGAGGTCGTACCAGTTCTAAAGCCCTCAGCAAAGGGTAGCTACCGAACGCTCAGCGCTGAAGAACAGGTTCGCCTTGAGGTGCACCCGCCTGGTGGGCGCGCGGGTAGGCGGGCCGATAACTTTGGATTTCTCTCGCCGCTGGTTCGAGTGATCGGAGATCTTTCCCCGGTAATTTGGACCCGAGTGCAGATCGGTAAGGTGCTGCGAAAGCGGCGAGAGCTTCACCCACTGAACGCTGCGCTGGCCTTGGGCGCTCCGCAGCCCGGGTCTATTTTTTTTGATCTTGAGGGGTCTTGGTATGACCCTGAGCCGAGATCGGTGCTGCTCCCCCGGCTTCATTCAGAGGGTGTGAGCACCGTGGTGCTTGTTCATGATGTGATGCCCATCGTTCAACCCGAATGGTTCGATCCTCGACATATTGCTGTGTTTCAATCTTGGATCGAGGCGCATGTTCAGTGGAGCAGCAGGTTTCTTGCCAACTCAGAGTGCACTGCGAGGGATCTTCGCTCCGTTGCGGCAAAGTTTGGACGACAAGAAGAACTCGATCTCATTGTCATTCCCTTAGGCGCCGATTATCAAGCCGCTGCCGGTGTTGCGGTGGACCTGCCCCCCGAGCTAGGCAGATTCATGCTGGTTGTTGGCACACTCGAACCGCGCAAGAACCAAGAACTCGTGCTCAATGCCTTCGATCTCCTGAGCGGGGAGTTTCCTGATCTCTCCCTTGTCATTGTCGGAAAGGAGGGCTGGATGGTGGACTCACTGGTTGCTCGGATTCGATCGCACCCCGAGTTTGAGCGGCGAGTGTGTTGGTTCGGAGGCATCGACGACGCTGAACTCAGCTGGCTCTATGACCACGCGTTTTTGTCGATTAATCCCTCGAAGTACGAGGGCCTTGGAGTCCCGGTTCTCGAGGCTCTAGCCCATGGCTGCGCAACGGTGGCCTCTACGGGAGGCGCCCTGCCCGAAGCTGGCGCCGGCTTCACAGAACTGATCGACCCCGATGACGTGGAGGGTCTCGTGAATCTCATCCGCTTACACCTTGAGCATCCGGAACATCATCAACTCATGCGAGACAAAGCGAGTTCCTATGTGCCGCCATCTTGGGCAGAAACTGCCGCCGTTGTGGCTGACGCGTTACTGACTCTTCCTGCCCTGAAATCTCCCCCCACTCTGAAATCTCCTCCTGCCCTGAAATCTCCTCCCGCCCTGTCGGCTTCTGCCGGTGCCATAAACATGCCGAAAGAGTCATCCTGAATGAGTAATCCTGAATGAGTAATCCAAGTCCAGCTGAGGCCGAGCCTGTAGCCGAACCTTCGGCCGCAGATCCTTCAGCGTCTGTGAGTTCAACGCCACCCGTTGATGTGTTTCTTTGGGTGGTGACGGTCAGCGCGATCCTCGTCGGCATTGCTCTGCGATTTGCACCCCGATCGGGAATGTGGCTCGACGAGGCCTTATCGAGCAATATTGCTCAACTTCCTGTGGGCGAGATTCCCGGTGCGTTGCGGCGAGACGGTCATCCGCCACTGTTCTACGTGGCGCTGCACCTTTGGACTGCAGTTGGAGGGGTCTCAGACTGGTGGATTCGAGCCTTCTCGGGGCTGATCTCGGTGCTCACTTTGCCGCTGATGTACTTGACTGGACGGCGAGTAGCTGACCGCCAAGGTGCTGGACCGTTAGGGATTCAACGTACTGGCCTGATAGCGCTTGCCGTTGCGGCAGTCATGCCCTTCGGTATTCGTTACGGTGCCGAAGCACGCATGTACGCGTTGGTCATGGCGCTGTCGGCTGCTGGCTATTTGTTGGTCGACGACTTACTACGGGCTCGATTCACCGGGGGCCGGCGTGTCATCGCCGTTATTGCAGCAGCCTGTGTTGCCTCGGCACTGCTCTGGACCCACTACTGGTCACTCTGGCTGCTGGGCGCGGTGGGCTTTATTGCTCTCTTCCAAGCTTGGAAAGCCCCCAGTCACGAGGGAAAGGTTGGTGCTCGCCTTCTGGTTGGAGCACTCGTGGTTGGCGGATTGAGCTTTGCACCTTGGGTGCCGACTCTCCTGTATCAGTCGGCGCATACGGGCACCCCGTGGGGAGAGCGTTTCGGCCCAGCTTCGGTGGTGGTGTTGAGCATCGTTGATTTTGCTGGGGCGAAGTATGGCATTGCGCATCTGTTCACCTACCTGCTCGTGCCAATCATGCTGCTAGGTGCTTTGGCGGTGATCCAGAAGGCGCGTTCAGCTGACACGGAGACGTCACCAGAATCGGCCCAAGCGAAACCAGCTCAGCAGGTAGTCCTCACTGCTTCAGTTCAGCCACGGATTCGAGTGGAGCTGTGTGTGATCCTGCTCACGATGAGCATTGGATGGGCTGCAACGGCCGTGTCGAATGGGGCATTTTCTTCACGCTATGCCTCGGGGATTTATCCACTGTTTCTGCTCTGCATCGCCGCTGGCATCGCAGTGATCCGAAGTCCTCGCGGCACAGCAGTGGTACTTGCTGCGATCGTCATCATCGGAGCCTTTGGGGCATTTGGTTCCATACGAGGGGTGCGGTCGCAGACGGGTGAGATTGCAAAGACAATTTTGGCGGCTGAATCAGCAAGTGCTCCCGGTAGTCCAACCGTTGTCATCTCATGTCCGGACCAACTTGGGGTGTCATTGGAACGAGAACTTGAGTTGCAAGGAGCGAAGGCTAGCTCGGAGCCCAAGGATGGCTCTACATCGAGTTCGGTTATTCCGTATCCGACGGGCGGCGACCCGAGATTCGTGGATTGGGTGGATTATGCAGACCGAAACGCTGCTGCGTCACCAGCTGCTTTTCTTCAAAAACTCTCGGCTCGGATCCCCACAAATGCAAAGGTATACGTGGTCGAGAGCCCCACCTATCGAACCTTTGAAGGGCAGTGCGAGGGATTGCTCGAGGCGCTTTCTGTAAACCGAGATCAAAGCTCGCTCATCGGGTTAGACGACAGCGGCATTGACGAGTCGGCCGGCCTCTCGGTTTTTACACCCCGGCCGTGACGGGTCCCTGAGCGGTGACAACATCGAGCGAGTTGCAACTCCAGCGCCAAGCCACCTGGCCTTCTGGCCTTCCTGCGGTTTGTCTTGGATGGTTGTGGGCTCGGTTATGCATCGCTAGTGGGTTTGTAACCGCTCATGTCATGGTGAATCACCTTGATACCCCACGCGGATCCCAGCAGATTCACGAAGGCCTGTTTACCTGGGATGGAGCGTTCTACCGAGGTTTGGCTCAACAGTGGTACACCCGACCGTTCAGCGGCCCTGGCATCAGCGGCGAGGAGGCAAGGTTCTTCCCCGTCTACCCTGCCCTAGCCCGATTGCTGAGCCCAGTATTTGCCGGCCATGCTGATTGGGCGTTGATCGCTCTCAGCAACGTTGGGGCATTCTTGGGCGCTTGGGTGTTGTGGAAGCTCGCTACAGAAGTTCTGGGTGATCCGAGGCCCACAATTCAGGAGCGCCAGAGCTCAAGTGGAGTGCTCGGAATTGCGAACCGGTCAGCCGTGCTGGTCGCTATATTCCCTGCTGCCTTTGTGCTTGCCTTTGCCTACTCAGAGGGCATAGCCCTGCTCGTGGTTGCAGGAACTCTGCTGGCGCTTCAGCGTCGCAATTTTGTAGCGGCTGGTTTGCTTGCGCTGCTCGCTGCGGGGATTCGGCCAGTCGGTGGGCTGCTTCTGGTTCCGATTGCTGTTGAGTTGTTTCGGGCGAAGCCTCGACCCAGGTGGTGGAACTGGGTTGTTGGCCTTGGAGGACCAGTGGCTGGACTCGGGCTTGCGCTTGTGTGGATTGAACGTTCCACTGGTGATTTGCTGCTCCCCTTGCGCCTACAGCGCCAGATACGAGGAGGGTTCCAAGACCCCGTCACGCGAGTACTCGAACCCATTGGCGAACTGTTCCGCGGCAACTTTCGCGATGTCTACAACTTGGGATTCATGATTCTCTTCTTGCTGCTGTTCCTCTCTATGGTGCGCGGCTCTCTGGCAGGCAGCGATCGAGATGCTTCAGCCAAGCTGCCAAGCTCATGGGTTGCTTACGCAGGTGTGTCACTCCTGTTGCTGCTCTGCTCTCAGGTCACCGATTCACTGGGAAGGTACGGGCTACTCGTTCTGCCATTTATTGTTGCGCTAGCTCTGTGGACTGACCGCCAGTGGCGTTATGTAGCTGTTGGAATTGCTTGCACCGTTGGCTCCATCTGGCTCACGAGTGAAGCCCTGCTCGGGCGGTTAGTCCCCTGACTTGGCGTGCCGAATGAACTTGGCGTGCCGAATGAACTTGGCGGCTCTGCCTTGATGTACGGCGCAGGCAAAGCCCTCTTTTAAAACCGCGTCACAACGAAAAGCCACCTGTGGAGTTGGCATTTGATCGCGCTTTGGCTACCAAAGCCTGAAGCCTTAACCGGTGCCGGCGAACAGTGGTGTTCGGTCGATACCGAGACTCGTACTGTCCTCGCCCGGTGCGGGCGACTCGTCCCAAGCGCAACTCGTAGCGCAGAACATCGGCGATCACTTTATTGGGATCGGCCCCACCTACGGTCAGCCCCAATTGCTCGAGTGCTGCGCGCAACTCGGCGATCTTGCATGGCCGGCCCCTCTGGTCCAGAAGGGTGAGCAGGCAGTACCTCAGATTTGCCCCGCACAAGTACTCGGGATGGAGATACAGGGGTCGAACATATTTTTCCATCGGCACAGTGTGCCGAGTCCCACACAAATTGTCACCGGGGAGGAGTGCCCGGTGAGGGCAAGGACAACCTGTGGATCTGCAAGAGTTTTCGTCGTGACGCGGTTTTAAAACAGTGTGCTGAGCCCTTCCCCGACTCAGTCATCAGCTTTAGGTGACGGGTCGGCAGCGAGCCACGACCCAAGTTCCCCAGCGCGCTGTAGAGGCTGTGACCTCAAACTGTGCGCTACCAGTAAGGGCCTGAGCAATCCGCTCAGCAGAGAGGTGAATTGGTGTGCGATCTCCGATTGAGTTCACCCAGATCAAGACCCCATCCGCTGCCAACACCGAACGCGACAGCAGGTCTTGCAACACCTCTTGCCCTCGAGCCCGATTCCCAGAGACCGCCCAACTCCGAGCCATCTCATCGAAGAATCCTGCAACTTGTTCTGCGGCTAGCGGTGTCCAAGAAAGCGGATCATCAGCCACGGCCTCAGTTATCTTGCGCATTGGATGAGAACTTCCAACATCTTCTGGAGGCTCTCCGACGGGATGTAACACGGCCGGCAGATACTGAACCTCCGGGCTTCTCTCAATCTGCTTACTCAAAACTTCACGCTGAAGCCGAAATCGTGGTTGCACCTCGCATATACGGCAGCAACAATTCGGGGATTTTGATCGAACCATCCGGCTGTCGATACGTCTCGACGATTGCGGCCCAGACGCGAGGCACCGCTAGCGCGGAGCCATTCAACGTATGCATCACTTCGGTTCCCTTGCCACCCTCAGGCTTGTATCGGAGATTTGCTCGTCGAGCTTGGTATTCACCAAACCAAGAGACTGAACTCACCTCAAGCCATTGATCCACCCCAGGCGAGTACACCTCAATATCAAAGGTTCGGGCGGCCGAGTTACCAATATCACCAGCGCACAAATCCAGTACTCGATAGGCCAAGCCCAGCTCAGCAATCAGACTCTCAGCCCGGAACAGAATCTCGGCATGAAGATCGGCGGCCTGAGCCGGAGTTGAGTAAGCCAGAATCTCCACCTTGTCGAACTCATGAACGCGCAACAAACCACGAGTGTCCTTACCCGCTGATCCAGCCTCACGTCTGAAACAGCTGGTATGGGCGCAAAACCGCATCGGCAAATCAGACTCGGGCACGATCTCATCCTGCCCAAGGGAAGTCAACGGAACTTCAGCCGTTGGGATAGCCCAGAGATCATCACGCTCTACGGCATAGGCCTCCTCAGAGAACTTTGGAAGATGCCCCGTCGCGATGAGTGTGGCTGTGCGAACCAATGTGGGCGGCCGGACCTCTTCGTAAAGATCAACGTTGCGGTCAATCGCTAACTGGCACAAAGCTCGCACCAGCGCAGCACCCTGTTTGCGATACATCACAAACATTGAGCCCGACATCTTTACTGCCCGCTCCACATCCAATATCCCGAGTTGCTCACCGATCTCCCAATGTGGAACTCGCTGACAATCCAGGTAGGAATCAGGCTGGTATTGCTCGACTCGCAAGATGACATTGTCTTCTTCACTCGCCCCGTCCGGGCAATCCGCTGCAGGAAGATTCGGTATACGCAGAAGCTGATCGCGGAGCAGAATCTGCAACTCCTCGGCCCGCGCATCAAGTTGCTTCTCTTCAAGGCCAAGCAACCTGCTCTGCTCTTGCAACTCTGTGGCCTCATCTTGGCGCTGCTCGCGGAATAACTTCCCCACCTCATTGGAGAGGGCCCGAACCTCTGCACGCAGCGAATCACGATGGCCTGACAACGATCGCAACTCAGAATCTAGGCCTGCTACTTCGTCTATCACAGCAGGGTCTTGGCCCCTTCGGGCAAGTCCAGCTCGTACACCATCAATATCGGCGCGAATCAAACGCACATCAAGCATGAGTGGAACCTAGTTGGCATCGGGCAACAGGCTGAACCCCATTCCCAAACTGTCCCGAGATCGGAGACAGAACTAGCGTCTTCCTGTGGCAGTAATCGTGGACCGGCTCAGTATTCATTATGGCGACATCGTGGCCGTAGACAAGATTAGTTTCGAGGCCCAAGTCGGTCAGATAACAGTGCTACTCGGTCCTAATGGTGCCGGCAAGACTTCAACGATTGAGCATCTTGAGGGCTACCGTGCCGCTCATTCAGGCTCAAGCAGCGTGGTCGGCCTTGACCCCATCTCGGACCACAGCAAGCTCACATCTCAAGTCGGAATCATGTTGCAACAAGGTGGTATCCCTTCAGCGATCCGACCAATCGAACTGCTCAAGCAATATGCAGGCTTCTTTGCCAACTCTCAGAGCCCTGAGGATCTCCTCCAACGTGTGGGCCTGAGCGAACGCTCCAAAACTCCCTACAGACGCCTCTCGGGTGGCGAGCAGCAGCGACTCTCACTTGCATTGGCTCTGATCGGGCAGCCAAAAGTTGTGTTTCTTGACGAGCCCACCGCCGGCGTCGACCTTGAGGGTCGTGATCTCATTCGCGCATTGCTCCTCAAGCTACGCGCAGATGGAGTCTGCGTGCTCATCACAACCCACGACCTCGCCGAGACGGAGCGCCTTGCCGACAAGGTGATCATCATTGACCACGGAATCATCGTGGCGCAGGGCTCCCCCAAAGAACTGATGTCGGCGACAAGCTCCGATCACCTGCTCTTCGGCGCTACACCCAACCTTGACCGCGAAGCCCTCAGCACAGTCCTCGGATCTGCAGTTACGGAGCCGTCCCATGGAGAATACCGTGTGGAAGCTGCACCCTCGCCGGCACTGGTTGCGGCCGTTACAAACTGGCTGGCCGACCAGAACATACAACTCACCGATCTGCGCGCCGAACGGCAGCGCCTCGATGACGTGTTCCGCAGATTGACCGAGGGAACACAACCATGAGGGCAGTTCGCTCACAAGTCCGAACAGAGCTCGCACTGAGCTCAAGGCAGGGTGAGCAACTTCTGGTATCACTCGGCATACCCCTGCTGATTCTGGTGTTCTTCTCTTCAGTCAACGTGCTCCCCACGGGTACCGACGAGCCAATCGACTTCCTCGCCCCAGGCGTGCTTGCGCTTGCGGTGATGTCGACCGCGATGGTCTCGCTAGGAATCGGAACAGGATTCGAGCGCACCTACGGCGTATTAAAAAGGCTCGGAGCCTCACCGCTCGGTCGCGGGCGCTGGGTAGCGGCAAAGATCGCAACAGTGCTCGTCATCGAAGTACTCCAATGGACCGTCCTCATCGGCGCTTCCATCCTGCTCGGCTGGTCGCCACCCCTTGCAGGTTGGGCCTGCGCCATCCTTGGAGCCCTGCTTGGAACAGCTGCGTTTGGTGGCCTCGGCCTCCTCATGGCAGGAACCTTGCCAGGTTTAGCCACCTTGGCTGCCGCGAATGGGCTCTATTTAGTCCTGCTCCTCACGGGAGGAATGATTATTCCCCTCAGCGAACTGCCCGCTCCGCTCGCTGCGCTAGCCAAGCTCCTGCCAGCTGCACCCCTAGCCGAGATCATCATCGGCTCGCTAACAGTCGGGGGTTCCGTCGCACCTTGGGCTTGGGTTTCCCTTAGCTGCTGGGCAGTGATCGCTCCGCTGGCGGCTGCGTCTCTGTTCCGCTGGGAGTAGCAACATCTGCGAGTCCAGCTGATCCAGAGGGAACGAGTTTGCCGCGAAACTTCGACTGATTCGCTTTGCTGCCAAGCGACCACTTAAAGAAGATCACGCCGATAATTCCCCAGAGATAAAACCCCGTGATGATCTTCATCATGATCCCCGCGAGTTGTTGGTCATACACCACACTCACACCCCACAGGCGGGGACCGTGGTTATACCCCTGATACAGAACCGCCTCGGCAGTGGTCAGGAATGCAGCGGGAATCGTAGGAATAATCGAAAGTAAGAACACCATGACGATCTTGAGCGGCGGCCCCACTTGCAACTCGGGGATCGGTCCGCAAATGCACATCCAGACCAACAAAGCAGTGAATACTGCGAGCGAATGCACGCTGTAGTGCAGCCAAGCATTTGAAATAGAGGTGTTCACTACCCAAGCAGCGTGCATCGCAGCGGTCAGGAAGAGGTTCACCAACAGAGCGGGAGCCGGCCGAGCCCAGAAGTAGACAAAGCGCTTGAACGATCCCTCGCCAATAATCAGGCGGGCAAGCCAAGTGGGCGTTGCCAGGAGCATCACCGGCGGAAAGACCACCATCAACAAAGAATGTTGCAGCATGTGCATCGAATACAAACGCTGCTCTGCCAGATCATGCAACGGAAAGTCCGTTGCCACCCAGAAGACAAACACACCAAAGAAGAACCAGATCTTCTGATGATAAGTAATCGGCAGTTCACCTGCAGCGACAGCCTTGGGCTGAATGACTCGACTTGCGTAGAACCCAAGTGCCAAAAGCGCAAGGACCAGCAACCACACCTCAACGTGCGGAACCCATGCCGGAAATGCACCGCCGCGCATCAGCCGCCCGGACAGTCTGCACAGAACGGGGCAGGGGGATCAATCGGCGGATCGTTGAAATGAGTTGTTCCTGAGTCACCCCAGAAGTTCATAACGGTCAACGCAACTACATACACAAAGATGGCCACAATCATCCCGGCATAGAACGTTCTCCGCAGGAGCGGCGAATCAAACTTCAGATGCATGAAGTACAGCGCTACAAGAAAAAACTTGATCGTCATCATCGTGAGCAGGACCGGGACGGCAATTTTCTTGGTATCCGCATTGAAGATGTCATCCCACCAGTAGGTGCTCACCTCTAATGCGGTCAGCCCAACAAGCAAGAAGAAAACTTTAAAATACTGACCATCGGTCGGGCCATGGCTGTGATGTTCACCAGGGTTTACTGGGGAGTCATCATCGAGTTCCGTTGCTGCTGCGCTCATTTATGACTCCTTAAGGAATGAGGTACACGATCGTAAAGATCAGGACCCACACAATATCGACGAAGTGCCAGTACAGGCCGACAACCTCGACTGCCTCGGCACGAATTCGAGTGCCAAAGGAAATCGCAAGCATCGACAGCAACATGATGACGCCAACAATCACGTGCACTCCGTGTAGACCCGTGAGTGTAAAGAATGCAGATGATGCCACGTTGGACGTGAATCCAAGGCCATCGTTGACAACAAAGTTGGTGAACTCGTAGATCTGCCCACCAAGGAACAAGCCACCAAGCACAGCAGTAGAGGTCAACCAGAGTCTCAACCGAGTGAGGTCACCTCGGATGACTGAGTTCACCGCAAGCACCATCGTGAGCGAACTCATCAACAAAATAAACGAGGTCATAGAGGTGAACGGAATATCGAAATACTCCGAAACCTTGTGCGTGTTGCCAGAAAGACCAGCGATTTCACCTGGACGGTTTTTGTAAATGAGATAGGTCGAGATCATCCCCCCGAAGAGCAGGCAATCCGAAGCGAGATACACCCACATGCCCAGTTTCTCATTCGAGATACCGGTTGAGGTTGTGTGGATGTCATCGGGAAACTCAACATCCTCGAGGGATTCATAAGCCAAATCGGTCATTTCAGGTCACCGCCTTCGACAGACTCGGTCGCCGCCGGGGCGTCGGTCCCAACCGAGGCAGAAACTAGTTCCGACTCGACAACTTCAGGTTCGGCGAGTTCAGCTGCGGCCCCTTCGGGCTCGTCCGGCTCACCGTGATCATCATCGTGGCCATGTCCAGCATCTGGGTCAGTGGCTGGCTCCATGACCCATCCGTACATACCGGCCACCATAAGGAGTACTCCGGGAACTGCCCACCAGAGATTGAAGATCAGGCCATACCCAACGAGTGGCATACCAAGTGCAAGTACAAGAGGCCAGTAAGAAGGCGAAGGCAGGTGAACCGTCACAGGATCGCCCGACTCCACCACATCTTCAGTTTTCGCAATCCGCACCAGGCGGCCATTCTCATCGTGGCCGTACTTGCGGTGCCAGAACTCATCGAACTCTTCGACTACCGGCACCTCAGCAAAGTTGTACTCAGGAGCAGGCGAAGGAATCATCCATTCCAAGCTGCGCGCATCCCACGGATCTGCTCCGGGATTGACAGGGTTCTTGCGGTGCTTTCGATAACTGAAGGCCACGTTGCCCATGAAGACCAGTAGCGATACCGCAATGGTGAATGCGCCAATCGTGGATACCAGGTTCCACGTGTTGAAGCCCTCATTTGAGGTGTAGGTGTAGGTGCGACGCATCATGCCCTGCAGACCCAAAATGTGCATCGGTCCGAAGGTCAAGTTGAACCCAACCAGCATGAGCCAGAAGTGCCACTTTCCAGCGCGCTCGCCAAGGAAGTGCCCAAAGATCTTTGGCCACCAGAAGTACAGGCCGCCCATCATTCCGAGCAACGCACCACCGAACAACACGTAGTGGAAGTGAGCCACGATGTAATAGGTGTCAGTCTGCTGAGTATCTGCTGGGGCAAACGCATGGGTTACACCAGAAAGTCCACCGATGGTGAACATCCCAACGAGTCCGACCGAGAACAACATTGGCACCGAGAACTTGATACGGCCTCCGTACATGGTTGCCATCCAGTTCAGGATTTTCACACCTGTGGGAACAGCGATGAAGAGGGTTGAGAGCGAGAAGGCAAGCACCGAGAGTTGGCCCATACCCGAGGCGAACATGTGGTGAGCCCACACGCCCCAGCCCATGAATCCAATTGCGATTCCGGAGCCGACCATGAACGGGTAGCCGAAGATTGGCTTACGAGAGAACACCGGGATGATCTCTGAAACCATGCCGAACGCCGGCAACACCATGATGTACACCTCGGGGTGGCCGAAGATCCAGAACAGATGCTCCCATAAGAACGGATCTCCGCCCTTCGAGGCATCAAAGAACGCTGCACCAAACATCCGGTCAAGGGTGAGCAGTAGCAGAGCCACCGTGATGACAGGAAGTGCGAACACTAAGAGAACCTGAACCACAAAGTTCATCCAAGTGAATACCGGCATCTTCATCAGCGTCATGCCGGGGGCACGCATGTTGAGCACGGTGACGGTCAGGTTGACCGCAGACACCGTTGAACCGATGCCCATGATGAGCAGACCCACGGCGTAGAAATCAATCCCGGTTCCCGGCGAGAACGTGATGCCGGCATTCGGTGCGTAGTTAAACCAGCCACCATTGGCTCCGCCGCCGAGCAGCCAAGAGGAGTTGAAGAAGATTGCGCCAGCCAACCAAATCCAAAGCGAAAGGGCATTCATCCGAGGGAACGACACATCGCGTGCGCCGATCTGCAACGGGATCAAGTAGTTCGCAAAGGCCGAGGCCATGGGCATGATCACCATGAACACCATGGTGACTCCGTGCATCGTGAATACCTGGTTGTACAGATCTGCCGACAACAACTGATTGCCTGGTACTGCCAACTGCAATCGGATGAGAAGGGCTTCTGATCCACCTACGATGAGGAAGAAGAACGAGGCAACGCCGTACATGATGCCGATCTTCTTATGGTCCACGGTGTTTACCCAAGACCTCCAGCCAGTGTTGGCTTTAGGTCGGGCAAATACGCCGAGGGGGTTTGGCGGTGGCGGCGCCACGGGATCGCGCCCGGTGGTCAACTCAAGTGGCCGCTGATCTTCAATGATCGCCATCAGATCAACCTTTCTTTCGGTTCTGCTGAATACTCATACGTGCATCATTTCGTTCTGTGTTTCTACTGAATCGTTCAGGGTTACTTAAGGGTCAGAGTTGCTTAAGGGTGAGGGTTACTTCAGAGTCAGCAGGTAGGCCGTCAGTTGCTCGATCTGAGCTTCGCTCAAGTTGTAGTTCGGCATGCCTTGGTTGTTATCCGGATTCATTGGCTTGACATCTTGAGGGTTGCGAAGCCAACGCTTGATGTTGTTGGTATCGGGAGTTCCCTCGGGAATAGCCTGGGCAACTGACCCACCCTCTTGATACAAGTCCAGCAACCCGCCAACGAAGTGCTGACGCATCATGATGTGGGTCAGGTTTGGAGCATTTCCAGATGCCATTGTGATATTCACCGTCTTGCCGTAGTCCGGGTCTGGGACAGTGCTGTAGGGGTACGGTGACTTCGATGTGGGGGTCACACCATTAACTTGATGGCAGTAGGAGCACTGCGAGACAAAGAGTGTTTGTCCCTGAACAGCAAGTTCGTTCTTCGGGTCAGGCTGAGCAGGAGAGGTAGTCATGGCAGTGAGCCAGATCTGGTAATCCTCGGGGGTGAGAGCCTTGACCTGCATGCGCATCAGCCCATGCGACAGCCCGCAGTACTCGGTGCACTGCCCTTGGAACATTCCCACCTGATTTGCCTGAAGGATCACCTGATGAGTGCGGCCCGGAACTGCGTCCATCTTGCCCGAAAGCGCAGGAATCCAGAAGCTGTGGATGACGTCATTCGACTGAATCTTGAATCGCACATCGCGGCCAACAGGAATTGCTGCCTCGGTGGCTGTGATGATGTCGGGGGCACCGTCATTATCAAGGTCATAACGGTATTCCCACCACCACTGTTGGCCAATCACCGTGACTTCAAGTGGGTCCTTGGCATCATCCATCTGCAGAATGGTGTTGACGTTGAATACTGCCAACACAGCGAGCAGGAGTGCCGGCGCAATGGTCCAACCCAACTCAAGCTTGGTATTCCCGTGGAGCTGAACGGGCTCATTTGTGCCATCCACCTCATCAGAGCGGCGGCGGAATCGGGTGGCAACAAACACAAGGCCGATCTCGACGAGGATAAAGACCACTCCGGCAATGGCAAAGACCGGAATAATCAGATTCTGGATGGCTTGCGACTTTTGTCCACGGGGGCTGAGCGTGGTCAGCGGTCGACCAATGGGCGATCCGATATTGATGACGAGCAGGTAGCCCACTACCAAAACTATGGCCAGGCAGATACCTGTAATGACATATGACTTGCGATTATTTCGCACCTACAACCTTTCAATACTCGACGTTGAAATTGTCGAGGCTTGTACTCTCAACCGAAACCGCATGACCGCTCAGGCCTGCAGTTACTGAGGAGATTCCTGCTTCTGTTCCTGAATGTTCCGACTCACGTGGTCCTGAAATCCCAGCAGCGATTCCACCAACAAGGAGGAGCACCGCACCAACGAGAAACGCTCCAACAAGTACGGAACGCTTGAGCTGCGGCCGGGATGACAACAACACTGCTACTCCGAAGACAATAACTGCCACCGAGATGATGACAATCGCGGCTCCAGCTTTGGAGACAGCAAGAAGAATCCGGGACATCAAGAACACGATTGCCACGGCACCGATGACTGCCCCAACGGGAATCTCGATCGGCTGCATGAGTTTCTTGCGCAACGCACGGTTAGTTGCCGGGTCATCGGTTGCGCGCTCGGACCAAGCTCGAACGGTCCACTCGATAGTTGCTACAACAAGTCCTAAACAACCAACTGCAATCATCACCGGGGAGACAGCAACGCCAACAATCACGATGCCCATCGAGAATCCGGCGACAATGGGCGAGTAGCTCAGTCCCTGAGGTGTTACCACTCGCAGGTCTGCATTCTCTGATGTGGTTCCAGGCCCTTGAATCTGAATCAGTGCCTCGGCGTTACCATCCCGGAACGCAGTGAGGAAACCGCCAATGGCGGCCATCGTCGCGGCAAACGCCACCAAAATGGAGTAGCCGATCTGATCTCCTACCCACCCTTTATAACCAAAGGTGAGTGGTCCAACAATCGTATTGACAAGTCCGCCGGTGCTCAGCACTGCACTCAGGCCGCCGTTGTGTGAAGCGCCGGTAATCATGCCGTAAACCATTGCCATCAACAGCCCGACCACTGCGGCACCGTAGAAATATTTGGATCCTCGTGTAATCATCTCTCAGCTCACTTTTGGATGTAGACGGCGAACCAGATCACCGCATAGAGAGCAACCCCGGAATACCAAAAGACTGCTGCTGCGCCAATGCCGTCAGGCTGACGGCTTGAATACTGCCCACCCAAGGTACGAAAGGCCATCAGCAGTAAGAAGATCAGTCCCGCCACGATCATGGCTAGGTGGCCGATGGTCACTGCGTAGAACAGCGGTCCTTCTGGTTGTGTTATTGCGATGCCTGCTTCTTTGAACAAGAAGGTGCTTTGGTTGACGAAGGCAATGCCCAACAGCATCGTTACGCCAAGGGCTAAGTACGTGTGGTATCGGTCATCTCGGCTAATCGACCAGACGGCCCACTGCATGGTGACCACTGACATGACCATGGTCAGCATCTGCATGTTCGGCTGCGTCAGGGCAATCTGATTGTCAGCGAGCCAACGCGCTCCCGCAGCGTCACGAGTTGCGATGTAGCTGCCGATCAGGGTCAGCATCGCCATCACCACTCCAGCGGTCACAAAGACGGTGCCGAAGATCAGTTCACGGCGTCGCGGCATGGTTGGGGGCAACGCAGCTGCATGTGCGGCCGGTGTTTCGACGCTCTCTTGTCCCGTCGCTACTTCGGCGGGAGCCAGGGTTGCAGTATCTGACATTATTTTTCCTCCTCAACGGCTTCTCCGGTGGAGCGGAAGTCGAGTAGCGGGTACGGACTCGCTACGACTGCACTCTGCAGGAGTGCTTGATCCTCTGTTGAAAGTTCAGCGGCTGCCCATTCCAAGGTGAGTCCTGCCGAGCTGGACTCGGCTGACTCCGAAGCGCTTCCGCGACTTGTAGCGAGCACCATCATCAGCCCAAGGAGCCCAGCCAGGGCGAGCACTGCTGCCGCAACGGCCACCCAGACCTCGTACAGAGAGGCTCCCAGACCGAATCCGGTCAGACCTTGAATGAAGAACACGGTAGCGAGCAAGCCACCACCGATAAGCGCAGCGGTCAGGGCCGTACCCGCTAGTGCTCCAGGAGCGGAGGCCCGGAGGACTACACGAGACCAGGCGGACAGCGCAGCAAGTCCTGCAATAAAGGCCGCTCCGAGCATGAACACTGCCTGTGCCCAACCAAGACCCGTTGCTTCAAAGCCCAACAGTGTTCCTGATCCAGTGGTATTGAGCGCTTCTAAGACCCCGGCGAGCAACCCGCCGAGCAGCATCAAGAAGGCGAACAACACGCCGACTAGCGCAGGCGAGACCACTGGTTTTTGGTGGCGCAGCGTGTCAGCAATCAGCCCAAGAACAACGAGCACGGGCAGTGCTGCAAGGGCAACGAACGTAATCCAAATGATGTTCTCTCGACCCCCAGAGGTTTGGGTCCAAGCGCCAAAGGAGAACACGCCATAGACGGCAATCATGGCTTGGACGGTCCCGTAGCGAACAAACCGTCGCCCGCTTGCCTTGCCGACAAGGTCGCAGGAGATCCCCAGCACCGGGATGGCAATCATGTACACGCTTGGCGCCCGCAGAAACCAAGAGATACCGGCCTGATAACGCAGGGCTAGTCCAGCGGCATTCGCTTGGCTGATCTGACCAAGAAACACGTGCGCCGTTGTTGACCCGAAGGTGAGAATCCAAATTGGTGCCGCAACGAGCATCGACCATGCAAAAAACGGGACTCTCGCCAAACCCATTCCGACTGGCCGATGCGACAGGACAGTGGTGACCACGCAGACGGCGCCGAGCGAGAGTGCCACCATCATGGATCCCATCGAAAGCATTCCGAGGCGGGCTCCCTCTAATTTGGTGCCTTCCACTCCACCGTGGAGCGGCACGCTGATTGCGAAGATCGCTGCCGAAACCAGCCATCCCCACAACGAGAGCGCTGCGGCTCGCGGAAAGGCAATAGCTGGAGATCCAACTTGCATCGGTACTAAGCAGATGGCGAGTCCGAGTAAGAGCGGGATTGCGCCCATCAGGACCATCCCAACTAACGCGCTGTTCCAGACTGAATCCGAGATATCCACAGTTCCCGTTGAACTCAGCGCCGACACACCACCTACGGCCAGAGTCCCGGCAGAGAGCGCCATGAGTAGAAGGGAACCAAGGATGAAGGTTCGCCCAATTGCCTGATGCTCACCTGTACCAAGGAACCTCTCGAGAGAGCTAGGTACCGGCGGGCCTGATGCGGCCACAGCAGGGTTGTCGGAGGTAGATCGTGTATCAGTCAGTGTCATGTGATTCGTGCCCTCGTGAGGTTCGCCCGCAGGAGAATTCCTCAACCAAGTTCGTTATTTTCTGTACCTAGAAGTCATTTCTAGGCACAGCGGTCCTACCGCTGAGGGTTGACCTTACATCGGCCATCGGCCGCCAAAGAAAACCCTCAGCTCACCATCCGTTGCGAAGTAGTACGTCAACCGCCATCACAGCAAACAACAAGGTGATGTAGGTAATCGAAAATGTGAAGAGGCGGATGGCTTTTGCAGGTGACTCAGTGAGCATGACCTCCACGGAAAACCAGATAAACAGTGCCCCCAACACCACCGCCGAGGCCCAGTACAACAGCCCCATTCCGGCCGCCCACCCAAACAGCAGAGAGCTCAGAAAGACCAGCACCGTGTACACCAACATTTTCGAGGTGGTCTGCCGAAAAGTTGCCACCACGGGCAACATCGGCACGTCGGCGCGTGCGTAATCCTCACGGTATTTGATAGCTAAGGCCCAAAAATGTGGCGGAGTCCAAAAGAACATCAGGGCAAACAACGTCAGCGGAGCCAGACTGAAGGTGGCTGAGATGGAATCGGTCACGGCCGCCCACCCAATCAGCACGGGAATACAGCCAGCGGCACCACCAATGACGATGTTCTGGCTTGAGGTGCGCTTGAGCCACAAGGTGTAGACGAACACATAGAACAAACATGCAGATAAACCGAGGACTGCAGAGAGCGGGTTGACGATGACCCAAAGCCACACAAACGCCAGAGCTTCAATCGCTAACGCGAAGGTGAGAGCGGCTCGAGGGGTGATGATCCCGGTGACGAGTGGGCGCTCTTTGGTTCGGTCCATCACAGCGTCAATGTCACGGTCCACATACATATTGATTGCATTCGCTCCACCGGCAGCAAGCGACCCGCCAATCATCGTGGCCAACATCAGCCGGAGCGGAGGCATCCCCCCCTCGGCAACCACCATTGTGGGAATAGTGGTGACTAACAGGAGTTCGATGATCCGAGGTTTGGTCAGTGCAACGTAGGCAGAGACTCGAGTGCCAATCGATATCGGGTGAGAAAGTGCCGGCGCAACCATGACCTCTTAAAGGTACGTCCCCCAGCACCCCGCGAGCCAACGCGAGCCACAAGTTGCAGATTGAGCAGGTCTGTGAGGGCAAGGGTGGAACCAGCCTGTTCTAATCTGGACTACATGAGCGTGGCGAAGTGAACAACAACTCTCAGGACGATCAAAGCAGTGACGAACGCTTCACGCTCTCGGCGCAGGCCTATCGCAAGGTGGCAATTGTTGCCCTGGCACTCATTGCAATCATTGTTGTGACTGGTGCTGCAGTGCGCCTGACGGGTTCGGGCCTTGGTTGCGCGGACTGGCCGAACTGTTCCTCTACCGAGTTCGTCAAGTTTGGCAATCCCAACCAAACAATCGAGCAGGTGAATCGTCTCTTTACTGGTCTTGTGTCAGCGGCTGTCATCGCTGCTGTACTGGGCTCGCTCCGTCGGCGACCGTATCGTCGGGATTTGGTCTGGTGGTCAGCGGGCCTAGTGGCCGGAGTGATCGGGCAAATTGTTCTTGGCGGAATCACCGTGTTGGTAGGCCTCCACCCCGCAGCAGTTGGCGCACACTTTTTACTCTCCATGCTTCTGGTCTCTGATGCGACGGTTCTGGTTTGGAAAGCCAGCCACGAACCCGGCCCGACCCGCCCTCGGGTTTCGCCGACAAACCTCAACTTGTCTCGGGTTGCAGTCGCTACGGCCGCACTACTCATGGTGACCGGTCCACTCGTGACTGGTAGCGGCCCTCACGCCGGTGACCAAAAGTCCCCCCGATTCGATCTGCTCATTCCAGATGTAGCTAGAGTCCACAGCCTCAACATGTGGCTCTTTCTCATCATCTCGGTGATCCTGCTCGTACGACTGGGGCTTGCGAAAACCGATCAAGATATTCTGCGACGCGGGTACGCCCTGCTCGTCGTGATTCTGATTCAGGGAGGGATCGGGTACACGCAGTACGAACTTGGAATTCCCGCTCGGCTCGTTCTTGCACATATTGCTGGGGCAACACTGCTAGTCGGCACCGTGTTGTGGTTTCATCTTGGGTTATCAAGCACTGTCAGCACAGACCCCACAGTCCCTAGCGCAGCAGCCACAGCCCAAACCCGTTCTGATCTACCCCAAGAAAGCACCACTGCTCCATGAGCACAACTGCGCCACTCGAAGTGATGGAACCCGATACCGGGACCGACGCAGAGACGGACGCGCCATGGGTGGTACTCGTGTGGAACGATCCAATCAATCTGATGTCTTACGTCACGTTTGTTTTGCAAAAGCTTTTTGGCTATTCCAAAGCCGAGGCAGACAAGCTCATGATGCAGGTTCATACCGAGGGCAAAGCGGCCGTTTCTCACGGCACGCGTTCCGAGGCCGAGCGAGATGTATTCCGACTCCACGAGCATGGTTTATGGGCAACCATGCAACAGGACTGAGCGAGATATCCCATGGGCATTTTCGACGCTGTGTTTGATCCACCATTCAGGAAGCGTCGAAACGGTCGCTACACGGTGAACCTGTCGGAGGGAGAGCGCCAGCTCATCGAAGACCTTGCACTCGACCTGCGCGAGATGCTGACTACGGATAGCCCGATGCTGCAACGACTTTTTCCGCCGCCTTACGGCGAAAATGAGGAACGCAACCAGGGTTACTCAGCCCTCGCTGGATCTGAATTAGTTGAGCGAAAGTTTGCCGCACTTGATGTGGTTACCAACACCATCTCGGCCGAGGATCTATCAGAAGAAGAGGTCGAGGCATGGATGCGCTCGATCAATGACATCCGTTTGGTACTCGGCACAGTGCTCAATGTTTCCGAGGATCAGGCACCTGCTGTGACCGATGAGGCAACTCAGGCACTGCATGACAGCTACGAGTACCTCGGCATGCTGCTCGAACGGATCATTCAGGCCCTGTTGGGCTAGCCCACGGAGCAGGGCTGTCAAACTGGGTCGCCGAAAAGAATCTGCGATCTCCGAGCTAGCCCCACAGAGCTTCAGTCTTTGGACCTCTGCGTGCTGCCTGCTACTGTCGCAAAGTCCTCCCATGGGATGAGCCCCCATCGTCCAGCGGCCTAGGACGCCTGCCTTTCACGCAGGTAACACGGGTTCGAATCCCGTTGGGGGTACGCAGTACCAAAGCAATACAGCAATACAGCAGTACCGAATACAGCAGTACCAAAGCAAGACTGAAGTACCGAATACATGAAATGCAATCTCTAACAATTCAGTAAGATGTTTAGTTCGTGGTCCCGTGGTGCAGCCTGGAGTGCACGCCGGCCTGTCAAGCCGGAGGTCGCGGGTTCAAATCCCGTCGGGACCGCAACAGCTACTTCTCACCGGTGTACTCCGGTGAGAAGTAGCAACCGATCAGAGGTGTGTCACGGGGGAAACCCCGAGTCGGGCCGCTGTCCGGTCGGGTAGCTCAGTTGGCAGAGCGACCGCCTGAAAAGCGGTAGGTCCGGGGATCGACGCCCCGCCCGACCACAACACAATTCCAAGCAAATACCCGGATTCTGGCGCCTGTAGAGGCGCCTTTATTCTTTTTCGAAACCCATTTACTTGATTGGTCCATAGGAAAAAATAATGCTCCGAGGTTACCTGCCGAGCCAGGCTGGGTAGGCAGGTAACCTCGCCGACAGCCTCGACCTACCCGGCGCAGAACCCGAAGGTCTTGGGAGCACCGGCCTTCACCACGGCGTTCAGCGGGGTGCCTTGCGCCGTCATGGTCGTGCCCACGATCTTGTAGTTCGCTTCCCAAACACTGGTGACCTTGCCTTTTGTGATCGGCACCTTGACTGTCCAAGTGACGGCCGTTTGGCTCGTTGTCGACACAGTCACATCTGCGCAGTACCCCGTTCCCCAATCGCTCGTGACTTTGATGGTCCGATTCACGGTTGCAGGTGTAGTTGTTGTTGTAGTCGTGGTTGGCGTCGTGGTTGGCGTCGACGTTGTAGTCGGTGTTGGTGTTGAGGAGCTGACAATCGAGCAGCTAACGACAACGCCATTGAGGGTGGCCGAACACGTAGAAGGGTTCGGAGTCACGTAACCAAGATCGGTGAACCCTAAACCACGGTCCGTGAATCCGAATGCCGTCGAGCCACCGCTGGCGATCGAACCATTCCACGCAACATTCGCAAACGACACGTTTCCGTTAGCAGCCGACGCCGAAGCATCCCAAGGCTCCACGGGCGAAGTCCATGGCAAAGTAACCGTCCATGCGCTTGCCGCTGCACCGGTTGCGTTTTTCACCGTCGCGGCAAAGTTGCGCCCGCTTCCCCATTCGTCAGTTTTCGTCAGAGCAAACTGAACGCCCGCTCCCGGAACGGTCGTGGTCGGCGCAGAAGGAACGGTGGTCGGAGGAACCGTGGTCGGCCCAGAAGGAACAGTGGTCGGAGGGACCGTGGTCGACGTAGGGGTTGGTTGTCCCGACGCGTTTACCGTCACGTCG
>JBAXCX010000004.1:0-56959 GCA_037141255.1 Actinomycetes bacterium | reverse complement strand
TCTGCAATCACTGACTCATCGCTCGGCGCTGCCAGAACGCGTGTGATCAGTTCAGCAATCTGAGCCATCTCGGGTTCGGCCATTCCCTGGGTCGTCACCGAGGGCGTTCCAATTCTGAGCCCAGATGTAACAAATGGTGAGCGCTGATCATCTGGAACCGTGTTCTTGTTCAGCGTTATACCTGCCAAGTCAAGAGCAATCTGAGCTTCCTTGCCGGTAAGTTCTGAATCGAAGGAGCGAAGGTCCATCAGGAGCAGGTGATTATCAGAACCGCCCGAAACCAAGCGGAACCCCTGAGAAATCAGCGATTCCGCAAGTGCTTGAGAATTCTTAACAATCTGCTGCGCGTACCCGGCAAAACTCGGATCTGCGGCCTCGCGAAATGCAACCGCCTTGCCCGCAATCGCGTGTTCGAGCGGTCCACCCTGTAGGCCAGGGAAGATGGCCTTATTGATCCGCGCTCCGAACTCCTCTTTGGAGATGATGCAGCCGCCACGTGGGCCTCGAAGGGTCTTATGCGTGGTAAAGGTCACCACATCTGCATAGGGGGTGGGGTTTGGGTGCACACCACCCGCAATCAAGCCGGCGATGTGCGCTGCGTCGAACATAAAGAGAGCGCCAACTTCATCACAAATCTCACGAACGATTTCGGGGTCAATAATTCTGGGGTAGGCAGTCGCACCAGCCACGATCATCTTTGGTCGATGTTCTCGGGCAAGCGCGCGCATCTGGTCGTAATCAATTCGCTCATCCTGTGGTCGCACCCCGTAGGAGATGAAGTTGTAGAACCGTCCCGAAATATTTACGGGAGACCCGTGGGTCAGGTGACCGCCGTGGTCCAAACTCAGGCCGAGCACCGTATCGCCAGCCTCGAGCAGGGCTAAGTACACACCAAGGTTTGCATTCGCTCCTGAGTGCGGCTGCACGTTTGCCGCCTCGGCTCCAAACAGCGACTTGACCCGCTCAATGGCCATCTGTTCGATCTCGTCCACGACCTCGTTTCCGCCGTAGTAGCGCTTGCCCGGGTAGCCCTCAGAATATTTGTTCGTGAGAGCCGAGCCCACGGCCTCCATCACTGCAGGCGAGGTGAAGTTCTCGGAGGCAATAAGTTGGATGCCCGTGTTCTGCCTGTCGACTTCTCGGTCGATGGCTGCAAATACTTCGTTGTCACGACTGCTCGGCCATGGCATGGCAGATACTTCCTTCGGTAGGCACTCGATGATCTCGAGCGCAGTGGTTACGTCTATTGGGTAATGAGTGCATCAAGTTTCTGGACGCGATTCGCATGACGGCCACCCTCAAACTCAGTTGCAAAGAACATGTTCACTGCATCTTTGGCAACTTCACCCCCGATGAGTCGTTCGCCAAAACAGATAACGTTTGCGTCATTGTGCGCTCGGCTCAACCGAGCTGAGGTGACGTCATGAACGGTCACGGCGCGTACGCCAGCGATTTTGTTCGCAGCAATACAGATTCCCAGCCCAGATCCACACACGGCTACGCCAAAGTCTGCACTTCCCTCAGCCACCGCCCGACCCACCGCTGCGCCAAACTCCGGGTAGTCAACCGACTCAGAGCTATGCGTTCCCAGATCGGTCACACTGAAACCTTGACCGCTGAGATGCCGAGCCAACTCATTCTTCAAGGCGAGCCCGCCATGGTCTGATCCAAGGGCCACTCTGATGGCTGTCTCATTCGAACCTGAACCAGAAGGTGTGTGCACACCCCCCACTCTAGTGAACTCCTCGTACTCGAGACACAGCGCGCGACACTTCGCTCATCCGCCTTTCTGCAACAGGCCCAGTCCACAACTGACACCCACAACTGAGTAATGCGGATCTAGCAACCTTTCGAGTTCGATCAGTACTGCTTGCGCCCGTAGTCTGCTGCCATGCCCGCAACTCATTCTTCGCTCGATCCTCGCACCCCGGTGATCATTGGTTGTGGGCAGGTGCTCAATCGCGTTGACCAAGGGGCAGAACCTTGCGAACCAGCAGCATTGATGGTTCAGGCACTTCTTGCTGCGGAATCAGATTCCGGTGCGTCTGGGGTTTTGGCCGAGGCTCAGGTCGTTGCAGCGGTTCCCACACTCTCTTGGCGCTACAGCGATCCTGCCGCAGTGGTTCGAGGTCGGATCGGATGCAGTACCGCTCAGACTTGGTCTGCGACGGTGGGCGGCAATACGCCACAGTCCATGCTCAACCGCCTCTGCAGTTTCATTGCTGCTGGAGACCTTGATCTTGCAGTTCTGTGTGGCGGTGAAGCAGGAAAATCACGATCTGCAGCCAAAAAAGCCGGTATCGAACTCGATTGGGCTCGTCAGGATGCAGATCTTGCTCCGGACTGGATGGACGAGTCTCCGTTCCTGATGGGTCATCCCTCCGAGGCTGCACGCGGAATCCTGATGCCACTTCAGGTGTACCCGCTCTTTGAGAATGCACTCTGGCAGGACTCCGGCTTGAACATCGAGGAGCACTTGGAAACCGTGGGGCAGATCTGGGCTGGGTTCTCCCAGGTGGCTGAACAGAATCCCTACGCATGGAACCGCATCTCGTACACCGCTGAGCAGATCACAACCCCAACTGCAGAGAACCGCATGATCGGTTACCCCTATACCAAGCGCATGGTCTCGAACCCAGACGTGGACATGGCCTCGGGGTTGATTCTTTGTTCCGTGGAGCGCGCTCGCGCCCTTGGGGTACCAACAGATCGATGGGTTTTCGTGCACGCCGGTACCGACGCCAAGGACCGCAACCTGACAGAGCGAAATAACTTTTACTCGTCACCGGCAATGAGCGTTGCTGGCAACCGCGTCTTGGAACTCGCTCAGTTGCAGATCGACAAGGTTGCCCACCTGGACCTGTACTCCTGTTATCCATCGGCGGTGCAGTTGGCGCTGCGGGAACTTTCCATTTCTGCTGATCGCCAACTGACGGTTTACGGAGGCCTGTCCTTTGCAGGTGGGCCTTGGAATAACCCAGTCGGCCACGCGATCTGTTCGATGGTGCAAGTACTTCGCGAGGATGCTGGGTCGATTGGCTTGGTCACAGCAAACGGTGGACACGTGGATAAGCACGCATTTGGCGTGTACTCGACCAACCCGCCGAAGGCTGGTTTCCGATGGGAACGACCCCAAGCCGAGGTAGATGATCGTGGAGGACGGACTGCAGTTGCCGACTTCCAAGGCGAGGCCAAGATCGAAACCTGGACCGTGATGCATGATCGCGATGGCCTTCCCACTCGTGGGCATGCGGCTTGTCTCACCCCTGACGGCGGGCGCACCTGGGGCGTCAGTTCTCAAACAGAGATCATGCATGCCATGTCAACCGAAGAACTCCTCGGTCGCCAAGTCCGCATTGGGCCCGAGGGTGAACTGCAGTTCGTCTGAGGATTGCACTGAGCAAGGACTGCACTGAGCAAGGACTGCACTGAGCAAGGACTGCACTGAGCAGCAGTTCGAAGCCAACTGGCGGACCTTGGTGCTAGGCCGTGCCGAGTCGGTCAAGTCGAGCTCGCAACGTCGTCATGATGCGTTCAGAGGCCTTTGGCATCTCGTCAAGGAGTTTGCGAAACGCAGTGGAATCAAACCGCAACATGTCAAGGTCTGTATCTGCAACCACCGTTGCTGTTCTCGGCCGATGATCAACGAGCGCCATCTCGCCAACCATTGAGCCGGGTCCCGAAGAAGCAACGTGATCTCCACGCACGTACACACTTGCCGTGCCGTCAAGAATCACAAAGCAGTCGGTTCCGGGATCACCCTGATCCACCACAACACTCCCGGCAGGAAGCTGAACCTCGTCAGTCAGATCGACCACTCGCAAAATGTCTTCCTCACCAAAGCCATCAAAGAATGGGACCTGAGTCAGCATCTCGGCACGCTCGGAAGGCTTACGGCACAAGCTCATTGATTTCCCCTATCTCGAAGGCTGCCGGGTCAGACAGCAACTGCTTTCTGCTCAACTAACGCAGCACCGCAAAGAGTAACCTCAAAGAGAGTCTTGAACTCACCGCTCACGGGATTACGTTGGGGGAACAGATGAAGGCAGCAGTCATGCGGGACGGGCGGTTGCTCGTTGATGACCTAGCAGAGTTCTCCCCACAACCGGGGCAAGTCATAGCTGAGGTCATCGCCTGTGGCATCTGTGGTTCGGACCTACATGCGCTTCACCATGCAGATCAACTCGTCGAGATGGCCCGGGTGATGTCGGCAGAGGCAGGACCATTTGCGCCGGCACCAATGGACGCCTCACGAGATGTTGTCATGGGTCACGAGTTCTCCGCTCGGGTGATTGAAGTGGGCCCGAATGTAAACAACCTCGCTGTGGACGATCTTGTGGTCTCGCTGCCAATCGTTATGGATTCAGAGGGTCTGCACGCGTTGGGTTATGACAACACCTATCCGGGAGGCTTTGCGCAGCAGATTGCACTCTCAGAGGTTCTGTGCAGCAAAGTCCCCAATGGCCTTGACCCTCACCTCGCAGCACTCACCGAACCGATGTCGGTGGGCGCGCATGCCGTACACAAGAGCGTCGTCACGCCCAAACACGCTGCGGTAGTGCTGGGTTGTGGGCCGGTTGGGCTTGCAGTGATCGCCGCACTTCAATCTGCAGGAGTCGAGACAATCCTCGCTTCGGATTATTCAGCTAGCCGACGAGCTCTAGCAAGCGTATTTGGTGCGAGTGAAGTGACTGACCCCGCCGTGGAGTCACCGATTGCAATCTGGCGACGCATCGACGGCCGCAGAGCACTGGTGATTTTCGAAGCGGTCGGAGTTCCTGGCATGTTGGAATCCGCCATGCTCGAAGCACCTCGCGCCGCACAGATTCTGGTGGTCGGGGTCTGCATGGTTGCCGACAGTTTTCGCCCCATGATTGCTGTAGGCAAGGAACTCAATCTGCAGTTTGTGTTTGGTTATGACCCCGGCGAGTTTGCCGACACCCTGCACCGGATTTCGGAAGGGGAATACCCAGTTAGCCAGATGATCACAGCCACGGTGCCCCTAGAGGGTGTTGCCGATGCGTTTACTGCGCTGGGCGACCCAGACTCGCAAGCCAAGATTTTGGTCACCCCGAACGAAACCCCCAGCACCCGCATTGGCGCCGGTAAGCGACGGTTTCCGTAGCTTACCGGCGCCAATGACTCAGGTGGCGGGGGGATCCGCTGCTGCAGCGTGGTACAAAGTGCGCCTATTTGGGACCGGCGGCGACGAGTGCCCGATCACGCCCAGTTAGATCGCGCTCGATACGTGCGTGGGTGAAGACAGTCGTGGCTAGGGCCTGCATGTCTGCTGCCTGTTCGGGTGACAGCTCGCAGATCAACACGCCCTCTTCATGAAGCCACTCCCCCGCCTGAATAATCAACACTCGCAAGTCTTCAGTCCCGTCGGGGCCAGAACGAAGAGCACCCACTGGCTCCCAGTCAGCTACCTCTGGCGGAAGCGGCAGGTCAGCAGGAACATAGGGAGGATTCGAGATGATCAGATCGACTTTGCGCATCAAGTCCTCTGGGAGCGCATCAAACCAAGACCCCAGACCTGTAGAGATGCGCGCCCCGGGCCTTCCCAAGCCGGCGATGTTTGCTCGCGCTACTTGCAAGGCCTCGGGAGATTGGTCCGTCAACATCACCTGAGTCCTCACACGCTCCACAGCGATGGACAACCCGATTGCACCCGAGCCCGTTCCAAGGTCCACAACCTGGCAGGTTCGATCCCGCGCCCCAAGTCGGTCCAACTCTTTCAGAGCTACCTCAACTACGGCCTCAGTCTCTGGCCGCGGAATGAGCACTCTCGAATCCACCATGAGGTCTAATGATCGAAATGACCATGACCCAAGGACATACTGCAGTGGTTCGCCGGCAGATCTGCGCCGCACCATCAGCTCAAAGGAACTCATCGATCGTTCCGTAACGGGATCATCTAGTACCAGAATCAGCTCTGAAGGGTCTGCACCCGAGGCCTGCTCAACTACTCGGCGAGCATCAATCGCTGCTTGCTCAAGACCTGCAGCCCGAAACGCCAGCGTTGCTTCGATGAGCAGATCCCTCCAGCTCACGGTCTGATCCGAGGAACTCATAACTCCGAATCCGACAGCTGCTTGGCGCGGTCATCGGCCACGAGTGCGTCGCTAATCTCATCAAGTTCACCCGAGAGGACCCGGTCAAGGTTGTACACCGTCAGACCAATCCGATGGTCGGACACGCGGTTCTCTTTGAAGTTGTAGGTGCGAATCTTTTCGCTGCGACCACCGCCACCAATCTGAGCTTTGCGTTGCCCCGATGCCTCACCTGCTTGGCGGTCCTGTTCAAGCTTTAACAGCCGAGCACGCAAGACCTGCAGCGCCTTCGCCCGATTCTGAAGTTGGCTCTTTTCGTCCTGCATGGCGACTACGAGGCCAGTTGGAAGGTGAGTAATCCGAACGGCTGAGTCGGTTGTGTTCACAGACTGCCCGCCCGGCCCCGATGAGCGATACACGTCGATGGTGAGATCATTCGCATCGATGCGGACCTCTACTTCATCGGCCTCTGGCAACACGGCAACGGTGGCCGATGACGTATGGATTCGGCCTTGGGATTCAGTTACCGGAACCCGCTGCACCCGATGCACCCCTGCCTCGAAACGCATGCGGGACCACACACCCGGACCAGCCAAGCGAAAAGTCACGTCCGAGAGGCCACCCATCTCGGTCGGAGAGGATGACATGGTCTCAAAACTCCATCCGACTCGGCTGGAGTAGGCCCGATACAACTCAAAGAGATTACGAGCAAACAGGTTTGCCTCTTCCCCACCCTCTGCGCCGCGGATCTCGACAATCACGTTGCGGTCATCGTTGGGGTCTTTGGGAAGGAGCAGAAGTTTCAGTTCCTCGACGAGTCGATCTACTGCGGACTCTGACTCAGCAGCATCGGCTCGCAAGGCGTCACGCTCCTCGCCCGAACCGAGCGAGATCAGCTCCTTTGCAGCTTCGAGATCTCCCTCGGCTGCGACGAGCTGGGCCGTCCGCTCAACAATGGGTTGCAGTTCGCTGTACCGGCGTGAGAGTTCCACGTAGCGGGTCTGATCCGCTATCACTGCAGGGTCAGCAAGACGAGCTTCAACCTCTTCAAACTCGCGCTGCAAACCGTTCAGACGGATAGAGAGATCGTGCGCAGCCATGTTCACCCCCACCCAACGGCAATGTCGATGAGTTCGGCTGGGCGACGCAACAAAGAAGCCAACCACTTGGTTGCCACATGATGATCCTGTTTGGGTAGCGCTAGCAGGAGCACTGCTTCTGAGTTGACCTGTTCGCGAAGATCAGCAGCTAGCGGCAGGAGTGCAAGGTCAACCCCGCAGGAGCACACCACAATCACAGTGGTTCCGTCTTGTTTACTCCCGATCGCCGCCGCAGGAAATGCATCCCGCAATCCCGAAGGCTCGGCCGTCATCCCAAGAGCAGTCAGGCTTTGAGCGCCGACAAGACTCGGCTGATCGACTAGCAGTGCACGCAGCCAGCGTTCACGCGAGAGCCTTTGCACAGCGTGCGTTGGGGCTCCAGGAAAGCGATGATCTCGCAAAATCGAAACCGTCTTCGCTAGATCATCAACCGGTGACTCATCAGGACGCACAGCCGCATGAGCATCTCGGTCAAAGCGGCCAACCCCCACCTCTAGGTGCAATGCATTATCGCCGCCCGATTCCTCTGGCCATACCACTATGCGAGCAACCTCGAGGCCGAGCAGTTCGCCGCGAGTCACGCCGTGCTCGTGCACAACCTCTAGGCCCTCATCAATGAGGTGCTGCTCAAGAACAGAATCTCGCTCAGGCGGTGCAGAAGCCGGTGGCACCGGGCCAGGTTGAATCCCGGTTGAACCCGCGCCCTGGATTAGGCGGAACTCAATGGGCTGGTCTGCGACCAAGAAGTAGTGCGCCCAACGGGCAAGATCTTCTGGGCGAGCAGAAGTTGCCGATGGAGCATCGGTGGTTGGTTCCGAGTCGGCAAAGACCGTGAGTCGCTGCACTGGCTGTTGTGCTGCCCAGATCAACGCTGCACTGAGCGAGCGGGCCGAACTCTCGGAAAGCAGGACGAAACCATGCCCATCCAAGTTCAGCGCATACAGCGATCCTGCTTCTAGGACATCTGAGAACTCAAGTGAATCTGACTCTGTCCTGTCTTGAAGACCGTGAGCAGATTCAGTTCTGGGAACTTGCTCTAGGTACTCGCGTGCCACAGCTAGCAGCTTGGCTTTTTGCAAGCGAGCTTTCTGTTTTGGATCAAGGGTCATCAGAGATCCAGCAGTGCTATTGGATAACGCCGACCGGAGTCGGAGTTGTCACTCAGCGGAAGCAGTCTCGGCTGTTTCAGGACCTGCAGCATCGGTGTCAACCGCACCAGTATCAACCGCATCGGTGTCAGCCGCATCGGTGTCAGCCTCATCGGTGTCAACATCTGCGGACTCATCTGCCGATACATCGCCTTCGCCCTCGACGTTCTTGCGACGACCGTAGCGACGCTCGAAGCGCTCGACTCGACCGGCAGTATCGACAATCTTCATCTGACCCGTAAAGAACGGATGCGTGAAGGCCGAGATTTCTACCTTGGCAAGGGGGTATTCCTGACCGTCAGTCCAAGTTGTGGTCTCGGTCGCCTCAATGGTCGACTTCGTCAACATGGTGTCGCCAGACGAGGTGTCTTGAAAGACGACGTAACGATAGGTGGGATGGATTCCTGGTTTCATGCTTCGCTCCGTTGAGGCCCCGGTTTCCGTGCGGGGCCCAGATAAGGCTCTAAGTATGGCTTGTCGCGACCACTTCGGGCGAACCGACGGGATCCACAGCTGAATTTCTTGAGCTAGTTAACGTGCGCAGCCTTAGCTATCTCTGCCAAGAACACATCGTTTGTCGGGAACTTGCGCATGCGGTCCACCACCAGTTCGAGCCCAGCAGCAGGTTCGCCACTTGCAGCCAATCCAGATAGCAGGCGGCGAAGTTTCCAGACCTGGGCCAACTTCTCTGGCGAAATGAGCAGTTCCTCATGTCGGGTTGAAGAACCATCAACGTCAATTGCGGGGTACACCCGACGCTCGGCTGCTCGACGATCAAGTCGCAACTCCATATTTCCCGTGCCCTTGAACTCCTCGAAGATCACTTCATCCATCTTCGAATTGGTGTCGACGAGGGCCGTTGCCAAAATCGTCAGCGAGCCGCCCTCTTCAATATTGCGGGCCGCACCAAAGAACCGCTTCGGCGGATAGAGGGCTCCGGTATCGAGTCCACCACTCATGATGCGTCCACCGTTCGGAGCCGCAAGGTTGTAAGCACGAGCAAGACGAGTGATGCCGTCCAACAGAATCACCACATCTTGGCCTTGCTCAACGCGACGCTTCGCGCACTCAATTGCCAACTCGGCAACCTGGGCGTGCTCTTCAGCCGGACGATCAAAAGTTGAGGCAATCACTTCGCCCTCGATGGAGCGCCGCATATCGGTGACCTCTTCGGGCCGCTCATCAAGGAGCAGCACCATGAGCTCAACCTCGGGGTGGTTCTGCTCAATGGCCTGAGCCACTGTCTGCAGAACCGTGGTCTTGCCAGCTTTCGGGGGCGACACAATCAAGCCACGCTGACCCTTGCCGATTGGTGCGAGCAGATCAATGATCCGAGAAGTCATGTCATAGGGATGGTCCTCACGCTCTAAGCGGAGCTGCTCGGAGGGAAACACCGGTGTGAGGTCTTCAAAGTTGACTCGATCGCGTGCCGTCTCGGGGTCGAGGCCATTGACTGCATCGATACGTAGGAGTGCGGGATTCTTCTCACCACGATTCGCCGGGCGACTCGCCCCGGTCAGCCAATCTCCGCGACGCAGACCAAGCTGGCGGGTTTGTTTAACCGACACGTAAACGTCTTCTCTACTTGGCAACAAGCCGTTGACTCGCAAGAAGCCGTAGCCCTCGTCCCGCAGATCAAGCACGCCCGCAACCTCGACCAGCTCACCCTCCCACGGCTGCGAACCCTCTGGTCCGTCATCTTGACGATCACGGCCGCGACGACGGCGACGGCGGCGAGGGTCACCATCGAGGTTCTGGCCATCATCATCTTGTGAGCTTCCGCTAGCACCCCCCTGAAGTGAGGAATCAGACTCGCTAGAAGACTCTGGCGTCGCCTGAGCAGAACTGCCGCCGCGATCCTGCCCGTTCTGCGAGCCGCCTCTGCTCGATTGAGTGTCGGTGCGGCTTGTCGATTCTGGGCGCTGCTGCGCACCGGACTGCTCCTGATCGCTCCGATCGCTCGAAGTCGCCAGGGGTTCTTCAGTCTCTGGATCGAGTTCAGACTGAGGACCTGTGGAATCTGAATCGCTACGAGCCTCCGATACAGCAGTAGCCGATTCGGAATCCTTCGAGTTCGCCTCGCTCGGCGACTTTGCATCTGAGTCACCCGAGTCTGGGGTGACTCCTGCGAGTTCCAGAATCATCGTGATGATATCGGCCTTCTTCACACGGCTAGAAGGCTTACCGCCGAGGGCTTGGGCAATTACGGCAAGCTCAGAACGGTCTTTACGCTCAAGGCCATCAAGATCTATCGAATCAGCACTCACTGGTTCAGACTCACTTTTCGTTTAGGCACCAGGAGAAAACCAACCTGCTGCGGATTGAGATCCAGTCGGCACACCACTCTGATGCGAACCGATCTGGGACATATCTGACGGGCAACCACCTAGAGAACTCGGGGAGTTCACTCAACACCACTCCTTATGCTTGGACTCATGAAGTCCTCCGCTGCACTGACGAGTGAAGTGTTCAGCGGTTTCGGAGCTCAGAACCCGACCTGATGGCCGGTGAACCCCAAAATCCCCCTTCAGGATTAGCCGAATATCCTCATAACCTACCGATCGACAGTTCTTCCCGCAAACGGGCGACTCTTAGGTGCGCTGTAGCAGCAACGACATCAGTTCATAGCCGGGCACCACTTCGCTCTCGGCCGTACCCGACTCGGTGTACTCACCGCCCGCCCCATCAACTTTGGAATCAACAAGAAGATAGGGAACTGTGGTCGAGGTGTGCGTCTTGAGCAGAAGCGGGGTTGCATGGTCGGGCGACATGAGGAGCCGCCAGTCCCCCATGGCATCTAAGGCTGGAATCAGACCGGCAAGCACACGTGCATCCCAATTCTCGAGAGCGGCAATCTTCTCGGCCACGTTCCCAGCATGACCGGCCTCATCGGTGGCTTCAACGTGAATCACAAAGAGATCCGTTCCGCTCTGTAGCGCCGAAATTGCGGCATCGCGTTTACCTTCGTAATTGGTGTCATACCAACCCGTTGCGCCCTCAACGCTGACCACATCCATGCCAGTCAGCACCCCAAGGCCACGTACCAAGTCCACTGCGGTGACCATGCCGGCGTGAACGCCGTAGGTCTGTTCGAACGACGGAAGTTGAGGCTGATGGCCCTGGCCCCAGAGCCAGATTTGGTTGGCTGCAAGTTCAGGAAACTGCTCAAGTACCTCCCGGCTAGCTGTCATGAGCTCACTCAACTTTTGCCCGGCTGGGCCGGTGGGCCACACCGCTGGCGAGTCGGTCAGGTCATGTGGTGGCACACAATTAGCCTGCGCCCAAGACTCAGGGGCGACCATGATGTGGCGGTACTGAACACCAGGGTGAAAGCTGACCTCGGCCCCGACTCCAGAACCCAGCTGCTCATCGAGAGCCTTGATGACCTTGGCAGCATCCTCGGTGCTGGGATGACCGCCGGCGAAGTCCTTCATAATTCCCTCGGGCATAATTCCCTCGGGCATAATTCCCTCGGGCATAATTCCCTCGGGCATAATTCCCTCGGGGTGATCAGTGTCCGCCGCCACAGTCGAGAGGTTGCAGCGGAATGCAACCTGATCGGGGCGGATCCTGATGCCGAGAGAAGCGGCCTCAATTGGAGCTCTGCCCGTGTGATGAACAGCAGGGTCATACCCCAGCAATGACAGATTGCCCACGTCGCTACCGGGGGGCATCCCTTCGGGAATAACAGCCGCACGGCCCACAGTCCCTCGTGCAGCAAGGGCTCGCAAGACGGGCATACTGGCAACTTCGAGAGGGGTTCGACCACCTAGATCAGGATGCGGTTCATCGGCACAACCGTCTGGCACGCAAATCACATATTTCATGGTCTTCATTGTTGCCCACAACAGCACTGGTTAAAACCGTTCGCCAAGTCCTGTGCTGCACAAGGCCACCTACCCCACCGTTTCGTCATGCGTCAGACCCCGTAGGGGGGGGCGGATTCTGAGGATCGTTGCAAGACAAACCGAGAGTCGGTGGGGGTCTTAGGTGTTAGCGGGCATTGAGATGCGAACGCACGAGCGTTTCAACTGACTCGAGGGAGTTCTGGGCGTGCTCAATTCGCTCCGGGCGCTCAAACAAATCGGAAAGGTGCTCTGGAAGTTCAGGACGGAACCCAAGGGCTGCCTCAACGGCATCCGGGAACTTGGCTGGGTGCGCAGTAGCAAGGGCGACTACGGGGACGATCTCATCTCCGCCAAGCTGCTCAGCAAGCGCAACGGCCACCGCTGTATGCGGATCAAGAACAAGACCAGTGCGCTCATAGACTGACTGAATCACCGCTACTGCGGTTGCGTCGTCGACGCTTCCAGCATCAAACTCGGATCGAATCTGATCAAGCACGTCACTACCGACAGAGACTGAACCATCAGAGCGGAACTCTGACATCAACGCGGATACGGCCTGTCCGTCACGGTGAAGAATCTCGAACAGGAGGCGTTCCAGATTAGAACTCACTTGGATATCCATTGAGGGGCTCGAGGTCGGGACAACACCCTGAATATCCATCTTTCCGGTCGTGAAGAACCGGGTCAGGATGTCATTTCGATTCGAGGCCACCACGAGTCGATCGATAGGCAGGCCCATCTGCTTCGCAGCCCAGCCGGCCAGAATGTTTCCAAAGTTTCCGGTCGGCACGCAGAAGGAAACTTCGCCGAGTTCAAGAGGGGCTTCGGCGAGTCCTGTTTCACCTAGCGTCGATTGAGTGCCTGGAACTGCCTCGAAATAGGCGACTACGTAATACACAATCTGAGCCATGACGCGCGCCCAATTAATGGAGTTCACCGCACCAAGGTGAACCTGGTCTCGAAATGCTGTATCCCCAAAAGCAGCTTTCACGAGGTCTTGGCAGTCATCAAAAGTTCCGTTGACGGCCACGGCATGAACGTTGCTTGCCTTCACCGTGGTCATCTGCCGGCGTTGAACATCCGAGACCCGGCCCTCTGGAAAAAGAATGCAGATATCAATCCGATCGCGATCTCGAACAGCATCAATGGCTGCCGAGCCTGTGTCTCCAGAGGTAGCCCCCAAAATACAGATGCGCTCATCTCGCTGAGTCAACACGTAATCAAAGAGTCGACCAACAAGCTGCAATGCAACATCTTTGAACGCCAAGGTCGGGCCGTGAAAGAGCTCCAGCAAGTACAAGTCTGCGCCTGCAGCAGTGTGGCCGAGCGGAACCACCGGGCAGACTGTGTCCGCCTCAAAGCTTGCGTAGCTCTCACCGACCATGCTTTCAAACACATCTCGCGGAATCTCACCCTGAACAAACGGCCACATCACCGCAACAGCAATTTCGGCATAGCTGCGCCCTCGCAGCTCCTCGAGTGGCGGAAGCGCAGGCCAGAATTCAGGTAGATACAACCCGCCATCAGAAGCGAGTCCGGCGAGTAACGCATCAGCAAATCCCAGCTCGGGTGCAGATCCCCGGGTGGATACATACTTCATTGCGAATCTCCTCGTAGATGCAACAGGCACTTGAAACGGACGGTCACGGGTGCAGTTGAAGCAACAGTTCAGTCGTTGCCGATGACCCGTAAGACGGACCCGACTGACGTCACTGAGTGCAGACCACTCAACTCGTGCAAGGTGGCACGCACATCTGCCTCTCGCGCAGAGTGCGTAATAAAGATGAGTCTGGCTGCGCCGCGGCCAGTTTGTTCTTCGAGCACTTCTTGTTCCATCGAGCGGATCGATACCTGATGGGCGCCGAACACCCCTGCAACTGCAGCAAGGACTCCCGGCTCATCGCTCACCTCAAGATTGAGGTAAAAGGGTGAAACGAGGTCATCCACCGGCCGAAGATCTGCCGTGCCAAAGGTTCCGATGCTTGCATGCGTGCCCTTCGCAAGGTTTGCTGCAGCATCAACGACGTCGCCGAGTACCGCAGATGCTGTGGGGCCTCCACCGGCGCCTCGTCCATAAAACATCAGGTCGCCAACGGCGGATCCCTGCACAAATACTGCGTTGAAGCTCTCTCGAACAGCAGCGAGCGGATGATCGTTCGGGACCATCGCCGGGTGTACGCGAACAGCAACGCTGCCGTCATTGAACCGGTCCGCAATGGCGAGGAGTTTGACCACATAGCCCAACCGCCGGGCGAATTCGATGTCGGCCTGAGTGACGCCAGAGATTCCCTCGTGGTACACGTCACCGGCCACAACGCGCAGACCAAAGGCAATCGTGGCAAGAATCGCCGCCTTCGCGCCGGCATCAAAGCCCTCAACGTCTGCGGTGGGGTCGCGTTCTGCATACCCCAAGCCTTGTGCCTCGGCCAAGGCTGCACCATAGGTCCAGCCCTCCTCACTCATCTTGGTGAGGATGTAGTTCGTGGTGCCGTTCACAATTCCCATAACGCGGGTGATGTCTTCGCCCACCAAGGACTCGCGTAATGGCCGAACAATCGGCACTCCGCCGGCAACTGCGGCTTCAAAAAGCAAGTCCACACCTGCAGCATCGGCTTCTGCAAACAGATCAGGCCCGAAGTTGGCCAGTAGCTCCTTATTGGCCGTGACCACAGCCTTCCCCGAGGCTAAAGCCAGTGAGATGAGTTCTCTCGCAGGCTCAATTCCTCCGATCACCTCAACGACCAGATCAATCTTGGGGTCGGTCACCACGCTGTGTGCATCAAGGGTCACGACGCCAGGGGCTAGGTGCACGCCGCGTTCTTTTGAACTCGACCTCACAGCCACTTTTGCCAGATGAAGGCGCACACCCGTGCGTTGTTCAATCTCGTCGGCGCGCAGAGTCAGCAGTTCGACCAATGCCGCCCCAACGTTGCCGCAGCCCAGCAATCCAATGTTCAGCGTTTTTGCCACAGGTTGAGGATACTGGCAAGCAGAGGGGTCATCGAAACTTGTTTTTACAGAGCCATGCCGCCAGCAGTAGCGAATCTCTCGGTGTTGGGTAAGAATCACCCTCGGCGGGGCCTCCTAGCCAACGTCGCTCAGAAGGAGATCCTCAAGTGTTTCGCGGCGCACCACAAGCCGGGCCTGACCATCAGAGACAAAGACCACCGCTGGTCGCAGCACCTTGTTGTAGTTCGATCCCAGCGAATGCCCGTAGGCACCCGTCACCGGTGTGGCAATCACATCGCCGATCGCTAAGTCTGCGGGAACTCGGCCCTCACGAACGAGCAGGTCTCCCGACTCGCAATGTTTTCCTACAAGTCGAATCGGCATCTCACGCCGAGCGTTCGCTGCTCGGGGCAAGAAGGTCTCGTAACCACTGCCGTAGAGAACCGGACGCGGATTGTCGCTCATACCGCCGTCAACAGAAACGTAGGTTCGCACCCCCGGAATGAACTTGATTGTGCCCACGGTGTAGAGCGTCAGCGCGGCCGCTGCCGTAATCGCACGGCCGGGTTCAATGCTGACTTGAGCAGTAATCCCCTGTTCGCGACAGCTCTGCAGAATAGCGGTTCCCCATTCCGTGAGGGAGGGCGCTTGGTCACCTTGCACGTAGGCCACGCCAAGGCCGCCCCCAACGACGAGTTCGGGAAGATCCTGGAGAACCACGAACGGGGCCACAGCGCCGAGGCCTTCAAGGAAGTTCTGCACACTGAAGACCTGGCTTCCAATATGCAAGTGAAGTCCTACGAGTTCCATGGAGCGACTAGCTCTCGCGAGCGTCACAGCCTCCTCAGCTTGGCCAGTGCTCAGAGGAAATCCGAACTTGGAATCTAGATTCCCAGTCTGCACATGTTCATGGGTATGCACATCAATCCCTGGGTTAATTCGCAACAGCACCTTTGGAGCGGGTCGTCCAGCACCAACCAGCGATTCAATCCGGGCAAGTTCGTCGAAGGAGTCAACCACGATCCGGCCCACACCCGCTTCGAGAGCCTGTTCAAGTTCAGCAAGCGACTTGTTATTGCCGTGTAGTTCCAAGGCCTCGGCCGGAACTCCAGCCTGCAGCGCCACATACATCTCACCGCTCGTCGCCACATCTAGGCGCATGCCCTCTTCATAAGCAAGGCGCGCCATCGCCCTACAGAGAAATGCCTTTGTTGCATAAATAGCCCCACCCGGGCCGAACACCGAGATTGCCTCGCGGCAACGCGCACGCAGATGCTCCTCGTCGTAGACAAACAGCGGTGTTCCAAATCTGCTCGCAAGGTCAACGAGATCGACCCCAGCAATACAAAGCGCTCCGCCGGTATCAACCGAGGCGTTGTCGGAGAGCAGCTTGGGAGGCAGCGCTGAGTTTCGGTGGTCGGAAGGGCTCATCGGTGATTCAGTCATCTCAGAATCTCACATCTGCTCAGGGGCGGTAACGCCGAGAAGGTTGAGGCCGACTCGCAATCCTGCACCGGCGGCGTCAGCGAGCAACCAACGAGCTTGGCGGAGTTCATCGGAGGTGTCTTCAGAAAGGATTGGACAGTCGTGGTAAAAGCCGTGCACCGCGGCTGCAAGTTCGCGCACCCAGGTGGTGATCTTGTGAGGAGCACGATCCCGCGCAGCTAGGTCAACAACCTCTGGTAACAGGTAGAGGGTTCGCAAAATCTCAAGCTCTCGCTCGTGAGTCAGCAAACTGACGTCCACATATGCAGCAGGAACCTGCTCAATGCCTCGCTCTGCAGCCACCCGTCCAATGGAATGAATTCGAGCGTTAGCCATCTGCACATAGAAGACGGGATTTTCATTCGACTGCGCCACGATGAGATCAAGGTCGACTGTCTGAGGAGAGTCAACCGATTGCAGCAAGTAGGTCAGGCGGACTGCATCAACACCCACATCATCAAGAAGGTCTTCGAGCGTAATCAGATTTCCCGAGCGCTTCGAAATCTTGACTTCCTCTCCGTCTTTTTCCAGTCGCACCAACTGCGAGATAATCACTTCCAAATCAGCAGGGTCATGGCCAAGCGATTGAACTGCCGCCTTCATACGCGGGACGTACCCGTGGTGATCCGCTCCCCACACATTGATCAACAGATCGAACCCGCGGTCGAACTTGTCTCGGTGATAAGCAATATCCGGAAGCAAATAGGTGAACTCGCCATCGCTCTTGACTAACACGCGATCTTTGTCATCGCCATAGTCAGTTGACCGCAGCCATACTGCACCTTCGGAATCCTCAACTACCCCGCGATCGCGCAGGTCGCTCAGCGTGGTTGGAATCGCACCTTGATCAACCATGGATCGCTCTGAAAACCAAGTATCAAAATGAACGTTGAGGCGCTCAAGAACCGTGCGCGCATCATCAAGTGCGCGCTGTTCGCCCCAGACCAACGGGTCGGCATCGACAGGCATCTGCTGAGCCCAGTCGATGATGTACTGCCCGTTGTACCCGCCTTCGGGCAACTCAGTTCCCAGCTTGCGAGCAGTCAGCGAGGCAGCAAAAGTCTTCATCTGCACGCCACGATCATTGATATAAAACTCTCGCTCAACCCGATAGCCGGTGTAACTCAGCAAGCGACCCAAACTGTCGCCGAATACGGCACCGCGAGCGTGGCCGGCGTGAACCGGACCGGTCGGGTTAGAGGAGACAAACTCAATGAGCACTCGTTGCCCGTTGCCTGAGGTTGACCGACCATAGGAGTCACCGGCCGCTAACACTGCAGGAATGAGTTCCTGAAGCCATGCGTCATCTAGGCGAAAGTTAACGAACCCCGGTCCTGCGATCTCTACCGAGATCACATGCGGTGGCAGGTTCTGATTGAGTGATTCAACCATCTGTTGAGCAAGATCGCGAGGAGCAATGCCGGCCTTCTTGGCAGAGGTAAGAGCAACATTCGACGAGAAATCCCCGTGATCACGGCGCGCTGGTTGCTCTAGGTGGATCTCATCTGGTGAATCAATTCCCAGCTCCGCCAAAGCTTGAGCGAGAGCAGTTCTGAGCACAGTGCGCATGATTACCTTGGGTGTGTCGGTTGTTGGAACGGGTGGGGAGAGCGGCCAGAGAAGGGAAGGCGCTAGCGAATGGTAACGTCCGCTCCGTGAGTTCTCGTAACTCATTGTTGGACCACTCAGGTGATCCAGTTGCAAGGCCCTCGTAGCTCAGGGGATAGAGCATCGCCCTCCGGAGGCGTGTGCGCAGGTTCGAATCCTGCCGAGGGCACAAAAATCTGTCGAAAGAATCCCCAACACCTAGGGACATCTCTCGGACGGCAACGGCACAACACAGCACGACTAGCGAGTTGCACAGAGCTTTGTTGACGCAGACCGTGCAGCCCGAAGCTAAAGATTTGAGCCCCGCTGCCCGATCTACGCGGGATGCATCTTTTTCTGCGAGGTAACCGGGCACAGCAGCAATCCGCGCTGCTCATCAGTTCGTTAGTTGCGAGCCTGCTTGGCCTCTGTTTTGTCGCGCTCAGTTGTGCCCCAGCCCCCGGAGGCTCGAGTTCATCGCGGTTCGGCTCTGCAACAAGCACCACAGCGCTTGGAGTTGGCGCAGAAAACGGAACCGCCGCCACACTGCGAGCAATCACGTTTCCTGTCTCGGGTGGCGCCACCTATGTCGATACCTTCGGAGCCCCACGCTCGGGTGGTCGCACCCACGAGGGTCAAGACCTCATGGCCACCAAGGGCACCCCACTTGTCGCCGCTATCACTGGCCGGGTCACGAGACTGCGCCATGACCTGAGTGGACTTTCTGGGAACTCCCTGACCATCACCGCCGCTGATGGCTGGAGCTATACCTACATTCACCTCAACAATGACTCCCCCGGAACTGACGATTCCTCAAACAAGTTCGAGTTTGCGTTCGCACCCACCATGGCGGTGAATAAGTCGGTTACGGCGGGCGAGTTGGTTGGGTATCTCGGGGATTCGGGAAACGCTGAAGAGACCGTTCCACATCTGCACTTCGAGATTCGTCAGCCCAGCGGGCTCGCCATCAACGCATTTGCCAGCCTGCGAGCTGCACTGACAGCTCCCCTGATTCCACGAACCTGGTAGCAGGTCAATCTCCTACCACCCGTTCCGTGATGCAAGGAGCACCTCAAAACCCTCGCCTAGGAGACTTACGGGCAGGAGGTGCCTTCTGGGGGTACCCCGGGTTTCCAACCTGGCTGCGTCGTGGTTGTTGCAACCGGGGCAGCAGGCTGGCCAGGCGCTGCGGGAGCAGCCGTTGTTGCGGGAGTTGTTGTGACAGCGGCAGCATCAGGCTTTGACACGCGCTTGAAATCCCCACCCAACGTGACTCTGACAGTCCCCGAGGCCAACTTCTTGTCTTCTTTTAACTCAGGGGTTGCCGAGATCCACGGTGCAACAAGCTCAGCCATACGTTGTTGCCCCTTTGGATAGGCGATGACACTGCGAGCAACAGTCTTGTCAGAGGGTTCAACCGTGCCTTCAATGAAGTCACCGGTAGCTAGGACAAAGCTCACGCGCCGGGCTTCACCCTCTTTGCCCGTGGCGTTGACAACAGTGACGGTTACTTCATCGGGTGAGGGTGGCGGAGCCGTGGTGGTGGTGACGGGCGCTGCGGCGGCAGTCCCTCGGAACAAGTTCAAAATGGGCTGGGCCGGCGCATCGTCAATCAACACCACCGCTGCTCCCCCATCGGTTCGGAATGGGGTTACGGGCAGGCTGTGGGTTTGGAGTCGCTCGGGATCGAAGTTCGAAAACCGTTTGCCCAAATCAATCAAGTCACCCGTGCCGAAGGAATCATCAAGCTTGACAGAGCCGATGCCTGCGTCGACTAGTGACTTCAGCGTGCTGACATTATTCAGGCCCAAGGTCTGTGCCTTTGCCAGAGCCGCCCGCGTCAGCAATTGCTGCCGGGTCATCCTTCCTAGGTCACCCGTTGGGTCCGATACCCATTTCGATCCGTTATTCCACTCAAGGTGACGTGAGCGAGCGAATGCCAATCCTTGCTGGCCATCAAGTACGTGACAGCCCTTTTCGCGAATGTCGAGTCCAGAGTTTCCATCCCTAACTGGGTGGTCGAAATACATGGGAACTCCTCCGATTGCCTCAACCAGAGTCTGGAATCCAGAGAAGTCCACCTCTACAAAGTGATTGATCGGGATACCGAGAGATGTTTGCACCGTGTCAACCACTGCTTGAGCAGATTGTGCGTAGGCGGAGTTAATGCGCTGGTGTCCATCTTTGCCCGCGATGGGAACCCAGAGGTCCCTTGGGACTGACAGCAAATCGATCCGATCACTGCCGGGGTCGATTCTTGCAATCAGCAAGCTGTCTGATCGCTGACCCGGCGGCGCATCTTTGCCGAGCATGCCGCCGGCGCCTGGGTCGCCTTGTTGAATACTGGCTCGGCTATCGGAGCCGACAATCAAGACATTGATTGGTTCGGTGGGGCTAGCAACCTGCGCCAGATTGAGGTCAACTCGCTTGATTTTCGAAAAACTCCACAGACCCCATGCTGCGCCAGCCCCAGCCACGATGCCAACAATAAGCAGGCAGGCCACCGCCCCGGCGGCGAACCGCTGCGTTGCAGACCACCGTCCCGAGCGTTTGGGTGAACGGCGGACGACTTGGTAGTCGCCCGTTTCTTCTGGATCGGGGGTAATCGGAGGAGTAGTCACAAAAGGGGTTGAAGCTCTCCCGCTGCACTGCGATCAGATCTTGCCTCGCCAAAGGAGAACTTGCTCGCTGAACATTAGTAGCTACCTAGGTTCTACTAGTGAGACCCTCGAGATTTAGCAAGGAAACTACTCAGCTTGGCTTTGCCTCTACTTTTGGCTCACGTGGCAGGCCCAGTACCTTCTCTCCCACGATATTGCGCTGAATCTGCGAGGTTCCGCCCCAAATCGTCTCTGATCGCGAGAAAAAGAACGATGAGATCATCAGGCTGACAGGGTAGGTAGGTCGCCCCTCCCCGCGGAGTGCCGCCGGCCAAGAACCGCTCTCGGGTCCGCTCGTAGACAGCATTGCTTCTGCACCCCAGATCTCGAGTGCGAGTTCCATCGCAACTTTGTGAGTCTCAGACCAGAACATTTTGTTCGTGGCTCCGAGCACGGTCACGCCCATATCTCTTGTGCCGGTCACTGTGGCAGTGAGCGAGCGCAAACCGTTGATGCGCATGATCTGGATTTTCGAGTAGTACAAAGCCAAGCCTTGCCGGATCACGGGATCACTGATTTTGCCGTTCTCGGTGGCCTTTTCAACCATCAGGCGATATTCCTCAGCGAAGCGCCGATACCCGGTTGTTGTAGACATGCCACGCTCAAAACCAAGCGTGTCGTTCGCAACCTTCCACCCGTTATTCAGTCCTCCTACAACGTTGTCGATCGGGCAACGAGCATCCGAGAAGAAGACCTCGTTGAACTCATCGGTGCCGTCGGGCTGGACAATTCCGCGAACCTCGACCCCAGGCTGCTTCATCGGCACCAGCAAGTACGAAATTCCCGCCTGCTTCTTTACATCTGGGTCTGTGCGGGCGAGCACAAAACAGTAATCAGCAAACTGCGCTTGAGTAGTCCAGACCTTCTGCCCGTTAATAACCCATTCGTCTCCGTCGAGCACGGCCGTGGTCTTGAGCGAGGCAAGGTCCGATCCTGAGTCGGGCTCGGAGAAGCCTTGGCACCAACTCATCGAGCCATCAAGGATCTTCGGCAGAAAGTACTTTTTCTGCTCCTCTGTTCCGTTCATCAAGATGGTCGGCCCCACTAGCGTGTCGCCAAAGAAGTCAGCCCGCATCGGCGCTTTTGCCTTGGCGAACTCCTCTGCGAGCACAACCCCCTGCATCGTGGACAGGTTCTTGCCCCCGTATTCCTCTGGCCAAGTTGCGCAGATCCACCCGCCCTCAAACAGGGTTGTGGTCCATTCAAGGTTCCACGCTGCCTTCTCATCAGAAGTCATCTTGAATCCGGGATCGAACCAACCGTTCGGCAGATTCTCTTCGAGCCAAGCTCGAATTTCGATTCGGAACTCTTCGGCGTCAGCGGGATAAGTCAGGTCCATACGCTCAATCTTGACCGATCGGTCAAGTCAGAGCCAGTCAGGGTCTCGCACTGCTGACCCTGCCAGTGTGATGACCTAGGGTTCGACCATGAAGCCCCCTGCAGACCGCCCCTTTGATCTGATTGTTTTCGGCGCTACCAGCTTTGTCGGGCAGATCCTCTGTCGTCACCTCGTGGAACGCCACGGGACTGCAGGGCCCCTGAAATGGGCCATTGCGGGCCGAGACTCGGCCAAGTTAGACACCGTCGCTCGTGACACGGGGGCTGAGGTGGAGCGCATTATTGCCGATGCTTCCGATGCTCAAGCGCTCGCCCAGCTTGCTGAATCTACTCGGGTTGTCGTTTCTACCGTCGGCCCCTACGCGCTGTATGGATCGACGTTGATCGCTGCAGTTGCTGCTGCTGGCACCGATTACTGCGATCTCACCGGCGAACCGCAATGGATGCGAGCCATGATCGATGCCCATAGCGCAACCGCTGCTTTGAGCGGGGCGCGGATTGTGCACGCCTGCGGGTTTGATTCCATACCATCTGACCTTGGAGTCTGGTACACGCAGCAGCGATCCATCGAGAAATTCGATTCCCCTTGTGACCATGTGGCCATGCGCGTCTACGCCATGAAAGGTGGTGCCAGCGGCGGCACGGTTGCCTCGATGATGAATCTGATGGAAGAGGCTGCAGGAAACCCCGAGCTCCGCGAACTTCTTGCTGACCCCTACGCCCTGTCACCGCCAGATATGAGATCGGGAGTTGCGCAGCGAGAACTCAGCGGACCTACTCAGGATGCGGCGTCGGGTGAATGGATCGCACCGTTCGTAATGGCCGGGGTCAACACCCGGGTTGTGCAACGGAGCCATGCTCTTCTGGGCAGGCCTTGGGGTCAGGAGTTTCGATATGAAGAAGCAATGGTTATGGGTTCCGGATTCGTAGGCGGAGTAAAGGCCACCGGGCTTTCGGCTGGAATTCTTGGCGGCATGGGACTCGCAGCCCTTGCTCCCACACGAAACCTTCTCAACCGGTTTGTTCTTCCCAAACCAGGAGAAGGACCCTCTCCTCAGGCTCAGCTCAGCGGCTTTTTCGACCTGCGGTTCTTTGGCCTCACACCAACTGGCAGGGCGATCAGAACTCAGGTCACGGGGGAACGAGACCCTGGCTACGGGTGCACTGCTCGCATGTTGGGCGAGTCGGCCGTTGCACTGCTCGATCTCGAACACGCCCAGGTGGGGGGCGGGTTCTGGACTCCCGCAACGGCGTTCGGGGACCGTCTCATCGAACGCCTTGAGCAGCATGCGGGACTCCGTTTCAACCTCCTCCTCTGAAATCGACTCACCGAAGCAGAACCTGCCGCGGGATCTGACCGCCCGGCTGGCAGGTAGATTTAGCAGATGTCACTCGCCGAGGAACTCGTTGCCACTGCCTCTACTCGTTGGACGAATCAGTGGAAAGAACTCAAGGCCGAGGTCATCGACACCGGTATCTGCACGGGGTGCGCCGGCTGCGTGATCTCGTGTCCTCATGATGTCATTGGGTACAACCACGAACAGGGCGGCTACAAGCCGTTTCACCTTGAGGATGAACTAGGCCCCGACGACTGCGGCCATGGGGTCAAGGGCTGCACCAGTTGCACCCGTGCCTGCCCTCGGTTTCGCCTCTGGGAAGGTCAAGCTGACGAGCACCTTTTTGCTCGGACCCGAAACGATGATGAAGTTGCAGGCATCTTTCAAGACATTCTGTTGACTCGAGCCTCGGACGCCATGGTGCACGAGATGGGACAAGACGGTGGCTTAGTTTCGGCAATCCTGCTGTGGGCCATCGACCATGACTACATCGATGCAGCTCTGGTTTCTTATCTCGAGGGCGAAAAAGGCTCTTGGAAAGCTCGCCCTGGTGTCGCAGCCAACCGCGAAGAGATTCTCGATGCTGCTGGCAGTCGCTACACCTACTCGGCAAATACGTTGGCTCTGAATGAGGCACTCGAAGCGGGGCATTCGCGGTTGGCACTCGTCGGCATGAGCTGTCAATCCTCGGTCCCACCAATCATGTGGTCTCGCAAGATTGGCAAGATTTCAAAACCGATCGTGTTCAATCTCGGCCTGTTGTGCTCCAAGACCTTCGATGACGCGATTTTTGAAGAACTTTTCCGCGCCAAATACGGCATCGAACGCGAACAGATCCTCAAGATGAACATCAAAGGCGTGTTCCAACTCTGGCTAGCCGATGGCACCTACCGCGAGGTGAACCTCAAGGAATGCCACGCCTGGACCCGAGAAGGTTGCACGCACTGACCCGACTTTGCAGCGGAACATGCCGATATCTCGTGCGGTGGAATTGGCGAGAACGCCAACTGGACGCTCACGATCGTGCGCACCGACCTCGGGAGAGAAATCATCAGCCGCATGATTGCTGATGGCTCCATCGAAGCTCGCCCAGGAGATTCAGACCCTGCGGCAATCGCATTAATGCGGAAACTCTCGGAGAAATCTCGATCCCGCTGGCCACTCAGCGCAGAGGGCAGTGTGCGAGTGGGATTGCCCGAACCCAAACGAAAACCATCTCAGAGCTGATCTGTGCCATCTAGGTGGGCCCGAACTCTTAGCGGGTGTCCATGGAGATCTCCATCGAGCAACAGATCACGTGGCCCCTAGTTTGATTTGCCACATTTCTGTTGGACCGTTTGGATGTTCTTCGGGATTTTGATCTCCCCGGCCTTCGCAGTTGCCTGATACTGATCGAAAGCTTTCGCATCCGAGAACGGGACAGTTTCTTTCAATCCATTAAAGATGCAGTTGCAGTAATTAACACTCTCAAGCTTGACGTTTACGTACTTACCATCGGTTGGTTCAACCCCAGTGCACCCATACATCAAATTGCCGTAGTAACCCTTGCCGTCTGTGGTGACGTCGCCATACTCCCGGGGCTCTCTCACCGTGCCTCCACAGCTGCTCAGCGCGAGCGCACAGGCTGCTACCAAGATCACAGTACGAAAGGTTGTTCTTGCGGGACGCATCTGGCTCCTCGAGGACTGGCTCATGACAAAAGCTAGCGCCGATGTGCCCCGAGCCTGAAACCCAAGTTGACCCGCCGCCATCTCAGAGGGGGCAAACCTCAAGCGGCAACGCCGTTACGTGGTCGTAGTCAAACATTGATGAGCTGCTGCCCAGATTCTGAGGATCGATCACTGCCAACCTCCGCTGTGCCAAGGCCGGTGAGGTAGCCAGAACAAGCGCATCAATGAGGCCTGATCCTCGACCATGGGGAATGGAGGTCACCGTGGAGTCTCCCAGAAATCGAATCTCCACCTCTCGACCAATTTCATTACTGGACTGACGCCTCTGCAGTTTCATATACCTTCTTCGGTCCGAACTTGTCGGGACAACAGAGCCATACGACTCAGTTCTCAGCAAATGGTGCGTTCGAACTACACCCGCCAAACAGCAGGTCAGGCCCCAAACGGTTACGGGCGGCGCAGCGGCGGGGCGGCGCAGTTGCAGGGGCACAGGCAGCGGTGCGGGCAACGAGTACATCCGACGGAGAAACTATGGAGCAACCGGTACTGAGGGAATGGTGTGGGTACTCATCCCAACTGCAGTGGCGCTGATCTTGGATGCTGCGGCATTCTGCATCATCTTGATCCCACCAAAAGTTGGAAGGGCGAGCAGTGCAACGATGAGCGCGTACTCCACAAGGGACGCACCACGCTCACTCCTGGTTCGCCCTCTGCGGCCGCGCATGGGACTCTTCGTTCTTTTTAGACTTTCGGTATTCAGCCTCATGCTGCTGTAGATCGGCCGGGTTCGGACCCGACGGGATAGGTCAAAAGACCTAATTCTAGGCTGAACGGCCTAGGTCGGCTTTTTTGAAGGTGTGTGGCGGGTTTCAGACCCGCAAGTAGCGGCCTACGGCGATGCCCGAGCCGACGGCGCCGGTGACTGCGCCCACAATCAGAATCATAATGACGGCTTTCCAGAGGTCTCCGCCGGTCCATTTAATCTGGTTGAGCAGCTCAAATGACACCTGATTCACAAAGTTTCGCTTCCAGAGGGCGTCGAAACCCCATGTGAGTCCTGCAGCAGCTAACGCGCCGAGCAGCCCTTGGACCATGCCCTCGGTCATGAAGGGCAGTCGAATAAACCAGTTGCTCGCGCCGACTAGACGCATCACTTCGATCTCTCTTCGACGCGCAAACACGGCTGTGCGAATCGTGTTGAAGATAAGCAGCACCGACACGAAAATCAGGGCAATACCAAAAAGGCGAACCCAAGAGTTCAGCGTGCTGAGCGACTTCTGAACCTGTCGGGCGTACTCTTCGGCATACTCAACCCGATAGACGCCGGTCATGTTCTCGAACTCGGTTCCCACTGCAGAGACCACATCAGCATCTGTGCTCGTAGGCTTTACGCGGAAGCTCTGCGGGAGTTCGTCCGGGTTGATGGACTGCACAAAATCTGGCTGATCCGCAAACAATCTTTTGAACTCGGCGTACGTCTTGTCTTTATCTAAGAACTTGACAGACTCAACCTGAGGATTAGATTCCAGATTCTTGCTCACACTCGCGATCTGATCAGCAGTGGCACCGGGGTTCATGTACACAAACATCTGCACATCTGACCGGAGACCTAAAAAGCTTTGGTTGATGCCAGTTCCAATGAGAAAGCTCACGGCCACAAAGGCCAGAGCAATCGCCACCGTCAGCAACGAAGCCAAGGTGAGCGTCAGGTTGCGGACGAGGTTTGAACCCGTTTCTTTGAGAACATAATCGAGGCGTACAGCCATGACCGTCTACCCCTCGACTTGCGTGTTGAGAATCTGCTGTATGCGCCAGCATGCTGATCCAAGGTTCATTCGTAGACACCCCGGGCTTGATCGCGCACCACACTGCCTCGGTCGAGCTCAATGACTCGTCGGCGCATGGTGTCAACGATTCCGCGATCGTGTGTTGCCATCACCACCGTGGTTCCCGTCCGGTTAATGCGATCGAGCAGCTTCATAATTCCCACCGAAGTCGCTGGATCTAGGTTTCCAGTGGGCTCATCGGCAAGAAGGATCAAGGGACGGTTGACGAAAGCTCGTGCGATCGAGACACGTTGCTGCTCGCCACCAGAGAGCTCATTAGGCATTGATCCTTCTTTTCGGCCAAGTCCCACGAGCTCCAAAATTTGCGGGACGGCCTCTCTAATTACCGACTTCGGGCGACCGATAGCCTCGAGAGCAAACGCCACATTCTCTGAAACCGTCTTATTGGGAAGCAGCTTGAAGTCCTGAAAGACGCTGCCGATATTTCTTCGGAGGTACGGCACCTTGTATCCAGGAAGGGCAGCAATATCTTTACCCGCCACGTAGATCTTGCCCTTCTCGGCGGTCTCCTCACGGTTGAGTAGACGCAAAAACGTGGACTTTCCAGACCCCGAAGGCCCAACAAGAAAGACAAACTCTCCCTTGTCGATCTCGATAGTTGCATCACGCAGGGCCATATGCTCGCCCTTATAAATCTTCGAGACATTCTCGAGTTTGATCACGTTTTCCTGACCAGTGTGTTCGACGAATTCCACAGATTGCCGATCCGATGCGCTCGGGGGGTCACGACAAGACCTGTGAAGGCTGCTGTTACAGAACTGTGACGTTATCGCGCTGCAGAGGGCAATATGTGGAACCCCCTGAGGCGCTGCTTCTACGGGGAGATCGTTGCTAATGAGCAGGAACCCCTTCAGTGCGTTGCCAGCGCAAGAAGGCCTCCATCAACTCATCCAACTCTCCGTCGAGCACGGCCTCGGGGTTCGGCAACTCCAGACCAGAACGAAGGTCTTTAACTTGCTGATACGGCTGCAACACATAGTTGCGGTCCTGGCTTCCAAAGTTGACCGAGGACTGATCACCGGTAATTTCAGCGATCTTGTCCATGCGTTTGGCTCGTTCAAGTTCAAGTAGTCGAGCCTTGAGGGTCTTCATCGCTCGGTCCTTATTCTGATGCTGAGAACGCTCGTTCTGACATGAGGTCACCACCCCTGTGGGCAGGTGAGTGATTCTCACTGCTGAGTCCGTCACATTGACATGCTGTCCACCTGCGCCTGAAGATCGGTAGACATCGATTCGCAGATCTTTGTCATCGATTTCAATCACAGAGTCCACGTCTTCGATAAATGGCGTGACCTTTACTGATGCGAAGCTGGTTTGACGCCGTGCATTGTTATCAAATGGAGAAATGCGAACCAGGCGATGCACGCCATGTTCGGAGCGCAAGAGTCCGTACGCATTGCGACCCTTCACCACAAAGGTCGCAGATGAGATTCCCGCCTCGCCACCTTCATTCAAAGACTCGATTTCGGCAGTGAATCCCCTGCGTTCGGCCCAGCGCAAATACATTCGCAGCAACATCTCGGCCCAGTCCTGAGCCTCTACTCCGCCTGCACCCGAATTCACGTCGACGATGGCATCACGTTCGTCATACTCACCGGTAAACAAGGCGCGAAGTTCTAACGCCTCAAAGTCACGTTCAAGAGATTTCACCTCTTTACTGAGCTCGGCCTCAAGCGTTTCGTCATCCTCTTCGCGAGCCAGTTCGTGCAAGGTTTCTAAGTCCTCGACTCGAGACTGAAGAGAGTCAAAAAGTTGAAGGTCATCAGACATCTCGGCAAACTCGCGTTGCAGTATCTGCGCAGCAGCGGCGTCATCCCACAGATCGGGACGAGCAAGCTCGGTCTCTAATTGAGGTTGACGGTGCCGCAGGTCTGCAATGCGCAGATAGTCCTGGGTTTCGGCGAGTCTGGTTCGGAGCGCAGAGATCTGCGGTGAAAAGTCGAGCACAATTAGGCGCCGTGGCAAACCTTGTACTTTTTGCCGCTGCCGCAGGGGCATGGGGCATTGCGCGGAGTCCGCTCCCAGTCGGTCTTCACGACTGGCTGTTGCGCCTCGGGTTCTGGAGCCGGAGCTGAGCCACCCTCTGCTAAAGCCAGAGAGGTTGTTTCGAGCGCCGCAGCCGGTCCGGCGGTTTGAGCCGTGGCTGGGTCTTCGGGCGCTGTGTAACTGAAATTCCCAATCGGCTGAATCTTCGGGGCTTCTTCTTGGACCACCTGCACGTGCATCACGTACTGCACGTACTCGCGATCTACGGTGGCCATGAGTTGACCGAACATCTCGTAGCCCTCACGCTGCCATTCGCTGAGTGGATCTTTTTGACCCAGGGCTCGCAGGTTGATGCCCTCTTGCAAGTAGTCCATCTCTTTGAGGTGATCTCGCCACCGAGCATCAATAATCTTGAGCATGACCTGCCGCTCGATCTGGCGCATGGTCTCCGTCCCGAGCTCCGCCTCGCGACCCTCGTAATGATGCGTGGCGTCACCCATGACGATGTCGTAGACCTCGTCACTGTTGTTAGCAGCCGCGAGCGACTCAGCTGTTAACTCGGTGGGCCAATACGAGGTCATATCGGCGAGGAGCGCGTCAAGATCCCAGTCCTCTGAATAATCTGCCGAGCAGTGCGTCTGGAGCAAGGTATCAACAGCCTCAGCGAGCGCTTGCAAGGTTTCATCGCGCAGATCAGCTCCATCGAGCACCTGATCCCTGCGGCGATAGATCACCTTGCGCTGCTCGTTCATCACCTCGTCGTACTTCAGAACGTTCTTTCGGATTTCTCCGTTTCGCGCCTCGACGGTGTTCTGGGCTTTCTCGATGGCTTTCGAGACCATTTTGGCCTCGATGGGAATCTCGTCATCCCAGCCCTTACCCATCACCCACTCGATGGCACCCGTTGCAAAGAACCGCATCAGGTCATCCTCAAGGGACAAGTAGAACTGACTCTCGCCCGGGTCACCTTGCCGGCCAGAACGCCCGCGAAGCTGATTATCGATCCGGCGGCTCTCGTGACGTTCGGTGCCGAGCACATAGAGCCCACCGAGGGCTCGCACTCGATCCCCATCGGCGGCACATTCGATGCTGTGCTTTTCTAAGAGCTCTGCGTAACGAGCTTGGCCCTCCTCGGAAACTAACTCCAGGCCCTCGGCATTGACATCGCGAGCTGCAAGCCCTTCGGGGTTTCCTCCAAGAAGAATGTCTACGCCTCGACCAGCCATATTGGTAGCGACTGTGACCGCTCCTACTCGACCAGCCTGCGTCACGATCTCGGCCTCACGAGTGTGTTGCTTGGCGTTGAGTACCTCGTGGCGAATCCCTCGCTTTTCGAGTTCGCGTGCTAGGCGCTCCGACTTCTCAACCGATACCGTGCCGACCAGAATCGGCTGACCCTTCTCTGTGCGGATTGCAATATCTTCAACCGCCGAGGCGAACTTCGCTGCCTCGGTGCGATAAATCACATCTCCCTCGTCCTTGCGAACCATCGGACGATGCGTGGGAATCGGCACCACCTGCAAATTATAGGTACCCATGAACTCCGCAGCCTCGGTGACGGCGGTACCTGTCATACCAGCGAGTTTGTCGTACATGCGGAAATAGTTCTGCAGGGTCACGGTCGCCAGAGTCTGGTTTTCTTCTTTTATCTTGACTCCTTCTTTAGCCTCAACGGCTTGGTGCAGGCCTTCGGACCATCGGCGGCCCTCAAGGACACGACCAGTGAACTCATCCACGATCTTCACTTCGCCGTCGGAAATCAAGTAATCACGATCTTTGCGGTATAACTCTTTCGCCTTGATGGCAACCTGCAATTGATGCACGAGGCTGTTGGAAACATCGTCGTACAAATTATCGACACCGAGAGATTTTTCTACCCGCTCAATACCCTCGGGTAGAGGGAAGACCACTTTTTTCTCTTCGTCCACTTCGTAGTCCACGTCTCGATTGAGTGAACGGGCAACCTGCGCAAACTTGTAGTAGAGCTTCGCAGCATCGCTCACTCGGCCAGAGATGATGAGTGGCGTTCTGGCCTCGTCAATCAGGATGGAGTCGACTTCATCGACGATGGCAAAGGAGTGGCCTCGCTGCACCTTCTCATCAAGTGAGAGCGCCATGTTGTCTCGGAGATAATCGAAACCGAACTCGTTATTGGTTCCGTAGGTGACGTCGCAGGCGTAGTTCTCTCGCTTCGCTACCTGATCGTTATCTCCGGGAAGGATCATGCCGACTGTTAGGCCTAAGAAGTTGTGAATGCGCCCCATGGACTGTGCATCTCGAGTAGCGAGGTACTCGTTCACCGTGATGATGTGAACTCCCTTGCCCGCCAAACCGTCAAGGTAGACCGGGAGCGTTGAGACCAACGTCTTGCCCTCACCGGTCTTCATCTCTGCAACCCAACCAAAATGCAGGGCTGCACCACCCATCAACTGCACGTCATAGTGCCGCTGCCCTGTCACTCTGCGGGCCGCCTCGCGGGCGACGGCAAAAGTTTCTATCAGCAGGTCATCAAGATCTTCGCCTCGGTCGAGACGGCCACGGAACTCACCCGTTTTTGCTTGCAGTTCGGCATCTGAGAGCGCCTCACATTCGGGTTCAAGCGCGCCAATCTCGGGAACAAGGCCAGCCAGGGCCTTTACTTTTTTACCTTCACCGGTGCGCAATACTTTATCGAGGAGTCCCACGGGTCAGATACTACCGGTGCCTGAGGCAGGCCCTGCACTCGGCAGTTGGCCTATCACAGGGGCGTGCAGCCCTGTTTGGCTCGCAACACGATGAGTCCGCATTCTTTAGCATCGCAAGAATGCCCACCGAGCGTCTCAATTTCTCCGCCACACCATTGCTCTCAGCGCTGTTATCGCTCCTACTTCCTCCCCGGTGCGTGCTCTGTCGCACGCAGGGTTGTGGACTCTGCTCGCCTTGCATTGCCACGCTCATCCCAGCCCCCGAACTCGCTGCTCCACCGGGATTCGAAGCCTGTGACTCATTACTGAGCTACACCGGTAACACGAAAGACTTAGTTGCAGCACTCAAATTCCATAACCACCGCGACGCAGTGGGCGTGCTGGGATTCGGTCTCGCCCAATTTCTCGATCAGTCCGCCATGCTGGCAACAAAAGGCCTGTCCCGGCCAATAGTGACGTGGGCACCAACCTCAGCAGCGCGAAAATCCAAGCGCGGGTTCGACCAAGCGGAACTGCTCGCCCGCGCTGTTGCGGCACCGCTAGGCCTAAACACATCGCGACTTCTTCGACGCCTTCCTGGAGAGGCACAAACTGGGCATGGCCGAGCAGACCGTCTCCTTGGTCCGCAGTTCATTGCTCGCGGCCCAGCTCCGGAGCGTGTGATCCTGATTGACGATGTTCGCACTACCGGCGCAACCCTGTGCGCTGCTGCCGATGCCCTGATCGAGTCGGGAGTGAAGTCACTCCACGGTCTCACGCTGGCCGTCACCCTTTAATGCTTCCCCACTCGTTGCCGCCGTTAGTTGCCCGGAAGGTTGGCCCAAGGATTGGCCCCCGAGAGCATGCGATCGATTCGATCCTGAATCATGCCCTGCCATTCGGGATGAGTGAGCACATAGAAGCGGTTCTCTCGCATGGCATCGATCACGAGCGATGCCACGTGAGCAGGCTGCAAACCTTCTGCAATCCATGTGTTGACCATCTCTCTCATGGCCAGCAAGCCCTCATCAGTCTCTTCCATAACGACTCCGCCGCTGAGGTCGGGGCGATTTCGTTCGGACTCGTTGATTCGGGTTCGCACCCAACCGGGGCACAACACGCTCACACCCACCTCGGGGTGAGTCATCTGTAGTTCAACAGAAAGGGTTTCCGACAGCGTCACTACCCCGTGTTTTGCAACGTTGTAGGGACTCATTCCAGGATTCGAGGTGAGCCCCGCCATGGAGGCCGTGTTCACGATATGCCCGCCGCCGCTCGCAATAATCAGCGGTGTAAACGTGTGAACCCCGTGAATGACTCCCCAGAGATCCACGTCCAGAATCCACCGCCAGGTCTCCAGATCGATCTCCCAAGACAGGCCACCACCAGAAACCCCGGCGTTATTACACGCAACGTGCAGCGCTCCAAAGACATCCATTGCAGCGGTGCCGATTCGGTCAACATCCGCTGCCTTGGCCACATCCGCGGTCACGGCAAATACGTCCGCTCCCTGTGATCGCAGTTCTTCTGCTGCAATCTCGAGCGCCGCAGATTCAACATCTGCAAGTACGATGCGCATGCCGACTTCAGCAAACGCAGTTGCCAGAGCCTTACCAATGCCACTCGCCGCACCGGTGACTACTGCAACTTTGCCTTCAAATTGCTCCATGAATCGCCCTTTCGATCACCTCACTGAGCGAACCAGTCGAAGAAATCAGTACTTGTAGTGACTTGGCTTGTATGGACCCTCCACCGCAATGCCAAGGTACGCAGACTGCTCAGCGGTGAGCGTCGTCAGGCGAACGCCGAGTGCGTCGAGGTGGAAGCGAGCAACCATTTCGTCGAGTTGCTTGGGAAGAACCCACACGCCGAGCTCATAGTCTGCAGTCTTTGTAAAAAGTTCGATCTGAGCAAGCACCTGATTTGAAAATGAGCAGCTCATCACAAAGCTTGGGTGACCCGTTGCGCAGCCCAAGTTGAGCAGGCGGCCCTCGGCCAGAACAATCACGGAGTGACCGTCTGGGAACACAAACTCGTCTACCTGCGGCTTGATCGTGACTCGCTGAATATCGCTCTGGCGGAAGACGCCAGCCATGTCAATCTCATTATCGAAGTGGCCGATGTTGCCAACAATGGCATTGTGCTTCATGGCGTTCATATGCTCAGCCGTGATGATGTCTTTGTTGCCGGTTGTCGTGATGAAAATATCTGCGGTGTCGAGCACATCTTCGAGGCGGACCACTTGGTAGCCCTCCATTGCGGCCTGCAGCGCACAGATCGGGTCAATCTCGGTCACCACAACTCGTGCGCCTTGGCCGCGCAATGACTGTGCGCAACCCTTTCCAACGTCTCCGAAACCAGCTACCAGGCAGGTCTTTCCGCCGATCATCACATCGGTGGCGCGATTGATTCCGTCAACGAGTGAATGCCGGCAGCCGTACAGGTTGTCGAACTTGGACTTGGTGGTGGAATCGTTCACATTGATTGCGGGGAACAACAACTGCCCCGCATCAAACATTTGATAGAGGCGATGCACGCCCGTGGTGGTTTCTTCAGTTACACCCTTGATTCCTGCACCGATCTTTGTCCATCGCGAGGCATCCTCGGTCAGCGTGCGACGCAAGGTGTCAAGCACAACCTTCCATTCCTCGGAATCGGAATCCGAGTCTGCGGGTACCTCACCGGCGGCTTCGTACTCGGTGCCTTTATGAACCAACAACGTGGCATCGCCACCGTCGTCAAGGATCATGTTGGGGCCTGTAGAACCCTCGGCGTCAGCGGGCCAGTTGAGTACCTGCTCGGTGCACCACCAGTACTCCTCAAGCGTCTCGCCCTTCCAAGCAAACACCGGCACACCTTGTGGGTTGTCGATACTGCCCTGTGGTCCAAGCACAACTGCAGCAGCTGCCTCGTCTTGGGTCGAGAAAATGTTGCAGCTACACCAACGCACCTCGGCGCCGAGCGCTGTCAAGGTCTCGATCAGTACCGCTGTTTGGACCGTCATATGCAACGAGCCGGTGATTCGCGCTCCTGCGAGCGGCTGCGAATCGGCATACTCGGCGCGGATGGCCATCAGACCTGGCATCTCAACCTCGGCTAGATCCATCTGCTTGCGGCCCAACGGGGCGAGTGACAAGTCAGCAACTTTGAAATCAGTGAAACTCATTTTTCTTTCCTCCTGCGCGCCTGACCCAGTTCTACCGAAGGGGCGCGCTCATCGACGCGGATATGTGCTTCAGGCTGGGGTCGTCTGACACCGGGTACATGCAGCCTTCGCAAGTTCGCAATGATAGCGCCAACAGCACCCCAGCACGCTTTTTTAATCTTTGGCGCCGAAAAGCTACGGAATCCGTAGCTTGCCGGCGCCAATGGAGTTTGGACCGGCTGCGATTAGCGCAGGTTGGCTTTGATCTCGTCCATAATCGGCGCGGGCCCCGGATCGACGCCTGCGATTGCGGCCAAATGCAACGTCACCAGATCGCCGAACAACATCAGATCAAACAACTGCGCTAGGCGACCTTCGCCCGCAGCCCAGACTGACTGGATTCCAGAGACGATCTCCTCACAGATCTCTGCCACCAAATCAAAGCGTCGCTGCACTTGGGGATGCTCAAAATCGTGCCGAAGTAACAACATCGAAAAAATCTGTCGGGTGATGTCGCCATGCTGGCCCCAGCCGCAGATTTCGTTATGCGTAAGTTCGGGGATTCGATTCGCAAACGAGGGAACCTTGGGGTTCTCGTTGAACTGAGCTTTCCATCGCCAGGCTGCTGTCTCGCCAAGAGTCCCGCCGCCATACACAATCGGCAAGGTGCTCCCCAACCGTTGGGCCAACTTCAGAGCCTCGTTGCCGTCGGCCAGCAACGAATCGCGTCGAGTGGAGATTTGTACAATCATTGCTTCAACTTGATCAGAGGCTTCATCCATCAAGCCAAGCTGCTCCAGAACTAACAACGGCGGAACCGACACGGCTCCAATTGCGGCGCTCGGCATCGGAAGACTCGAGTCCACCGACACCACTGGCGCACCCCACTCGTGAGCGACGCGCTCAAGGTGGCCGCCAGCTGTCACCACCACGAGTCGTGCGCCAGCTCCTGCAGCATGATGAACAGCATTGATCGTCTCGTCAGTGTCACCCGACCACGATACGGCGATGACCAAGGTGTCGGGCCCTACAAACTCGGGGCACTCATAGTTCTTCGACACCAGAATCGGAACAGGACAACTTGCTGCCGCAACCGCCGAGACCACATCACCCGCAAGCCCGCTGCCACCCATTCCCACCATGAGTACTGAAGTGATCCCCTCGGCCGGTGGCAAGCCCGCAACAGATTCGGTGCGCGCCACGGCATCGATGCATTGCTCTGGTAGCGCGTAGGCAGCCTGAAACATCCCAAGACTGTCAACTCGTTCGGCCATTGCGGCTGCTCCCTCACACCTGGTCTCAGTGGACTCCGACCTCTAGCAATCAGTTCCGCCGCACCTGAATCGGCTTACTCGCTAAAGGTCAGCTGAATTCCCTCTGCCTCAGCTTTTGAATTCAGCCGCTCTGCTTCGGTCTCGTCAACAGCCGAGGCCTGATCAATCAGCATGACTGGAATCCCCTCACGAACGGGATAGGACTGCTTCAATCGGGGGTTATACAGAAGTTGCTCGTCAGCGAAATACAGCAGCGGCCCTTTGTCTTGGGGACAAGCCAAAATCTCTAGTAATCGTGGATCAAGGTGTTCAGCGGTACTCATCAGTTCTCCTTGCTCGTCTTGTCGAGCTCATAGGGTGGATTCTGTGCAGGCCTAGCGCCCGAACAGAGTAGAGGTGTCAGAGTCAGCCGGCCATTACGAGTTGGACTTCTGCAACGCGAGCCGCACAGGCTTCCTCGTTCGCTGCTTCAAGATTGAGTCGCAAGAGTGGCTCCGTATTGGAGGCGCGAAGGTTGAACCACCAGTCGCCGCAATCAACCGTAAGGCCGTCCAGGCGATCTTGTTTGGCAGACTCATAGTGCGTTGCGACCCGCTCAATCACCAGGGCAGTATCGGAGACTTTGGTATTGATTTCCCCAGAGTCGCCGTACCGCTCAAAAGGGGCACGAAGTTCTGACAAGGTCAGTCCCGAGACCGACAACTGTTCGAGAACCACCATGGCCGCAATGATGCCTGAGTCAGCGCGGAAGTTATCGCGGAAGTAGTAGTGCGCCGAGTGCTCTCCGCCAAAAATCGCCCCCGTCTCTGCCATTACCCCTTTGATGAAGGAGTGCCCGACGCGTGTACGGACGGGCGTTCCGCCGTGTTCAAGAACGACCTCCGGAACGGTCTTTGAGCAGATCAAATTGTGGATCACGGTCTCGCCTGGATTGCGATCCAAAATACCTGCAGCGATGATGGCCGTTGTCGTTGACCCTGATAGGCCCACACCATTTTCATCAACCAAGAACACGCGATCTGCATCACCATCAAACGCCAGCCCAATATCGGCCCCAACCTCAAGCACACGGGCACGTAAGTCGGCCTGATTCTCTGGCTGAATCGGATCGGCTGGATGATTTGGGAACGTGCCGTCGAGTTCGCCATACATAATCTCGACATCGAAGGGCAGGGGCTCAAACACTGCAGGAACAATGAGGCCACCCATGCCATTGGCAGTGTCAGCAACAATTTTGAGTGGTGCAAGCGCGGTGACGTCAACGAAGGAGCGCACATGGTCAGCGAATGCCGAGAGCAGGTCGAGTTGAGAAAGCGAGCCGGCCTCACTACTTGCGGGCACCTTTGCGTCAAGGACTTCCTCGGCGACTGATCGAATCTCACTCAATCCGGAATCCTCGCCCACTGGACGAGCCCCCGACCGGCAAAACTTGATGCCGTTGTACTGCGCCGGGTTATGCGAAGCCGTAAACATCGCGCCTGGAGCATCAAGGCTGCCGGCGGCGAAATACAAAAGGTCCGTCGATCCCAGACCGAGCTCTACGACGTCGAGGCCTTGACTCTGCACGCCGCGAGCAAACTCGGCTACTAGTTCCACACCAGAAGGTCGCATGTCTCGCGCAACCAGAACTTTGCTGGGCGGCGAACTCAAGGAGGAATCCGAACGCACAAACTGAGCAAAACCAACGCCTATGGCAAAGGCAATCTTGGAGTCGAGTTGTTCGGGCACAAGCCCCCGAACGTCGTAGGCCTTAAAGATCTTCTCGAGAGTAGTCACGAGTGCCGAGCCTAGTTGTCGGCAGCGCTGCCGATTGAACGGCCTACGACTCGTCCAGCCCGGCAGGCAACTCGGCGGGATCAACCTCATACTCTCCGAGACGACCCCACCTGCGAATGCGAAACAAATCACGCACGAGACGGTATGCATCTCTGGCCACGTGGACCGTTGACCGCTCGGAGTTCTCGACTTCGACGGGCACTTCATGCAGAGTTAATCGATACCGCTCAACAAGTGCAAAGACCTCGACATCAAAAGCGAAACCGTTGATCTTGGCATGAGAGAAAATCATGCGACCAACGTCGGAACGCATGGCCTTGAGCCCACATTGGGTGTCTCGATACCTGCCAAGAAGAACGAGCCCAGTGAGAACATTGATCACGCGCCCGCCAACTTCTCGCAGGCGGCCGGCACGAACCACCGTCTGGGTTTCTACGTGTTGCCGACTACCCACGACCACGTCCCACCCTGCCTCTACCCCTTTCAGCAGAAGCAGAATTTGCTCGGGGGCATACGACAAATCTGCGTCGGTGAAGGCAACCACTCGCCCCGAGGAAGCCAGCACACCTGCACGAACTGCGGAACCCTTTCCGGCATTGACTTCTTGTTGCAACACCAGATCAGCTCCCGCTTGACGAGCCTGAGCTGCAGTGTCGTCTGAGGAGCCATCATCAACCACCAAGATTTGTAAACCGCCGTCATTCTGAATTGAAGAGAGCGCTGAGCGGATTCGCTGCACCGAGGTTGCGATGCGGTCAGCCTCACCAAAAGCTGGCACCACGACCGACAATCGCACATCTCCGGCTGCAGCAGGCCGAGGGTGCGGCGCTTCCTGATCCTTTCGGACCGTGGCAAACATGGCCTCTCGATACGTGACGAGACGGACAAAAAAAGCAACCATCAACGCCGGCAACTTGATGACCAACAGCGCACCCCATCGCTCGGGATGCAGCAGTTCATAGAGTACGGACAGAACGAATACATCGGCAAGTAATGACAACGCCGATGCACGTACGTACTCCGCAGGCCGACGATACCAACGGCGAGACGGATCATCCGGAAACGACACTAGGCCGTGCAAGACCCAAGAAACACTCGTTGCAAGTGCTACCGCTAGGGCATCAGCCATCCAGATTGGAAGACCAACTTGCTCGCGCAAAATGAGCAAAGACACCAGGTCAACAGTTGTGGCGATGATCCCAACAAGGGCGAAGCGGCGCAACAGATCCATATTCTCGGGCCTTAGATCAGCGGAGTTGAGATCGTGCAGACCATCACAGGATCAGGGCTCAGCAGAGACAGTGCTTGGGTCACTGATCGGTGCCTCTGATGGCGCGGTTGATTCCGCGGTGTCCTGCTCCTCCGAGGTTTCAGTTTGAACCTCAGCCGAATCCCCATCGGGGTCAGGTCCGTCCCCGGATTCAGCCTCATTTCCAGCCTCACCTTCGTCTCGAAGTCTGCGACGATGGTCGAGCACCGCAAGCCCACCAAGGGCAACCAGCCCGCAGAGCGTTGCAAACCAGCCCACTAGGTCGTACTTGCTGTAGCCATAGCCCAGAACAACATGCTTCTCGGTCGGGACGACTGCCATGAAGTTCGGGCTCACTCGATACGGCCCCTCGGCACCACTCGCATGCCAGTTCGGAAAATACGAGATCTTGACAAGCACCGGGACACCAACTTTGTCGACATCAAATTCAATGGAATCTTGAGTCGTAACAATATTGCTGACTTTGATCGGCGGGTTCGGTTGCTTATGCGAAAAGGCATTTGCGGCGGTGGATCGCGGCCAGTCCGCGGGCCCCGAGGTTGCGAGCAGCACATCCCACTTCGTTGGATCATTGAACCAAGTCACGGCAGGCCCAGCAGTTTTTGAGCCTTGAATGCTCGTCTGGATCTGGGCCTCAGTCTGAGGCAGCCGCTTTTTGGCGTACACCCAGCCGTCAATGTGATCGTCTGCATCGGTCACGACAACCGGGTCGTTTTTGAGCGGCACGGCGAGCTCGGAATCGGCTACCTCGAACACTGACCAATTGGTGGTTTGGAGAGTGCCCGCAGTGTCAGAATAGTTGAACTTCTGGTTAGCAACCTGGGTCAATCGGGGCTCGGTTTTTGCTGCCGCAATCGCCGCCTCAGTAGTTGCCATGTAGTACTTGACGCCGAGCAGTTGCAGGTGTGAAACACCTTCTTTGATATTGAAGTTGTTGTACGGCAGTTCTCGCTGCGCTCGTGATGGTGCAGTAGAGAGTTCTGACTGCGTCAAGAAATGGAACGGTGTAGTAGAGGATGCCTCAAAATAGAGACCTTCCATAGACCCGACGCATCCGTCGGTGTAGTACGGCAACAGCATGAGTGCCATGGTTGTACCGTGACGATTCAGGCCAGCGTCGTACTCCCAGAAAGCCCGTCCGCAACCATTCTCGGCCGAGACGCTCTTCATCATGTTCATAATCCCGATGAACTCGGGGTAGGCGTCCTTACCCTCAAGACCGGAGTAGTTCCAGCGAGCCCAATCACTAACAATTGCCGTTTGGAAGTTGATCCCCGACCAGCGGTACACCGTGGCCGTTGGACGAGTTGGATCAGCAACCAGTGCTCCGCCAGGGAGCAGGCGGAATGCTCCAAGCAAGCCGAACAAGAAGATGGCTAACACCGCAAAGGCTCCGACCACAGCCACCATGACTGGCTCTTCTCGACGATGAGTCATGTCTTGAACAGCAAGTGAAATCGACCGGATGATCAGAGCGAGAGCTAATCCAGCGAGAAGGTAAAAAGCCAGGTAGTAGAAAGGCAAGAGGCGCGCATTCCACAGCCGGTACTGAGGGAAGTAGCGGAACGTCCAAGCAAGAACCAAGATGGTGAGACCCAAGAACCATCCGAAACGAACGCGCTGAATCAGCGCTAGCACAAGGCCGAGCCCTGCCAAGGCAAAGATCAGATTTCGATACGGCATCCCGCCTTGGTCAAGCTCCGGAACGGCAAGGAGATAATCGGAGTACTTGGTGTACTTCTCCCAGCCCATGTCGTTCATGTAGGCGCTGTTTCCAAGGAACGGCAGCGACCAGAAACCGGTAAGCAAGCCGCCCACGGGCCCGACCAACAAGATCCACTTACCCAAGCGAGTATCAATGCCTACAAAGAAAGCAAACACCAGAGCCAACAGCACGAAAGTAAGCACCCACCAGGTCGACCAGACGGCAACCATGCCAACGCCAACGAGCAGCGCAAGGACTGCCGGGATCCATGCCAAGCGCTGTTTGAGCCACGGCAGAAAACGCGGCTCAAACCCTGTCAGAAGAGCAATTGCTGCAAAGGTGGCAAGGCCTGGGAACCACCACTGTGAGGGGAACCAGACGGTGGCACCGGGAAGCCGACGGAGCTGATTGAGCCCCGGGAGGTTTGCATCCGAGATCAGTGTGAACAACGTCAGACCGACGAGTACCCCTGCCACCCATCGACCAACTTTTGTTGCATCCCACCAGGGGGTGCGATCTTCTCTGCGCAAGAACAACAGGATCAAGATGGTTGCGATGCCCGCAAAGATGGCGGGAATTAAATGGCAAAGAATCGTGAGTGCCAACAGCGTTGCCCCGAGCGCCCGATCGCGGCTGGTTCGCACCCCTTTGAAAATGACTGCCAGATAGAACACGGCCAAGGTCAACGAGATCGAGAATGCGAACTCGCCGGCCAAAGTTGAGGCGCCATTTCCGCCGAGGATGGTAAAGCCCTTGTCGTAGATAAACCCGAGCGAGGCCAGTGCGATGAGCGGGGGGCCGGGGAACGCAACTCGAGCAGCCTTCGCTAAGCAGTACGCGGCGATTGGTAGGGTGACAAGTCCGGAGACCGTAACGAGTTTGAAAGCGATGTTGTAAGGAACTGGAACCAGGAGGACAGCGATAAAGACAGTCGCAATCCACATCGCAGTTCGCATCCATGCTTCGGGCAGCCTTGGCTTGAGCTTCCAAACACCAAAAGCCAAAAGCGCCAACAAAATCGGACTCAGCCAGATCGGCGGCCCGTAAGAGAGCCAGAGCACAAAGAGCGATGGCACCACCATGTAGAACACGTATGCGGGGAAGCCTGCGTACCAGTCTTGAGTCCAGCCCGATAACCGGAACTGCGGGAGCAAGTGATCAGCTAGAAAGCGTGGGCCCCAGACGTGGGCACCCATATCGCCACCCGTAGCAGTCGAGTTCTGCAGAAGCAACAGCGGATCGAGCGAGATGAACACGATGATGCAGCAGGTCGCAACAATGCCCCAAGACACCCACTTGGCGAGATTGGCTCCAGAGTTCTCTGGATCGTCGAGAGCAATCAATGGGCCAGTCTCGAACGAGGAGACGCCTTTGTTGGCAACCCCGTCATCGGTGATGACATCCGAGGATGCTTCTTGACGAGTCTGGTCCTCAGAACGTGAGTCAGGATCGAACTCCGCGCCTCCCGGTTCGAACCCGGTAGCGGGCAAATCATTCATAACTCATCCTGACATGAACTCAGTCTCACCCGGCGACAGCAGCCACGAGATCCTACACACTTCTCAGCTTCGCCTCCTCACCGCTGAACTGAGCAAAGCTCGGCAGAACGGCTCTAGGCAGAACGGCTCTAGGCAGACCGGCTCTAGGCAGACCGGCTCTAGGCAGACAGGGTACGCCGGTAGCGAGTGGGAACCTCACTGATGTCGTGAAGGAGTCCGTGAAGTTCAACTGATTCACCATCTCGGCGCCAGCTGCGAACATCGCAGATTGAGCAGGAGCGCATGAAGAGTTTGGCTCCATCAATCGTCAGTGCGATTTCAACTTGTTCGTGATTGCATTCGGTTGTGTTCATCGGGGTGCTCCCAGCATCTCTGATTGGACATCTGCCAAGGTTCTCGGTCCGAGACCCACAGCAGCGATCCAGACACTTCGTTCCGGACACTCCCTCAGTCGGCTGCACAAAGCAATTGTTAAGCAGTCACAAGAAAATGTATGTAGAGATCATCGGTGCATAAACAACAGGACCACCGTTGTCATGTTGAACCCGATATGAAGCCAGATGGACGCACCAAGGCGACCAGTGACGGCTGCGAGTGTTCCCGCAATGAGACCCACCAGCAGTAAGCCAGGGAATTGGAGTGCCTGCATGTGCATGCCAGCGAAGACTACAGAGCTCACCAAAACTGCAGCCCAGACCGGCAGCCGCCGCTTTTCGAGGGATCTCAGTAGGAGACCGCGATAAAATAACTCTTCAACCACAGGCGCCAAGATGCCAACCAGGAGCGCAAAAAGCGCCCAGCTGAGGTTTCCATCGGCTCGTGCCGCAAGTTGCTCGGCAGGCCGAGCGAGTTCATCAGTGTTTTTGCCGGTGAAGTAAAAGATCGGGGCGTAGATCAGCGGCAGGAGTGCCAACTGGCAAAAGATTCCGAGGGCCAGTCCCAGTGGTGCGTCGAGAGCGCGCATACGGAACCCAAAGTCCGCAACGATTCCTCTTCCTTTCGAACCAGCAAAGAGAACTGCTCCCAAATACCCAACCCACAGCGGGATCTGGAGCAGGGCAAGTCCCCAGATGGGGGCTTCCTCAGAGGATTTCCACCCCGCTACCGACATGATCGTTCCTCCGATGAGCAACGAGAGGAAGAGGCTGGCAAATATCCCAATGGCTACGTCGCCCAACCCCCATCGAAGTTCAGCATCATCTTGGGCTCGACCACCGTTGAGGTACTCGCTCACAACGCCCCGTCTGCAAGTCGCTCCATATAGTCAGACGCTACTGGAGTTAGGCGCCGATCAAATCAAGCTGTTCGGGGCCGCCATACGCAGCCGAAGCTTGCTTGCGGGCGGACGCGGCCTGCCATTCGTTGCGAAGCTCCCAACCTTGCGGAACGCGAACGCTTCCAGCGTGCTGCGAACACAAGTCATGAACCATAGGGTGCGACTCAGGGCGAAGTGGCTCTAACCAGACCACTCCATCGGCATAGGCGTACGACATCGTCGCAACTGCTGTACGGGAACAAGTTGGTCTGGCGCAGCTCCGGCTCACGAAGCCAGAAGGTACTTCTACTCGAAGCCAAAGCTGCGGATACTGGGGGGAAACTTGCCGAAATGGCGGAGACTTCTCAGCGTCTTTCGAATCACGCTAGGGAGAACGCCACAACTCCTTCTAGGCTAGAGGTATGCCCTCTGAGCAAAACAACACTTCACCATCCGGGTCTGGCGGTTCCGGAGGTTCAACTGGACGCACGAGCAACCTGCCATCTTGGCTGGTTTGGGTTCTGGTGCTCGTAGTCGGCCTCGTCGTAATCAGCGCGTTGCAGCTGTCCGCAAAGAAAACCGAGCCGATCCCGTATACCAAGTTCACCCAAGAGATCCAAGACGGAAACGTCAAGAGCGTCGTTTGGAACAATGTGGACGCAACCGTCACGGGAGAACTGAAGAGCGGCGAAACCTTTACCACGACTGGACCAACTGATCCCCCGCCAGAGCTCCTTGTCCTCATGAACGATAAAGACGTAGCAGTGGAGTTCAATACTCCTACCGCCGGGTTCTTCATGCAGATCATTCCGCTCATGTTGCCGATCCTGCTGATTATTGGATTCTTTGTCTGGATGCAGCGCCGGGCTCAAGGGCAGATGGGCGGCATCATGTCCATTGGCCGAAGCCGAGCAAAGACGTACTCAACCGAACGCCCCGCCACCTTGTTTGCCGATGTAGCAGGGTACGAAGGGGTAAAGCGAGAGATCCGAGAAGTAGTGGATTTCTTGCAAGAACCCGAACGTTTCTTAGAGATTGGCGCCCGCATTCCCAAAGGCGTGCTGCTTGTCGGCCCCCCTGGGACGGGTAAGACCCTGATCGCTAGGGCTGTAGCTGGCGAAGCCGGGGTGCCTTTCTTGTCTGTTTCGGGTTCAGACTTTATGGAGATGTTTGTTGGCGTCGGCGCATCTCGTGTGCGCGACCTCTTTGAATCTGCACGCAAGCATGGGCGAGCAATCATCTTTATTGATGAGATCGACTCAGTTGGACGCAAGCGCGGCGCAGGCATGGGTGGTGGCCACGATGAGCGTGAGCAAACCCTCAATCAGATGCTCTCCGAGATGGACGGCTTCGAAGGAACCGACGGCGTGGTCATGATCGCGGCAACGAACCGACCCGACATTTTGGACTCTGCGCTTCTTCGACCAGGACGCTTTGACCGTCAAGTTGTCGTGCCACTCCCAGAACTCGATGACCGAAGAGCAATACTGGAAGTTCACGTGAAGCACAAAAAGCTCAGCCCCTCTGTGGATCTGGCGCTCGTTGCTCGCGGCACTCCGGGCATGTCGGGCGCCGACCTAGCCAACTTGGTGAACGAGTCGGCCCTCACCGCAGTTCGCCGCGGAGCCAAAATCGTAGAGATGCACGACTTTGAAGACGCCAGAGATCGCGTTCTCATGGGTCAGCGTCGCGAGTCAATGGTGCTGTCAGACAGTGAAAAGGAAATCACTGCTTATCATGAGGCTGGCCACGCTCTGTGCGCTGCACTGCTTCCCAATGCCGACCCGGTTCACAAGGTCACCATTCTTCCGCGAGGTATGGCACTCGGTGTGACTCAGCAACTCCCCGAAGAGGAACGTCACTCCTACTCTCGTGAATACCTTGAGGAATCAATTGTGGTCGCCATGGGCGGCCGCGTCGCAGAGAAACTCGTCTTCAATCATCGCTCCACGGGAGCCAGTAACGATCTGCAGGTTTCGACCGAGCGAGCTCGGCGCATGGTGACCGAGTTTGGCATGAGCGATCGAATCGGGCCTCGCGCTTGGGGTGGATCGGCACCCGTGTTTCTTGGCGAGGATTTTGGCCAGCAAAGAGAGTTCTCTGAAGACACCAATCGCCTCATTGATGACGAGGTTGAACGAATGCTGCGCGAAGGCGAGGAACGCTGCACGCAACTCATGACCGAGCATCGTCATGCACTCGATCTGATTGCCCATGGGCTGCTTGAACAAGAGACAATTTCGGGCCATGAGGTCAACCGCTTAATTTCCGTTGCGCTCAACGGAACACCAGCGGCCCCAGAGACAGCGGCCCCAGAGACAGCGGCCCCAGCAGCACCAGCAGCACCAGTCGCTGCGACTCCGCCTCCGATCCCCGCGCATTTGAGTACCGATCAGAGTCAACAACGCGCTGATGGGCCAGTTGCCGCAGCCCCGGCAACACCTTCGAGTCCAGCCCCACCTGAAGTACCACCGGCCGGGTTTCACACCCCCGGACCTGCTGGGAACTCAGGCGGTCGAGCAACGGGACCAACCGACGCTCGCCCATTTGGACCAGAAACGGCCTAGCTCAACATCTTCAGCCTTCGTGATCAGTGCAACCCGGTGGCACACTCCCCGGGTTGCGCAGCTCCGCTAACGCAGCCCAGAGGTGCGTTGCCGATACCGGCCCGAGAAACGAGGACTGCACCACACCGTCGCTGCCCGCAACGGCCACGATCGGCACTGCGGTGATTCCGTACTCCTCATGCAGATCTGAGTATTCGGTGACGTCAATCTGCTGAACGACTACTTCCGAAGACTCAAGCACGGTGGCTTTGGCCCAGACCTCGGCGCAGGTGCTGCACGAGGTGGAGGTGAAAACTGCTACTAGCCATGGGCTGCTCGGGGAATGGAAATCTGATCGCTCCAAACGAGTCGGCGCCCGGTGTTCGGTGATTGCTTCAGTAGGCGCTGCAGATTTTCTTCGTTGAAATGCGAGTGCAATGCCAATGGCAAAGGCTGCAAGGAATACAGCTGGCAAAAGACGATCCACGAACAAAGTGTGCCGTAGCCGACTAGCCCTGAGCAATCAGCCCGGGCCGAGAACAGCGACGGCAGACCCAAACGAGAGATCGTTCTGTGTGGCAAAGGTCAGCAACTGCTCAACTGCGACTTCGCCACTTGCCCTGACAGTCACCACCCAGTCAGCCGAGCCTTGCATCTTCGCCATTGGGAGGGACACAAAAATGCTGTCTCCAGCTCCAACTTCAACCTCGGTTTCGATATCGATTGGCGCAGCCTTACCCGACAGCGCTCTCACATTCAGGGTCACGATGCCAGATGACGGGTTGTGGATCATCAGCATCGGCTGTTGCTCCGGCCCGGATCGAACTGCGGGCAAGGTCCACCTGCGCGCATAAACAGGTGTGCCCGTGCCGATTGCAACGCCGAGAGTTTCATTTGGTCGCGTCCCAACGGCTGGGTCAGCAACTGCGGGGGGTGGTCCGAACAATTGGGTGGTGCGCGCAGCAACCACGGGCGTGCCTTCTGAGGTCTCCACGCGAATGGCATGAAAGCCGGTGTCGGGAATGCGTTGCTCTGCACTGAGATCAAGAATGAGAAAACGCCGAGCAGGAACGGTCAACTCGAATGGCTCTGGAGGGTCGCCCGCTCCACCGTATGGAGTGACTTGGACAATCACCGAGGCGGGTTGCTTGCCAGGGTTGTACACGACCAGCTGTTCGGCGACTCCCTCCCCTTTGAAGCCTCCTGCAAAGGTCCACCCACTGCGGGCCTCGGGTACACCAAGCTGAAGGCGCAGGCCGCGTTCGGCAGGCGCATCACCAGCAGCAGCGATGTCAAAGCTTTGTGCTGACTCTGCAATGAGACTGCCGTTTCGCAGTCGGACGGCCACCGAGAACTGATCACGTCGCTGCACGTACTGTCCAAGATCTATAACTCGGGAGGTGCCTGCTGGAACAACAATTCCCGCCCACTCCTTGGGGGAACGCAATCCATCTTGGACTGCTGCAGTGATGTCGACACCCGCATCTGCAGAAAAGGGATTGAACAACACCAGCAGTGCCGAGGAGCCCAGTACCGAGGTCTGTGCAGGAAAGAACCATCTCTTAGACGAGGTCGTGGAGCAGGGAACCGAATCTGCCGAGGTTGCGGTCGTGATGCGATGCTGCACTGCGAGCGCTCCAGAATCGAACTCGGCCATGACCGAAAGTTCGCTCCCTCCAAAAACCGCGTTCACATCCACGGGGGTGACCTGCTGGGCAACCGAAGCAATTATCTTTGGCTCCCCCACGGGGCCCTGAGCGTTGTAGGCCGTCATGCGGACTGGAACAACCTCTTTGGAAGGGTTCGCTAACAAGACCTCATGGGTGGAGGATGCCGACTCGCCGAGGCCGCCCGCTGCGCAATACCAAGTCGAGGACAAGGTTTGTGCAGAACCTGACTCGGGGATGATCTCGGCTATGGAGCCATCAACAGTTTCCGGTGGCCGCCCACCCCAGAACGCAGTCAGTCCGACAATGCCGAGCACAAGGAAGGTAATCAGAACGAGTCGCGAGACTTTCATGCCAGCTCACCCTTGGTGGGATCAGAGGAATCCTCCAAGTCGAAAGACGCTGGATTCTTCGTGGCTGATGTGGGTACAGGGTCGCGCAGCTTTTGGGCAGCGGAATGCGCCGTCGTCTCGTCGATGAGCAGACCATCGGGGCCTACCACCACCCGTTCCAACTCCGCACTCTTCGAGCGGGCCCTCTTGGATTTGGGGAACATACGAGGATTGCGGATGGCAAGGACTACGAGTCCAAGCAGACCAAGAACCTGCAACAGTTGAAGCGCCCGCAAGCTGATCGGGGTCACCCATTCCAAGGTGACCGCGCCGCCCGCGCCGGTGGAAAACTGCTGCGACCACCCAAATAGATCGGTGCGTTTGGCTTCACCAGAAGGAAGTTTCATCTGCCAAGCAGGGTCTGCAGTAACTGACTGCGCAATCTGTTGCTTCGCCCGCAGCGTGGCCGAGAACTTGGTCCCTGGGTTTGTTCCAAGCACTGCTGGCGGAGCCGCCCAAGTGTTACTCAACTGATCCTCAAGGGTTGGTGCCCCGCTACCTGGAAGGTTGAGGTCGGTAACATTTGAGCGGAGCGGCCACGGACCGGCTGTTTGGAACAAGACAACACCAGGGTTGATCTCCACTTCCCGCAGATCGAGTTGTTCTCTCAAAGCCGCTAGTGCCGGTGTTGGCATGGGAACCTCGGCTGAAGCAAAGGGCTGGGGTGCAGGGCGATTAATCACGACGATGTAGCGAATCCCCATCGGCGCAAGCAAACGCCCAAGGCGACTGGTCTCGCCGTTCAAAGCAGCCTGCACAGCACGAGTGAGGGTGGCAACTCCAGTACCCCCATCGAGTCTGAAACGTTGAGTGATAAGCGGGTCGAGTCCGCTGCTCACGCCCATTGCAAGGCCCTCATCATCATGGAGATTCCACCCCGAAAGGGGCAGCACATCAGGATCTCCAATCCAGACACTTCGGAAATTCGTTCCGCTGTCAACCACATTCAGCAAGTTCCTAAAGTCACCCTCTGGCTGGTACCAGCGACCGTTTGAGGCGGCAACCCCGATGGGGACGAGACCAATCAGCACAACTGCGACCGCAACCCCCGACAGCACCTGAGACAACCCGAAGTCCGACCCAACAACATCTTGTTCGAATGCCAGCACGCCCATTGCAAGAGCTAGACACAGTCCAAGCACTGCGGGCATCAGGATGAGTTCTGCACCGGCACCGCCCAAGAACCCCGACTTTGCCAACACCACTGCAGCCGTCCATGACACAAAGGTCAGCACCCATGCGTTGATACCCCACCGCAGGCGCCAACTGCGACCCGCAATCAGGCAATACATAGCCGCAATGATCAAGCCCCAACCGAACAGACCCACCGTGACTGCACCAACCGAACCGGTGAGGAGGCTTGCAGCGGAAGGGGACGCACCCCGCGTGGCCCAGAGACCCGTCAGCGATGCGGCATCACCTCGCAACACCGAAGCAAGCAGCCATGGCAACAGAACCGGCAAGGCGAGTAGCAATCCGCCAAGGGTGCAAGAAGCCATTCGCCATGCCTTCTTGGCGCTCTCGCTCAACAGCGAGACAGCCGCGAGCAACAACATAGTGAGCACCAAAATCGCAGCGCCGAGCGGTGTGACTGAACCAACAAGGGCGAGGATCAAGGCCGTTCCTGCAAGCTGTCGGAGTCTTGAAGGCAACGGTACGTCTGGCCTTGCAAAGGGTTCCATTTCTGCCTGCATCGCTAGTCGACGCAGGAGCCATGGAGCAGCGGCGTACACCCACAAGGCTTGCAACCGACCTTCGGCAATAGCGTTGAGCACCACGGGGTTCAGCCCGTAAGCCACCAGTGCCGCTACCCGGGTTCGGCTGGAGCGCGTCGCGAAGAAGAGCTTCCAGGCGCCGACTGCACCAACGAGTAACGGCAGCAAAATAAGCAACCGGCGAGCAAGTCCGATAGCACCAAACAACAACGTGCCCACTAGGCCAAGGCCGGGTAGGAGTCCGGGTGCCACTGCGGGTTCGCCAAGGCCAGCGTCACGCCAGCCGGTGAACCATTGCGAGAGCAACTGCCCACCGCTGTTTCCTGCATCGATAAACTCTCGGAACACAGGAAGTGGACCAGATATCAGATTTCTTGCACCGAGCACCATGAGTGCTACCCCAACAATAAACACCGCCACGGCAATCCGGTTTGGGCCGGCAGCGATCTCACGCAGGTACTCGCGACTCGCGTTGCTGGCTGATTGCACGCGGTTTTCACTTGTGTCCTGGCCGCGAAGGATTCCGCGCAGACGGGAGCTGCCTTGGCGCATGAGCTGCATATAGCCAGAATCATGGGTTCGCCGGGTTTTCTTTACTCGAGAACGAGCAGAAAAGAGCGAGAAGAGGTTCCCGAAGTTCCAGGCAACCGAGGCGGAAATGTCACCGGCATGTTTGAACTTGCCAAGCAGCAACGAGACAATCAGGTCAATCACGGAATACGCAATCGCAACGGGGACCACCCAAAGCAAGCGAAAGAGCTCGTAGTTACTGAGCATCATTCGCGCTTCATGGCGAAGTTCAAGGCGTTGAGACCGCTCCTCACTGTTTCGGCGATCCTCAAATCCCTGCCGGTGCCCGACGGCAACAGAGGGGCACAGGTGCACGGTGGCTGCCGCAATGTGCGCACGCCAACACAGGTCAATGTCCTCTCCAAAGAAAGGGATCTGCTCGTTGAATCCGCCAAGAGTTGCAAAAAGATCCGCACGAATCAGCATGCAGGCATCCGAGACGGCGAACACCTCGCGAGCAATATCGTGCTGCGACTGATCCAACTCGCCGGGCTCAGATACCGAGGATGAGAACCCGAATGGGTCCACGGCGTAACCAACCGAACGAAGCTCTCGGGGGGAATCCCAGTCCACCAACTTCGGGCCAACGATTCCGGCGTTCGACCGAAAGGCCTCGGTCACGAGTGCGGTGAGTGCGCCCTCGGGTAACCGAACGTCGTCGTGGAGCAGTAGATAAAACGCCGCTCCCTCTACGGCCACAAGGACTTCATTTGCAGCAGCAGAAAAACCAACGTCTTGATCGCGCCGCTTGACAAACGCTGTTGGCAAGATTTCAGCGACTCGCGGAGTGGGGTCCTGATCGCTGCCATTGTCAATAATCAGAACGGAGAGATTCTCGTATTCTTGCGCTGCAATTGACTCAAGTGCCTCTTCAAAGAAGTCACCTGGATTCGAGGTAATGACCACTGCCACTACGGGCGGGGCACCGACACCTATAAGCGGTTCTGGCTGAACAAAGCCCCATTTCTCATCAAGGTCGGCCTCTTCATCCTCGAACTGCTCGAGCGAAGCAACCTCAGTCGGCAACACGGCGGAATCACCAATCTGCGCTCCCGGTTCTTCGGCAACGGCATCTGGATCTGAATTGGGCTCTTGAGTCTCAGGGGGGATGACTGCATCCTTCATCCGGGGAATATGGATCGTACCGCGCAGCATTGTGCAACCCGCGACATAAACCAACGAGAGGCACGCAGGGCCTTGTCACGCGTAGAGTGTCTGCCCATGCAACTTCGACTCCCTCAGGCACTTTCTCAGGTCCCTTCATGAGGGCACTCATTACCGGTGCTGGAGGCTTTGTAGGCGCGCACCTTCAACGCCACCTTGAAGAATGCGGGGATGAGGTGACCGCTACTGATCGAGTCACAGACGGTCTCGATATTCTTGACGCTGCGGCCCTGCTCGAGATGTTTCGTCGCTGCGAGCCAGAGGTGGTCTATCACTTAGCGGGAGCAAGCGATGTGGGTGGCTCCTGGCAAACCCCCCAGGCGACTTTCCGTGCCAATGCCGAGGGCACCTTGAACATTTTGTGGGCTGCCCGAGAGGCTGGCACCGAACGCGTGCTCACTATTGGCTCTGCTGACGTCTATGGCAAGGTCACTGCTGCTGACTTGCCGATAACCGAGGAGCAGGCGTTACGACCGGTGAGTCCCTACGCAGCTTCGAAAGTAGCGGCCGACTACGTGGCTCTGCAGGCATTTTTGGGTTACGAACAACATGTGGTTCGTGCACGACCCTTCAATCACCTCGGCCCAGGACAGACCGATAAATTCGTCGCTGCGGCTCTGGCATCACGAGTTGCAGTAAACGAGATTGAAGGGAACTCGGTTGTTCGCGTTGGCAACCTCAGCCCCCAGCGAGACTTCACCGATGTGCGCGACGTGGTTCGTGCCTATCGCTTGCTGGTCGAGAAGGGCCAGGCGGGTCAGGTGTACAACGTGTGTTCGGGAACGGCGATACCTGTGCAGGATCTCGCCGAGCGTCTGATCGGATTGGCTCAGATTCCCATGACTCTTGAACCAGACCCTGATCTTCAGCGACCGGTCGATATCCCAATCCTGCTTGGAGATGCCTCTCGCATTCTTGCTGACACTGGCTGGAAGCCAGAGATTCCACTTGACCAGACGCTCGAGGACTTGCTGAACGACCGGCGTAAGCGGTTACAAGCCGAGACCTAATGCGGTTACAAGCCGAGGCAAAATGCCCGGAGCTAGGTTTCAGGGAGCGCATCGAGAGCTTGGCGAAGAAGGAGCAGTTGCCGGCTGTCTGTTGTGCATTCCGCGAGCAGGCGAAGCGCTTTTTGCCACCCCTCAATCACCTCGATTGCTAGCTCGGCAGGAGCAGACTCCAACCAGCGCAGGTCTCGTCCGAGCAGCGCGAGCTGCAGTTCAACCTCGGTGTACTTTGCCGTTACCAGCGGCAGGCGGTCGACTTTGGCCTGCGGGTAGGCCGTTCCCTGGACGAGTTCGAAGGGTTCCATTCCGAACAGCCCGGCCATCAACGTAACCGTGCGCTCACCAGGGACGCTTCGACCTGACTCCAAGTTGGACACAGCAACGCGAGAGATTCCCAAGCGCTCTGCGAATTCCTGCTGCGTAAATCCAAGGCACATCCGCAGCGAAGAAATCCGCAATCCAAGTGATGCAAGCTCGGCGGCCTGAGCCTGAGCGTTGCTCAGTGGCGAGTTGTTCGCTGTTGGTGGATTCATCATCAAGGCCTGTTCGACATATGCAGAAACATCAGTCTACAGGCTTAGATTTTGCCAACTCAGTTGGCAGACTCGGTCAAGCACAAGGAGTAACTTCAACACCATGACAAAGCGCGCGCTCATTACTGGCATCACCGGCCAAGACGGTTCCTACCTGGCCGAATTGCTTCTTGATGAGGGTTACGAGGTCATCGGAATGGTTCGTCGCTCCTCAACGGTGACCTTCGAACGTATTGCACACCTGCAGGACCGCATTGCCACCGTTCCCGGCGATCTGCTCGATCAGGCAAGCATGATCGACCTGCTTCGCACGCATCGACCAGATGAGGTCTACAACCTGGCAGCTCAGAGCTTTGTTCAAACCAGCTTTAGCCAGCCGGTGCTCACCGGGGATGTCACCGGTCTTGGCGTGACCCGACTGATGGACGCAATCCGGATTGCAGACCCGGGCATCCGTTTTTATCAGGCCTCCTCTTCGGAAATGTTCGGCAAGGTAGTCGAGGTGCCGCAGTCCGAGGACACTCCCTTCTACCCGCGCTCTCCCTATGGAGTAGCCAAGATGTACGGCCACTGGATCACCGTGAATTATCGCGAGAGCTACGACCTGCATGCGTCGAGCGGGATCTTGTTCAATCACGAGTCCCCTCGCCGAGGCCTTGAATTTGTGACCCGAAAGATCTCGAACACAGTGGCAAAAATCAAGCTTGGCCAAGCAACAGAGCTTCGACTCGGCAACCTCGAGGCCAAACGCGACTGGGGATTTGCCGGCGACTATGTGCGCGCTATGTGGTTGATGCTTCAGCAAGACAGCCCTGACGACTACGTCGTAGCGACTGGCAACACACAATCTGTTCGCAGGTTCTGCGAGGTGGCTTTCGGCCACGTTGGCTTGGACTACGAGGAGTTTGTGGTGATCGACGAGGCCTTCTATCGACCAGCCGAGGTTGAACTGCTTGTGGGCGACCCCGCGAAGGCCGAAAAGGTGCTGGGGTGGACTCCCACTGTGGGGTTTGAGGATCTGGTCACCATGATGGTGGATGCAGATCTTGCGCTGCTCTCGGGCAAGCTTCATGGAATTAGCTAACGGCTTGTGACGCCCAGAGTTGCAGTTCTCGCTGGTGGAGTCGGTGCAGCAAAGTTTTTGCGCGGCCTGATCGCGGTTATTGCGCAGTCACAGGTAACAGCGATTGTGAACGTCGGCGACGACACCGTTCTGCACGGCCTCATGGTGAGCCCCGACATTGACACCATCACCTACACGCTGGCCGAATCAGTCAACCCCGTGACCGGGTGGGGACTCGTGGGAGAAACCTGGCAGGCAATTGAGCAGGTGCGCCGGTATGCAAACAGCAATGGGATTTCCGAAACCGATCAGGTCGGCAATGATGCTGCCGGCTGGTTTGCCCTCGGTGACCTTGACCTGGGAACTCACTTGTATCGCACCTCACGCCGGCGAGCCGGGGCAACCCTGACCGAAGTCACCGCAGAAATCTGCAACACCTGGGGACTTGAACTGAAGCTCTTGCCGGTCTCGGATGAGGTTGTGAGCACCGAGGTACGCACCGCCGATGCCCGCGAACTCAGTTTTCAGGAATACTTCGTTCGCGAACACCATGATGTGGCCGTGAGCGAGATCCGGTTCGCTGGCTCCGAGACTGCCAGTCCAGGGCCCGAGGTACTCTCCTCGATCGAACAAGCGGATCTTGTCTGCATCGCGCCCTCCAACCCCGTGGTCTCTATCGACCCCGTGCTGGCAGTTGCAGGGGTTCGAGCAGCTGTTACCGCAGCGCGGGAGCGAACAATTGCAATCAGCCCAATCGTTGGCGGGGCAGCACTGAAAGGTCCCGCTGATCGTCTCTTGCGCGAGCTCGGTCACGAGGTGTCGGTGGTTGGAATTGCCCGCTATTACGTTGAGTTTGCGTCAACGTTGGTGATCGACAGCGTTGATGCACACCTTGCAGATCAAGTAGAGGCTGCCGGCATGCGTTGCATCGTGGCACCTACGGTAATGACGGATCGAGCAGCGGCGGCAGCATTGGCCCAATGCTGCATGGACGCCATCATCACGAGGTGAGGAACTGCATCAGATGAATTCAATCCAGCTGATTCCCCTTGCCGGAATGCCAGAGATCGTTCGCGCCAGCGACATAGCTGCGCTGATCTGCTCTGCAGTAGCCGAGGCCAACGAGCAACTTGCCCATCACGATGTTGTGGTAGTCACGCAGAAAATTGTCTCCAAAGCCGAAGGGGCAATGGCTCAGGTTGACCCAGATGATCCGCTCAGCCACAAACCGCTCGTCGAGCAGGAGTCGGTTCGGATTCTGAGGCGACGCGGCGAGTTAATCATTAGCGAAACCCGGCACGGGTTTGTCTGTGCAAATGCCGGAATTGATTTGTCGAATGTGGCCCGAGGAGAAGCTGCGCTGTTACCCGTTGATCCTGACCGTTCCGCACGCCGCATACGCGACGGCATCAAGGGCCTCACCGGGGTTGAGGTAGCCGTCATCATCTCTGACACTTTCGGTCGACCCTGGCGACGCGGTGTCACCGACGTAGCAATCGGAGCGGCGGGAATTTTTCCGGTGCTCGACCTGAGGGGGACGCAGGATTCCTACGGACGCGAACTACAGGTCACCGAGGTAGCCATTGTTGATGAGATTGCCGGAGCAGCCGAATTAGTCATGGGTAAGGCCAGTGGAATTCCGGTAGCCATTGTTCGCGGCGTTGACGAGTCAGCCTTTGATCTTGGCAGCACTCGAGTTGGGGTTGCAGAAAATCTGATTCGCTCGCCGCAGGAAGACTTATTCCGCTAGGCCAAAACCGCGCACGTGTGACTCGATCAGTCGCTCAGTTGGCTAACGAAGTCTTCGCCGAACCATGCAACCGACTCAAGTTGCTGATCAAGAGCAGACGTGTCGCCTGGCCGGAAATACCACGGGCAGACCATTGCTTCGGTAACACCCATCTGGGCCATGCGTTCAAACCCGGCTTGGTCAAAGACGTCGGTACAGAGAGCTTTGATCTGAAATGGCAGATCAGAGCGTCCGTACTCGGCTCGAAGCTCTGTCAGCTTGGGAAGCACCTCCGCTACCTCGGCAGAGGTGTTCGCAACAGAGATCCAACCATCTGCTAAACGAGCCGCGCGTTTCAGGCCCGGCTCCGACAAACCTCCCACATAAATAGGGATTGGCTGCGTGGGAACCGGGCGCACCATGAGGCGACCAAATTCGTAGTGCTTTCCGTGAAACTCAACAAACTCTCCGGTGCATACCAGGCGGATAATCTCTATGGCCTCGTTGGTACGGGCGCCACGTGTGCGCATGTTTTTGCCGAGCCATTCAAATTCTTCTGGAATCCAAGACAGGCCCACGCCGAGTCCTAAGCGGCCGTCCGCAAGCGCCGCAATCGAAGAAACTGTCTTGGCTACAAGCAGCGGGTCTCGAATTCCGAGCTTGAGCACATTGGTAAAGAATGAGATGCGCTCAGTCACAGCAGCCATAGCAGGGATAGCAACAAAGGGGTCCAGGAATGGGGTTTCGGCTGCCCAGAATCTGCCACCGTCGCTGCTGTAGGGGTACTCGGCCGAGACCACCTCGGGGAAGAACACAGACTCGGGGACGGCAATGGATGCATAACCCGCTGCCTCGGCAGCCTGTGCAAGCGGAATAAAATGCTGTGGTGGCAACATCGGTAACGCTAACGAGAACTTCATGCTGTCACCCCGGCTGACCTAGACACGCTGCAGCCTTTCACCTCTGGGAACTTCATGC
>JBAXCX010000003.1:0-57927 GCA_037141255.1 Actinomycetes bacterium | reverse complement strand
ATGACGTGTAGCTCGGTCGCCCTTGTGAGGCTGAGCTGGCCCTCGATGCACGACCCGGCGAGCGCGGCGAGGTGTGCCGTGGCGAGGGCGGTGGCGTCTCGTGGCGTTAGGTCCGCATGGGCCCTGTAGCGCGCCGCCCAGTGGGCGGCTGCCCCGTCCCAGTTGCTGCGGCGTGCGGCTTCGGTGACAGGTGACAGGTGCTGGGTCGAGACCAGCGCCCTCATTGCGGAGCCGTGGCGACAGGCCACCTCGAGGTAGGCGCGCGTGGCGGCTCGCAGTTCGTCCTCGAAGGGCGCACCGGGCACCTCTGCTGCAGCGACATGCGCCCTGACCCGCGCAGCGTGGCGCTCGAGCAACGCGACCACCAGTCCGTCCCGGTCACCGAAGTGGTCGTAGACGACGGGCCTTGTCACGCCACCGGCTCGGGCCAGTGCGTCCATCCGCAACGCGTCGGAACCACCCTCGGCCAGCAGTCGCTCGGCGGCGTCCAGCAGTAGCTGCCGTCGCTGCGCCGGGGGCGTGCGTGGTGCTCTGGCGCGGCCGACGTGCCCGGTGTCCGCCATTCTCTGCGTCGCCTGCTTCATCCCAGTCACTGTACCTACATCTCGTAGGTAGTCAAGGAAAGGGGATGAGTCCGGGATCGAGGGCGCCCCGGGCATCCACCAGGCCGCAACCGCAAGACGCGAGCATCAGTGGAGTGTTTGACCCGCGAGGAGCCGAGAAAGCCGGTTTTAGGCCTCAGTCATCTCACCTTGCTGCCGAACTCACCCTGTTCTGAGCCTCGGGAGCGCCACACAGGCTGATCCTGTGAATGTTGTTGGGTCTTGCCGCGAGTAGCCGAGCAAAATGCGCGAACCTTGACGGGTGACTAAGGCCCACAAGATCATCCTGCTCGTGGTTGCTACACCGCTAATCCTGATTGCCACGATCTCAGCCCTGTGGGCACTGGACCAGTGGCATACCAGCGACAATGTTGCGCGAAACGTCACCGTTGCAGGAGTCGAGGTTGGCGGAAGTACTCCAAGCGAACTGAACGCTCAGTTACAAAAACTTGCCAAGCAACTTCCACAGACAGAAGTGAAGATCCAGTCCAATACTGAAACAATGACCACGACCGCGGGCAAGCTCGCAATGACCATGGACGTCGAGGCCACGGCAAAGGAGGTCAACAGCATCGGTCGATCAGACCCGCTGCCCACGCGACCCATCCGCTGGCTCAAGTCATTATTTGGAGGGCGTTCTGCAGATGTCACCGTGAGCGTAGATAGCGAGCAACTCACCCCCGCACTCGCAGCAATACAGGGGGAGCGGCGCACCCTTCCGGTAGAGCCGACTCTTGCCGCCACACCCGAAGCAGTGACCCTGGTACCCGGCACTCCTGGCAAAGAGGAGACCGTTGCAGATGTGGTTCGCGCTCTCCCGCAATCACTTCCTGATGTCTCTCAACCCATCACCATCAAAGTTGACCCAACGATCACTCAGCCTCTGGTGAGCAACGCATCTGTGCAAACTCTGGCAGATCAGGCCAACTCCGTCACAGCGGGGACCATCACCCTGAACGCTGGCGGCACAAAGATCGAGGTAGAGGGCAAAGAGTTTCGGCCGGCATTTGCTCTCAACATCGAAGGGTCGACCCCCAAGCTGATCATGAAGCCAGAGGCGGTCTCGCTGATTCTTGAGTCCAAGAATCCATCGAAGCCAAACCCAACGAACGTGCGCTTCGACATCGTTGACGGCGTTCCCACCCCAGTTGGCGGCGAAGATGCGCAAGTCTGCTGCACAGCGGAGGCCCCGCAGAAGATTGTCGATGGCCTGCTCGCGGGAAAGAACGCGATTGATCTGCCCACCAGAGTTGAGACTGCCCAACAAGGCCGAGATTGGGCTGGCGGACTTGGCGTCAACGAAGTCATCGGCTCGTTCACCACGAATCACAAGTGTTGCGAGTCTCGGGTCACCAATATTCATAAGATTTCAGACATCCTCCGCGGCACGCTCATCCCTCCTGGTGCCACCTTCTCGGTGAATGACACGGTTGGTCGTCGAACCGTAGAAAAGGGTTTCGTCGAGGGTGGTGTGATTCAAGATGGAGAGTTCGCCACCGATATTGGCGGCGGGGTGAGCCAATTCGGAACCACCACTTTTAACGCGGCGTTCTTCGCTGGTCTCGACATCCCTGCTTACAAAGCCCATTCCAAATACATCAGCAGGTACCCATTTGGACGGGAAGCTACCTTGGCTTACCCGAGTGTTGACCTCAAGATCCGCAATGAGACTCCGTACGGCGTTGTGATCTGGCCGACCTATACCAATACCTCGCTTACGGTCAGCCTATGGTCGACCCCGTTTGCCAAAGGGGAACAGACGGCACAGAATCCAACCTCGGGCTGCGGAAAAGTCACGACCGAACGCACTCGGACCTTTGTGGATGGTCACACCGAGAAAGACAACTTCCATGCGAATTATGACTGTAACTCGGCACCGCATTAGCTACTCAGTGCTCAGAGCGGCCCTCGCGAAGCAGCACAGCTGCAGCATCCCTAGTATGTGTTGAAACTTCGAGGATCGCTGAGGCAGTGAAATGAGTACAGAAGGAACTTCATCTAGTCAGGCTCTGCCGGTGATCTTTGAGGACCGCATGAGCGATGCAGACGCGTTGATGTGGAATATCGAGAAGGATCCCATGCTCCGCTCGACCGTCACCACGTTGATGGTGCTCGACGGCGAGGTGCGTTCTGACCAACTGCACCACACTTTCGATCGAGCCAGCCGAGTTGTTCCACGACTGCGGCAACGAGTGCGCGGTAATCCGCTCTCACTCGCTCCCCCGCGTTGGGAGTTCGACCCTAACTTTGACCTTCGCTACCACCTTCGCTCTGCGCGAGTTCCTGGCGCAGGATCTATGGCAGACCTTCTTGAGATGGCCGGCCCGATTGCCATGCAAGGTTTCGACCGTGCTCGGCCACTCTGGGAGGCCACGATCGTAGAGGGTCTTGCGGGTGGCAAGTCCGCAATCGTGTTGAAGTTTCACCACTCGATCACTGACGGCGTAGGCGGGGTCGAGTTGATGTTGGAGATTTTTGAGCTCACCCCGGATGCTGCAGAGCGCAAGATGCCCCATGCTCCCGATGTTCATGTGCTGAACCAAGCGCAGCGCTTTATCAACGCATTGCAACACGAGTCTCGCCGGCAACTTGCTTTTGCGTTTCAGATGTCGGCCTCTGGTGCCAGCACAGTTCGAGACGCATTCTCTGATCCAAGTTCCTCGGTGAGTTCATCCGCAGAACTGATTGCGTCGGCGGGGCGCATTCTTCGTCCAGAGGGAACCCCGTTGTCGGCCATCATGACCCGCCGCACACTGTCCAATAGCCTTGATGTGCTGTCGATGCCGCTCGATCTTGCCAAGAAGGTTGGCCATCACATTGGTGGCACGATTAATGACACCTTCTTGTCTGGGATTGCAAGAGGGATGTCGCTATATCACCTGCACCATGGTGCCGAACAGGGTGCTCTTCGGATGGGAATGCCCATCAACATTCGCGGAGATGCTCCTTCGACTACCTCGGGCAATTCTTTTGTGCCTGCTCGCTTTGAGATTCAGATCGACTTTGAGGATCTCACCGAGCTCATGGAACATGTTCGTCAACGAGCCATTGCGGCTCGGGACGAGCCAGCGAATCAACTTGTGGAACCGCTGTCCGGAATCCTCAATAAGTTGCCAACCACCGTGGTCACTCAAATCTTTGGAAGCATGATGAAGGGATTGGACTTTCAGGCATCGAACGTGCCCGGGTCACCTATTCCAATTTACCTTCAGGGAATCCCGGTTAGCTCGGTATACCCATTCGGACCACTTGCGGGCGCTGCGGTCAACATCACGCTGCTGAGCTACCAGAATGAGCTCAACATCGGCGTGAACCTTGATCCTGCGGCGGTGCCAGACAAGGACGTCTTTATGGAATGCCTCCGAACTGCCTACGACGAACTTCTGGACCTAGTTTGAGTTTGGACCTCACGCACAAGCCTGATCGATTAGTCGAGGTTCTCATCGTTGGAGGCGGCCCAGCAGGATCGGCTGCGGCTATCACCTTGGCCCGAGCGGGCATTGAGGCAGTTGTTATAGACAAAGCAGAGTTCCCGCGAGACAAGATATGCGGAGATGGCCTGACTACGGGTGCGCTTCGATTGTTAGAAGAACTTGGCCTGCTCCCAGAGAGCGTGGAGTCTTGGCAAGTGGCGCAAGACTGCTGGGTGCGCTCGCCAAAGGGTACGACTCGTTTGTTCGAGCTACCTCGAACGGGCGGGACCTTTGCTGCAATCGCCACCCGCAAAGACTTAGATGAGGCGTTGTTGAACCTCGCCCAAAAAGAAGGTGCTGAGGTACTTGACGGTCATAGTTTAGTTGCTGCGCAAGAAGACTCCAGAGGCATTACCGCAGAAGTAGAGAACCTCGGTGTGATCCGAGCGAACTGGGTTATTGGAGCAGACGGCATGTGGTCGCCCTTGCGCAAGCAACTCGGCGTTTCTGCGCAGGGCTACTTGGGCGAATGGCATGCCTTTCGGCAGTACATCTCAGGAGTTGGTCCAGTTGCCGCTAAAGACCTGTTTATCTCCTTTGAAGCTGACCTACTGCCCGGCTATTTCTGGTCATTTCCCTTGCCAGGAGGCAGAGCCAATATTGGGTTTGGGATTCAGCGCGATGGGGTTCGCAAGACCAAAGAAATGAAGGCACTCTGGCCAGACCTGCTCGACCGACCACATATTCGAGCCGTACTTGGCCCAGACTTTGTGGCCGAAGAACCTCATCGCGCTTGGCCGATTCCGGCGCGTGTCGACAACATGGTTCCCACCACCCAGCGTGCGCTTTTTGTAGGCGATGCAGTTGCAGCCTGTGATGTGATGACTGGTGAAGGTATTGCCCAAGCACTTGTGACCGGACTGCGCGCCGCTGAAGCAATTCGAGATCATGGGCGCTTGAACAACGCAGCACGGGCCTACGCCGATGCACTCAAGTTCGAACTCGTTGCTGATCACCGCATGTCGAAGCTGTTGGTGCGAGGGCTGAGTTCTGTGTCGGGTGCAGATCGAGCGGTTCGTATCGCAGGAGCAAGCGCCTGGACTCGCAGGAACTTTGGGCGCTGGCTCTTTGAGGACTACCCAAGGGCGCTCATCGCTACTCCACGCCGGTGGGGACGCGGAGTCACCACACAGCCGGGTGCATACGCGTCGCACTGATGCGCGCTACAGCCCCTACTCTTGCGAGATGCAAACACGCCTCACCGAACTACTCCAAGTCGAACATCCAGTCATGCTTGCGGGCATGGGAGGGGTTTCGTATAGCCAGGTTGTAGCGGCAGTATCTGAGGCAGGCGGGTTTGGGTGTCTTGGGGCATCGGTTATGGGCAACGATGAGATGGTGAGCGAGATTGCCGCAACTGCAGCACTCACCCAGAAGCCATTTGGCGTTGACTTGCTGACTGCTGCACCACAAGACATGGCAGCCAAGGTCACTGCTATTGCCGATGGTGGCGCCACCGTGTTTGTGGCTGGGCTGGGAGTTCCACGTGAGGTGATCGACCTGTGCCATGAGCGCGGCCTACTCGTCATCAATATGTGCGGCAAGGTGTCTCATGCGATCGCTGCCGTGGACGCCGGATGCGACATTGTCGTGGCCCAAGGAACCGAGGCGGGTGGCCACACGGGCCAGGTGGCGACTCTGGCACTGGTGCCACAAGTGGTCGACGCCGTGGGCGCTCAAGTACCCGTGGTTGCTGCCGGAGGAATCGTTGACGGACGCGGCTTGGCCGCGGCCCTTGGTCTTGGAGCAGACGGAATCTGGGTCGGTACTCGCTTTATTGCCAGCCCCGAAGCACGCGCCGTTATGGGCTACAAAGAGGCAATCTTGGGCGGTACGGATGATGGCACCATGATCACGCGTGCTTATACGGGCAAGACCTGCCGCGTCATGCGCACGAGCTATGCCAGAGAGTTCGAAGCCTCGGGCGGTGTTGCAGAACCATTCCCCGGCCAAGTCATCAAATCCATGCAAGATGGTGCCAATCACCTTGGTGGCGACGAGCACACCCCTGGAGTTGACCCCAGCATTGAGTTCATGCCGGCCGGCCAAGGAATCGGAGCTATTCAGACTCTGGTTCCCGCAGGCCAGATGGTTCAGATGTTCATGGCCGAGGCCGCAGAGGTACTCGAGCGCCTAGCCGCGTATCGCTAGGAGCACATCTCTTTGACCTTGGCAATCACTTCTTTTTGGCCATCAAGGGTTCTTGCTACGGGACTCACATTCAAGATGGTCACGCCTGCCTCGGCAAACTGAGCAACGCGTTCACGCACGTATCCCTCTTCTCCGCACAGCGAAGTCTCTTCTAGGAAACTCGCCGGCACTGCTGCTGCGGCTTCCTGCTTTTTTCCTGCCAAGTAGAGGTCCTGAATCTCTTGAGCTTCGGCTTCGTAGCCGTAGCGAGTAAAGAGCGTGTTGTAGAAGTTCTTGCCTCGGGCACCCATACCACCCACGTAGAGCGCAACCATGGACCGGGAGAACTCACGGAACCCGCCAACCTCGGCCTCTGGACCAATGGCCAGCATTCCTCCGGCGATCACGTCCATCTCACCAAGTGCTGGGTCTCGCTTTGCAGCGCCAATGGCAAGGTCCTCTCCCCACACGGAGTCAGCGCGCTCAGGATGAAACAGGATTGGCAGCCAACCATTGGCCAACTCCGCAGTGAGTTGCACATTCTTCGGACCAAGAGAAGCAACGTGAATGGGAATATCAGACCGTCGTGGGTGCGTAATGATCTTGAGCGGCTTGCCAAGGCCAGTTCCCTTGTCTGCAGGGAGTGGCAGTTGGTAGTACTTGCCGTCATGCTCAATAGGAGCTTCACGCTTCCAGACATCACGACAGATCTGAATGATCTCTCGAGTGCGCCCGATGGGAGCGTCGTAGGGAACGCCGTGGAACCCTTCGATTACCTGAGGCCCAGATGCGCCAAGACCAAGGATTGCTCGACCATCAGAGAGATCATCAATGCCGGCGGCGGTCATGGCGAGCAATGTTGGAGTTCGCGTGTAGATCGGCAGAATGCCAGAAGCAATCTGAATGGTTGACGTCTTCGCCGCTAGGTAGCCCATCAGGCTGACAGCGTCGTAGCCGTAGGCCTCTGCCACATAGGCAATGTCCATGCCTACCGACTCAAGTGCTTGTACCTGTGCCACCGACTCGGCAAACCCGCCGGCATATCCGATTTGCATGCTGAGCTTCATGAATTTTCCCCCTGGGTCATCTCGGTTTGTTCGCTCGTACCGGTCCAGTCTTTGGCAAGCACCAAGTCGGATCGATTGATGGAGCCAAGGTCGGCGCCGTTGTCAAAATAGACGCGATAGCGAACCCAACGAAACCCGTTCACTAGCGAGACTTTGCCGCGGGTGCCAGCAGGAACTCCAAGAAGATCCACTGCTGCAACGACCTTGTCTTTGACCTGCAACTGATCACCGACTCGTTTCTTTGCCATTGCCGGTTACCGTACCAATCTCAGGGCTAGGCCGCAGCATTCAGAGTCTCTCACAGAGCCCGAACGTGTCGGAAACGAGCAGCAGCGGCCCTGCTCAGGTGGCGCTACTCCCGGCTGAACGCTGACTCTCAGACCAGGATTTTCCGACCTCAACGTCAACATCGTGCGGAAGACCGAGCACCCGCTCAGAAATAATATTTCGCTGAACATCTCCGGTACCGCCGCCAATCGTGAGCGCGGGGGCGAACAAGTAGCCGTAGTGCCAGATGCCCACTTCTGCGCCGAGCGGGCCACCATCAATCAGCATTCCGCCTGCGCCTGCCAAATCCTTGGCTATACCCATGATCTGTTGGCCATGTTCGTCTGCGAGCACTTTGCGCACTGATGCCTCGGGGCCTGGCTCTCGACCAGCAATTGCCGCAGTCACAGTACGAAGTCGAATCAGCCGCAAAATCTCGGATTGCATGTACATGTCTACGAGTCGTTGACGCATGAACGGGTCGACTACTCCTCCAGCTGTTCGCACCAGATCCAACAGGTCCCCAGCGTCTGGACCCATTCCCCATAATGCGCCTGCAGCAGAAAGCGAGACCCGCTCGTTCGAGAGCGTCACCTTCGCAAGACGCCATCCATCATTCACTTCACCAACCAGATTCTCTGCGGGAATCCGTAGGTCTGTCATGAACACCTCGTTGAACGTGTGACCACCTGTCATCTCGGGGATTGGGCGGATGTCGATACCCGGGGAATCCATCTTGCAGATGAAGTACGAGATTCCCCGCTGCTTTGATTCCTCGGGGTCGGTGCGGGCTATCAAGATTCCGTACTTGGCTTGATGGCCAAGCGAGGTCCAGATCTTTTGGCCGTTTACCACCCACTCGTCACCGTCTTTGACTGCCCGAGTCGCCAGCGATGCAAGATCCGACCCAGACCCGGGTTCGGAGAACAACTGACACCAGATTTCTTCGCCACTGAGTAGTCCAAGCAGATATTTGTGTTGCTGTGCCTCGGTGCCAGCGGACAGCAGGGTTGGTCCTGCCCAACCTATGCCGATTGGATTATTTGGCCTGCGGACTCCGGCAGCTCGCAGTTCGTCGTCGATCACGAGTTGTTGAATCGGGTCGGCTGCAAGGCCAAAGGGCTTGGGCCAATGAGGGGCCACATATCCGGCCTCTGCAAGCTGGCGGGCAGTGGGGCTTGGATGTTCGTTGAGCCAAGACCGGATTTCTACTCGACGAGGGTCAGTCTCTGGAGGTAGTTCGAAGTCCACAGCAGCAGAGTAGGCGGCCGGGCGACTCGAAGTCTGATGCTGCTCTACACTCCGCTGCGTTAGGGGCCTGCGACGTGGTTGCATTGCAGCGGCCACGTGGTTTGCACAGTGGCGAGTCAAGTACGCAACAAGCTGAAGGGGGCAATATGCCCGGTTGGAATTTTGCTGAACTTTGGGAACAAGTAGCCGATCGCTTTCCCGAGTCAGATGCTCAGGTACAGGGAGCGCGCAGGACCTCTTGGAAAGAGTTCGACGCGAGAGCAGACGGTCTTGCTAGATATCTGCTCGACCAAGGAGCGGTGCACCAAGACAAGGTTGCGCTGTATTTGTATAACGCTCCTGAATACATGGAAGGCGCATTCGGCGCATTCAAGGCTGGCCTCGTACCCGTTAATACCAACTATCGCTATTTAGATGAAGAGCTTGCCTACCTATGGCAGAACGCTGACGCCGTTGCCGTGATCTTTCATGGGTGTTTCACCGAGCGCGTTGCAGCTGTTCGCGAGCGACTTCCGCTAGTGCGCGACTGGCTCTGGGTAGATGACGGCAGTGGCGACATCCCCGAATGGGCAACCGCCTATGAGTCAGTAGTGACAGTGCCCACCGAGCGCGTGGTGCCGGCATGGGGTAGATCTGGCGATGACATCTTGATGATCTACACCGGAGGCACGACTGGCATGCCGAAGGGTGTGATGTGGAGGCAAGACGACCTCATTCGAGCCGTCATCTCGGTCAGCAACCCCCTCTTCAACGAGGACCCCGAAACAATCGGTTTTACTGCAGCTATTGACTCCCTAGAGGCTCCCGGCATGCCCGGCATGCCGGCATGCCCACTGATGCACGGCACTGGTTGGTTCACTGCCAACTTGTACCTCACCGCCGGCGGATCTCTGGTGCTCCTTGAGGACCGTCACCTAGACATCGAAGAACTCCTCGACACCATTCAGCGTGAGAAGGTTGGCGCCCTGACCATTGTCGGAGATGCATTCGCCAAACCGATTCTGCGGGTGCTGGATGCTCAGCCAGATCGCTGGGATCTCTCGAGCCTGTTCTTGATCACCTCTTCTGGCGTGATGTGGTCCGAGGGTTCCAAGCAGGGACTGCTCAAGCACAATCCCAATATGTTCCTGATCGATTCGTTTTCAAGCTCCGAGGCAATCGGTCTTGGACAGTCCGTGTCATCTTCCGGTGCGGAAGAAAAGACTGCTCACTTCTCGCTCGGAAATGGAGCACAGGTCATCAGTGATGACGGGCACGCCGTTCAGGCGGGATCAGGTGAACGCGGTCGTGTTGCAGTGCCGGGCAATCAGCCATTGGGCTACTACAAAGACCCCGAAAAGTCGGCCGCCACCTTTATTGAGTTCGAGGGCGTTCGCTACTCCATGCCCGGTGACTACGCAACGATCGAGGCTGACGGCACCATCACGCTGCTGGGCCGGGGGTCAGTCTGCATCAACACAGGAGGAGAGAAAGTCTTTCCAGAAGAAGTCGAAGAGGCACTCAAGACTCAGGCTCAGGTCCACGATGCAGTCGTAGTGGGAGTTCCCGATGAGAAGTTCGGCGAGGCCATCACGGCAGTTGTAGAGATCGCACCAGGCGCCAGTGTTGAGTCCGCTGAACTGATTGAACATGTCAAGGGGCATCTCGCTGCATACAAGGCTCCAAAGACGATTCTGTTTGTAGACAGCATCGGTCGCGCACCAAATGGCAAGGTGGACTACAAGCGCCACAAGCAATACGCACTTGATCAACTCGGGATAGTCCCCGAATAGGGCAGGAGTTCCGCTCCCGACTACCAGTGCTGCGGATTCCTTCGGAAATGCCGAGCCCTAGGTTGCTTTCGATTTCTCCAGCGCCAGTGCTGTCGGTACCGTATGGAGATTCTTTGGAGCACAGCCGTGCCCGATGCAGCAGCAGTGCCTCTACGAGCACTCACGACGAAGACTGAATGAAGGCAACAGATGACTGATCTCGGATTTGACGGACAAGTAGCAATCATCACCGGAGCGGGTGGCGGACTTGGAAAATCACATGCCTTGGAATTGGCCCGACGCGGCGCACGCATCGTGGTCAACGACCTTGGCGGTTCGGTCAACGGGGTTGGAGACAACGCATCGGCAGCACAACTGGTAGTCGATGAGATCATCGCCGCCGGCGGCGAGGCAGTCGCAAACCATGACTCCGTAGCAACCCCAGAGGGCGGCCAAGCCATCGTGCAGACAGCCGTGGATGCATTCGGAACCGTTGACATTGTGATCAACAATGCCGGCATCCTGAAGGACAAGACCTTTCACAATCTCACCCCTGAATTGCTTGAGCCTGTGATCGCAGTGCATCTTCTCGGCGCCTTTTACGTCACGCAGCCCGCTTGGCTCATCATGCGAGAAAAAGGTTATGGACGCGTGGTCAATACCAGTTCCAACTCGGGCCTGCTCGGCAACTTTGGTCAGTCCAACTATGGAGCTGCAAAGCTCGGCATCGTCGGATTCACTCGCGTGCTCGCGAATGAGGGCAAGTCCAAGGGCATCAAGGTGAACGCTATTGCTCCGGTTGCAAAGACCCGCATGACCGAAGACTTGCTCGGGCCGCTCGGCGACAAGCTCGAGCCTGCCGAAGTGACACCCACCGTTGTCTACTTGGCGCATGAGGAATGCCCTGTGTCCGGCGAGGTGTTCTCCGTGGCTGGCGGCGTTGTCGCTCGCTACTTCATCGGTCTGACCCCAGGTTGGTACGGCGAAGGCCACAGCGTTGAAGACGTTCGCGATCACTTCGACGAGATCCGTGACGAGACCGGCTACATCGTGCCCGAGGATCCCTCTGGCGAACTGCAGAAGCTGCTCAAGACACTCAGCAGTTGATCGCTCTCTGGTAGTGCCATCTAGGGCGGCTCGGTGGCACAGCCACTAGGGCTGCGGGGAGCTCGGCGGAACATCACCTGTTTCTTCGGCTGCCAGCGTTCTATCGGGCGACTTGATCTGATCAACCTGGCCGGCCACGTTGACCTGAACCATCTTGCCAGTTCGCAGGTCGAGTACTTCTTTTTCGGATGAGTACTTGAGCTTCATGCGAAGCACGCGAAGCTCGACAAGGTAATACACGGGTAGCGACACAGCAAAGGCTGACGCAATGAGGATGGGAGTCCTGATGAGCTGAACTTTGAGTGAGGCATCAGCGCCACCCATGAGGGCGAAAATGAATATGTACGGCAGCGCATGCCAGATATAAAGCGTGTAGCTCAGCCGTCCGAGCCAACGGAATTGTGGCAGCGACCAGAATCTACTCAGCCACCAATCACTGCAGCGCACCAAACAGATCAAAATCAGAGCAAAGGCCAAAGCCCCGAGCGTGTGACCAAAGCGGAACCAGTACAAGGTGTCAAGCATCTGCGGACGGGTGAACTCCCTCGGGCCAGGAAGGTAGTCCACATATGGGCCACCTAGTTTGCGCACCAGTCCGCTTGACAGGTTGAGCATCACGAACCAAACCACTAGGCCAACGGTGCCGGCAAACAGAAATACCTTTCGCCAACGCACTAGGCGTTCCTCTGTCAGGTAGGCATTAAAGGTGGCCATTCCGACGCCCAACATGAGTGCATCGGGCCGCTGCAGAAGAGCCATGCGCACGCCCGAAATCATGTGTACATCGTCTTGATAGAACCCCGTGTACGCATACCAGCGTGCAATGCCGATAGCTACGAAGAACACCGCCATGAGTGCTCCGAGCTGCTTGATCCAATGCTTTTTTACGCAGATCAGAACAGTGCCCGCAATGACGGCATAGAACCACTCCTCGACCGACAAGGTCCAGAGATGCCACATCACTCGGTTGCCCTGAATATCTGGCCGAATAACTGCCAGACCATTCGGGAAGAACAAGTGATACATGTACAGCAGTGCCGCAGCAGCGTCTTGGCCGACGTAGCGCAGACTCAGTGGTTTGAACCCGACCAGCGTGCAGATCGTTGAAATGACGAGCCAGACGCCAACGAACAGCCACAGCGAGGGCAGCAGCCGGATCCCCCTGCGGGAGTAGAACTTCTTCAGGCTAATGGTTCCAGTGGTCCGCGTCTCTTGCAGCAACAGCGTGGTAATGAGAAATCCGCTGAGTACAAAAAAGGTATCGACGATGGTTACCCAAGATTCCACGTACCGAAAAAGTGCGTGGCCGATGAGCACCATGCAGATGCCAATGCCGCGGATACCATCAAAACCGCCGACCAGACCAAGCTTGGGCGCCTTCGTCACAAACGCCTCAGACTGCTTGGGAGCGTTACCCGTCTCGGTACTGCTCACTTCAGGACTGCCCATCGGGGCCAGGGCTGTGTTCCTCAGGCCTGTGTTCCTCAGGCCTGTATTCCTCGGGACTGTATTCCTCGGGACTGTATTCCTCGGGACTGTATTCCTCAGGGCTCTCAACAGCCTCGGCGCTAAAGGTTCCCTTACCGACCGCACGCGCTGCTTCAACCGACATCATCTTGCCGGTGTTCAGGTCGAGTACTTCCTTTTCTGAAGCAAAGCGCAGTTTCACTCGAAGCATGCGCTGTTCAACTCCGTAGTAAATCGGCAGAGAGGCAACGATGGCAATGGTGGCAAGGAGGGGCGCACGCCATTTCTGACCCAGGACTCGATCCCCACCTAGGGCCTCGAGAATCACAAAGTAAAAGAAGGTGTGCCAGACGTAGACGGTGTACGACATACGCCCCAAAAATCTGAGTGGTTTCCAGGAGAGTGCGCGGTTTGCCCACCATTCGCCGCAGCGAGCCATGGCCAACAGCGCCGGCATGAACGCAACAGCTGTCAGGGTGTGGCCGTACTGCACCCAGACTTGGCCGTTATAGAGCACCCCTTTAGGAACCGCCATCGGCACATACGGGTAGGGTAGGCCGAGCTTGCCGGTGAACTCATATAAGAACTTGCTCGACATCAACATGGTGAATGAGGCCACAAGAAGACCTACGAAACCAACCCGAGGCAGCCACTTATGCCAGCTCGGTGGGAGCGGGTTGGGCAGCCTTGCATTGAACACCGCCAAGCCCACACCCCACATCAGTGAGTCATAGCGAGACAGCCACAACAAGCTCAGCCCACGTGCAGGAATGCTTGAGTTGGTGGGCACTCCCCCATTCCAAGGCCCGGTGTGACCCGTCCAGCGCTGCCAGCCAATCCACGCAGCCAGAATGCAGAGCAGAACTGCAAGTTGTGTCATCCAGCGGCGCTTCAGACAGACCAGCACCGTGATTGCAATCACCAGATAGAACTGCTCCTCAACGGCTAGCGACCAGAACTGATCGATCGAGCGGTGCGAGGCAGCTACGGGGTCTACATAGGCGAGCCCTACGGGAAACACCAAGTTGTAGATGTAGGTGACAGCAGCAGCAGCGTCTTGCAGCACGTAGATCAGGCGTTGCCGATCGAAGAGCAAACAGAACACAATCCACGCCAAAATGCACAGATAGGCCGAGGGCAACAAGCGCACTACGCGTCGCGCATAGAACTTGCGCATGCTGATGCCCGCATGATCTCGGTACTCCTGCATGAGCAGAGTGACAATCAAAAAGGCGCTCATCACAAAGAACACGTCGATGATTCCTGCAAAGGAGGGCGACAAGTCTGAGTAGGCGTGGTTGAGCAGAACCATCAGAATTCCGATGCCTCGCACTCCATCAAATCCGCCGACGAAGCCCAGTCTCGGTGCCCGAGAGACAAACCCCGATGGCGCTGCCCCTTGCATCGTCATCGGTTGAGATTACCCGAGGATTTCAGTTTTCGATGTCTGCCGGAACTGGTTCGGCTTGACCGCTCGGCATCTTGCGCTCACACAATCAGCTTTATGGGGCCTAGCATTTAGAACATGAGCAATCATGCTGCGATTCCACAGACTGTTAATCCCCTTGATTTTTTGGCGACGGACTCTCTCTTGTCAGAGACCGAGGTCATGCTTCGTGACACCGTCCGGCAGTTTGTGCGCAATCGGATCCTGCCCGAGGTAAGCGAATGGTTTGATCAGGGCATCTTCCCTAAGGAGATGGCCAAAGAGTTCGGCTCGCTCGGGCTGCTCGGGATGCACCTTGAGGGCTACGGCTGCGCTGGGACTTCGGCCACGGCCTACGGCTTGGCCTGCACGGAACTCGAAGCTGGCGACTCCGGCGCTCGAAGCTTTGTCTCTGTTCAGGGCTCACTCGCGATGTTTCCCATTCACGCGTTTGGTTCCGAGGATCAAAAGCAGCAGTGGTTGCCTGGCATGGCCGCTGGCGATTTGATTGGGTGCTTCGGCTTGACCGAACCCGACTCTGGGTCTGATCCCTCTTCCATGCGCACGAATGCACGCAAAGACTCCTCTGGGGATTGGATTCTCAACGGAGCCAAGATGTGGATTACCAATGGCTCGATTGCCGACGTTGCTGTGATCTGGGCAACCACCGACCCAGAAGGCCCCGACAAAGGAGCAGTTCGCGGCTTCTTAGTACCCACCGACGTTGCAGGGTTTTCTGCCCCCCTGATTCATCGCAAGGTTTCGCTGCGCGCCTCGGTCACATCTGAACTGATACTGCAAGATGTGCGGTTACCTGCAGACGCACTACTGCCAGAGGTGTCTGGCATGCGCGGCCCATTCTCCTGTCTCAACGAGGCGCGTTTTGGAATCTCCTTCGGAGCCGTCGGTGCTGCTCGGGCGTGTTACGAGGCCGCCTTGGAGTACTCACTCAACCGAGTTCAGTTCAATCAGCCAATTGCTGGGTTCCAGCTGACCCAGAAAAAACTGGTGGACATGATGGTCAAAGTGCAACACGCCATGTTGCTCGCCATTCACTTGGGGCGCATGAAAGACGCAGGAACGCTCGCTACACCGCAGATCAGCTTTGGCAAGATGGACAACGTGCGAACGGCCTTAGAGGTTGCCCGAGAGGCACGAAGCATTCTTGGGGCGAATGGCATCACAACGGAGTACCCCGTGATTCGCCATATGAACAATCTGGAATCGGTCTATACCTATGAGGGTACGAACGAGATCCACACGCTGATTTTAGGAAACGCCATCACCGGGATCCCAGCGTTCAGCTAACTACACTCACCTACTCGTTGATGCCCCCGAAGGAGAAAAGTTGTGACCGAGCCTGACGGACGAGTTCGAGCGAAGGGCGCGCCTATCAATCCTCGTTCAATTCTCTGGGCTACAGCCGCCGATCCGCGCAGCCTCCTTACTGGGATAGCAGCAGGGATTATGCAGTTGATGCTGCCCGGACTTGGCGCAGGGGTCACTGATCATTCCAACTTTTTCGATGACCCTTTCGACCGAATCGATCGTTCGCTGCCCTATATCTGGGGGAGCATCTTTACTGAGGATGAAAAAGAGGGGTCTGAGCGCGGCAAGCAAATCCGCGACTTTCACCCAACAATCAAGGGAGCTGATCACAACAGCGAGCCGTATCACGCGTTGGACCCCGAGGTGTTCTGGTGGGCACACGCCACGTTCACTTGGGAGTTTCTGCGTGCACGAGAACTCTTCTTTGCACTACCACTCGACCGGTCAGAACGTGAGCAGCTGTATGCAGAAAGCGTCACTTGGTATCGGCGCTATGGCCTAAGTGATCGTCCGGTCCCATTGACCTTGCGAGATTTTCGCATTCGTTTCGATCAGATCTGCCGCGAGGAACTTGAGCTCACCCCCGCAGCTCAGTGGGTGCTCGATCCACAGTCCGAGACTGGTGCAGGTGGCAACCTGCGACTCCCGGGGCCACTCTCTGCACTCAATGGGATAGCCAATCAACTTGGTGCTGACGTTTTGCGCATCGTGGTTTACGGCGTTATGCCAGATGTTCTGCGCAGGCGGTTCGGGTTTCGATGGTCGAACGCCGACCGAGCTGCTTTCGCAGGTGTCTGCACCACCCTACGAAGCATGGAACTAGCCATGCCCTATGGCGCCCTCGAGGGACTCTGGCCAGAGGGCACACCGCACGCTCAACCCGGAGACCTCAAGCGAATCGTCATTGCCGGACCGAACTTTCGGCAGCGACAACTTGCTCTCCAGGGTGCTCGCATGAACGAGGTTTCAGGAGAAACCGACTAACAGGAGTTGACCGGAGCAGGAGGGTCAGCAGCAAAGCGCTCCTTCACCCAAGTAAGTGCTTGTTGATATGCGGGAAGCGCTGCTGCGCCGTGGCCGCCCTCCGGGAGCACCCTTCGTTCGACCACTTGACCATTGGCACACATGCGACTCAGAAGCACTTCGCTAAAGAAGATCGGCACGGTCTCGTCCTTCTGACTGTGAATAATCAGAGTCGGAGCATCATTCGTTTTCTTCGTACCCGCAATATTCTCGGCTGCCAAGGATTTCCAAGGTTCTGTTGCTGGACCGTCCAAGCGGACCAACTCGGCTGGGTTGGTGGCCGAGAATCCCGCAATCAGTTCACCTGCGCAGCCAGTATCGACCTCATCAAGACGAGATAGGCCAAGCTCGGTCAGAAATAATGCAGGGTCAGCTTGTGGGTAAGCCGCTGCGTAGCCAGCAACCAGCATGTAGGCAAAGCCTGCAAGATTCGGAGCGGCAGCAAATACCACGTCGGTCTCGCTAGCTGGTGCGCCTGCGAAGGTTCCCACCACCTGCAACTGTGGGGTCCAGTCTGCTGCCACCTGCGAAGCCCAGAGTGCGCCATGGCCTCCTTGTGAATAGCCCAGAATTGCAACCCTCTTACCCGGGTCGGCATCTGGAAGTTGCCCTGCTGCAACGATGGCATCCATGGTCGAGCGACCTTCACTCTCGCCAACCAAGTAGGGGTGCCGACCGGGTGTGCCAAGCCCCTCATAGTCGGTTCCGGCAATAACAAACTCTGCGCCCAAAGTATTTATAGCCAAACCCATATCAAGACGTGTGAGTTCTTTGGATGGTGCGCACTCGTCAGCAATGCCAGTAGTTCCATGCGCAAGAGTCGCTAGGGGTCGTCCGCCGTTGGGAGCCGCTGCGGTGGGCACACTTGCAACTCCAGTTACTGCAATCGGCGCACCGGCAACCGACTCAGACAGGTACATAATGCGGTAACTGCTCGCTTGGCGGTCGGGATCAGCGCTACCTGCTTGATCAATGGGTTCGTAGCGGATCAGTTGGCCGTGGTCACCATCTGGCAACGGCGCAGGTACTTCATAAAAATTCGCGCCCCGGAATTCGCTTGGCGTTGCCGGTAGCGCAACGGCACTTGAGGGCTTATCTACTGCTGCGGTCGAACGAGTAGCTGACCCTGTGTCAGATTGGCTGCATGCAGAAAGAGAAACTGCAGCAACACAGAACACAATCGCAACCCGAGCAACCCTTGTGTGCAAACTCATCAGCGAAAGTTATCTCGCTCACCGCAACCACGTCTGAACGAGTCAGAAATTCAATCAAGCACCTTCAGCGTCAGTGACTTCATGAACTGAAGCCAGAACCCACTTCTGATGATGCTCAACTCGTCATTTTGATCGATGAATTTTAGCACTCAGATCGCTGCTGCGTACATGCTTTCCAGAATCTCTACGAGTCTGTCCTCGGCCACTGCAGGTGAGACCAAGTGTCCTGAACCAGCAACAAATCCGGTCTTTTGCAAAGCAATCAACTGCGATTCGCGCTCGATACCCCCAGCCACCAGTTTCAGACCGAGAGTGTCACTCAACTGTCCCATAACCGAGACAATGCCGAGCAGCGCAGTTCGGGTGATCGGGTCAGGGTCATCAATCTGACCCACCGTGGCCGATTCCATCTTGATTGCGTCCGCAGGCAACAAGTTTAGAGAGCGGATTGAGTTGTGACTGGCGTCAACCTCGGTGAGTGCAAGTCGAAACCCTTGTTCGCGAAGGTCTCGAAGGACCTTAAGTTTGGTGTCAAAAACTCCCTTCGAGGAGTCGGCTTCAATCTCGATACCTACTGAACCCGGCTTCAGACCCGCTGCAGCAGAGTCTGCGCTCAGCAGACCGAGGAACCCGTCATGCAACTCCCCAGCAGTGACCTTGAACCACACGACAAACTCTTCCTTCAGCCCCTCGGAAATAGTGGCTAAAATCCGATTCGTGGCAGCCATCCCATTCTGGCGCATCCACCGACCGAGAGGGACCATCAGCCCAGCATCCTCTGCGATAGACAGAAACTCCTCGGCCGCGAGCAGACCATGTTCAGGGTGATTCCATTTCACGAGTGCCTCCATGCCAACCGGTCGAAGGTTAGCGAGCAGGACTTGCGGCTGATAATAAACCTGCAACTCTCCTTGAGTAATTGCTCTCCTGAGCTCTCGAACGACCATGACCTCGCGCTCAACGCGCTGCCCAATCTCTTCGTCGAAAACAGCTACCTGATCTCGGCCCTGACGCTTGGCTTCATAGGCCGCACTATCGGCTTGATGGACGAGCAGGTTTGCGATGTCGATTGTTTCACTCGAGTTGGCATGACTAGAAGCGACACCAATGCTCGCAGAGATCGACACATCGCTCTCCCCGATCCGAAAGGGCACACGAAGCGCGTCAACTAGTTTGTCGATGATGGAGTGCACGCCTAAAGGGGAGGTGGATCCATCGAGGCAGATCACAAACTCGTCACCGCCAAATCGGGCAACCATGTCTTCGGCTCGAAGGAGTGAAGCCAATCGAGCTGCAATCTTCCGCAGGAGATCATCGCCGCCAGCGTGCCCAAACGTGTCATTGATCGCCTTAAACCGATCTAGGTCGACAAAGAGTACGGTGGTTGGGGACGTCCGGTCATGTCGTTCGAGGGAAGCACGGAGCCACTCAAGTGCAGCCCTCCGGTTCGGCAATTCGGTGAGTGGGTCTTGATGGGCCAAAGAGTGCAGGTCAGCCTCTGCGCGGCGGCGGTCGGTTATGTCGTGAGAAGTCACAGCAATCGCATCGCCGAGTGGAAGGATCTGCTGGCGAATCCATCGAGGTTGATCAGTGTCTGTATCAATCTCAATTTCCTCGAGCATTCCAACACCCGAGGCTAAGCACTCGGCCCACACAGCGATGAGTTGTGGTCCCGTTTTCGGAAAAACCTCAGAAATCGTATGACCGAGCAGCGCTACCAACGGCATTCGCAACACTTGTGAGGCAGAGACGTTGGTGACCACAAAGCGAAAGTCAACGATCTGACCCTGTTCATCAAACTCTGCGGTGAGGATTGACTCAGCGTCCATGCTTGCGAATGCGGCGCGACGAAGCAGTGAGTACTCCGTTTCCGCCTCAACCACAGGGGCCGTGAAGGGTGAAAAATCAGACATTTCAAACAACCCCTTGGGGTAGCACCTCCCCTGTATCCCGCTTAGCGTAGTGTCAACCTCACTGAGTGTAACTCACGCTCGCATCTTCGGGTAGGCGGCTCGATCAGGAGACGCGATGATGACAACCTGTAGCAGTGCCGAAGCAATCGCGAGTCCGAACCGCATATGAACCCCTTCCGCAACCGACCCACATAGCCTCGAGTTCGCGAGTAACTCTGGCAGGCTTCGATCTGGGAGGGCCTGACACGGCTGGGGTATCCGAGCCAACGATGCTTCTTGCCCACGCAACAGGTTTTTGCGCAGGGGTGTGGGCACCCCTAACAAATCTCCTCAGAAACTACCGGCGGGTATCGCTCGACTTTCGCGGCCACGGACTGTCGAGTATCCCCGCTGCAGGTATGGATTGGGCTGGTACCGCCGAGGACGTGCTCGCCGTGGTTGACGCATTCGGCCTGAAGCGACCTTTCGGTGTGGGTCATTCGATGGGAGGGGCTTCACTCGTCCTGGCCGAACAGATGCGCCCCGGAACGTTCAGCGGATTGTGGATCTTTGAGCCAATTATCTTTCCGAGCGACCATTCTGGACTGCTGGCCACTGGCCTTGAGGTTGAGGACTTCTCCGAGAAGAATCCACTGGTGGAATCCGCCCTTCGCCGAAGGGCCAGATTTGCGTCCTCAAGCGAGGCGGAACAGAACTTCGCATCCAAGCCACCGCTGAGCGACCTGTGCGCTGAGGCACTCCATGCCTATGTGGAGTATGGATTTGAACAACTTCCTGACGGCTCGGTTACGCTCCGTTGTCGGCCCGAAGTTGAAGCCGATACCTACAGAATGGGCGCACGCCACGACGCGTTTTCACACCTCAGCGAGATTCGCTGCCCCGTGACGGTAGCTCGCGGACACACCAAGTTCCCTGGACCAGCCTCGCTTGCACCCCTGATTGCTGATGCCCTTCCGTGTGCCACTCTTGAGGAGTTCCCCGATCTAGGTCACTTCGGCCCGCTACAAGATCCGCTCCTGATTGCTGCTGCAGTTCGCTCAGCGGTCACCGCTGCTAGTTCAGCGACCTAGCAGAACGGCCTAGCATAACGGCATGGAAGTCCCGCTCGTCTCCTCGACTTTACCATTGCGGCCCTCCCGATTCACCGTCTGGGTGTTCGAGCCTTTCTCCTGCCCGGGGAGTGGGAACAATTCTGATCTGGCCAGAGAACTCGGGGCGGCTACTCAGGGTCTGGGCGCTCTGTGAACACTCATCCGCGCGGCCTCGTCACCGCCGTTCTGCGCAGCCCACTAGTTAAGCGCTTCGATCAATCAGCCGATCTACTGGCAAAGGCCGCACACGGCTCTCAACCGGTTGACCGCATTCTGTATGGCCTTTCGCAGGCGGCGAACCACAGCTTGGTATGGCATGGCATCAATGCCATCGATGCCATGACCGCAAGCCCAAGCCGCCGTCGGCGCGCCCTGCGACGCAGTGTGATTATTGCTACAGAGCAAGCACTTATCAATGGCCCCATCAAACTCATAGCAAAACGTGACCGGCCCGAAGAGAAAGACCACCATCCGCACGTGCTCAGAGCGCCAAAGACTTCAAGTTTTCCGAGTGGCCACGCATCGGCTGCCGCATGCGCTGCCACGCTGCTCTCAGAAGACCTCGGAATGGCCCCTCTCTGGTGGACTCTGGCCGCAGGAATATCTTGGAGCAGAGTTCACGTTGGGGTTCACCATGCAAGCGATGTAGTGGGGGGCATGATCGCGGGGCGCACGATTGCTTTGACCGCTCAGCGATTCTGGCCGAGCCGCTAGGGCTGGGCTGAGCTCAACAGCCGAGAGCCAACCGTCTCGATTGGCTCCTGCACTGTCTGGAAGCTGCGGGCACAGCCCAGTGGTCAATCGAACCATTTCCTGCTCTTTGCGAGGGATCTGCTTGCTGATTGGTTAGCCTCAGGTTCATGTCTGAGACTCCTTCTGATCAACAACACATGACTGGCTTTGAATCCATCATGTGGGAGATGGAGCGAGACCCTCAACTCTCCTCGACATTCGCAAACCTCACGTTGTTCGACAAAGCGGTAGACAGGCGAGCATTCCGGCGGCGAATGGAACAGGCAATCATCAACGTTCCGCGACTTGGACAGCGCGTTGTAACCAGCATTACGCCATGGGAACTCCCAAAATGGGTGGATGACCCCGAGGTGGATCTTGACCATCACCTGCGTTGGATGGACTTGGGAGGCAACGCATCGCGGCGCGAACTCTACGATCTCGTGGCAACCCTCAGCCGACAACCTTTCGATCGGGAACGCCCGCTCTGGGAGTTCGTCATCATCGAAGGACTTGCCGATGGTCGATCGGCGATGTTGCAGCGACTTCACCACACCATCACCGACGGCGAGGGCGGGATCGTCCTTTCTATCGAGTTCCTTGACTTCGAGCGAGTCCCCACTTTGCGTGCTCACAGATCATCTTCAGCTGCAACAGAGCAATCTGAACAAACCCATACAGAAGCTTCACACGTATCGAATTCAGCGCAGGACTTCAGTTCCGATCTCGATGAAGTTGAATCAGGCCAGCCTTGGTGGTCAAAGGCTTCTGCTCCCTTCGTGTCGGTGGCTAGCGGGGCAGCCTCAATCCCCTCTCGTACCGCAGACATTGCGGGAGCAGTTCGCTCTGCAGCGCGTCAGGCACGAGTCGGGCATCGGCGCTCACCCCTGTGGACCGAGCGTTCCCTCGGTAGATGGTTCGGAACCACCACACTGAACTTGGAAGATGTCTTGTCTGCAGCTCACCTGCTCGGCGGAAGCGTGAATGACTTCTTTATCGCAGGGGCCGCCGATGCAGCTGGCGAGATTCACCATCGCGCCGGAAAACCAGTTGAGCACTTACGAGTCTCTATGCCGGTCAGTACCCGACACGACCGCTCAGCGGGCGGTAATGCATTTAGCCCGACCCAGATGCTGGTTCCGACCGGGAAGATGAACGCAGCGGATCGAATTACCGAGATTCACAAAGTCGTTGCCACCGTCCGCAGCGAGCGAGCGATCGAGTCGATGGACACCGCAGCCCAGGCTGCAGCGATGCTTCCCCCAGCGGCAATCCTGCGATCGGGGCAACATCTGGCGCACTCTGTGGACTTTGTCTGCTCAAACGTGCGCGCTGCACCGTTCGACTTGTTTATTGGCGGGGCATTTATGCAAGGGAATTACCCCATCGGGCCATTGGCTGGAACCGCCTTTAACCTCACCACGATGTCGTATCGCGGATGGCTCTTCATCGGTCTTGCCGCAGACCCTGCAGCGGTCGCCGATCCGGATCAGCTCCTCGATGAGTTAGACCAAGCCTATGACCGGCTGTTTGGTGCCGTTGCCTTAGGTCGTCGCAGACCAGACTCATTCTGAGGAGGGACCCACCATCACCCCGGACGTCTCTGCGCCGCAACCTCGTTGCGAGGTGGCCTTGCGCCGAGAGGTGAGGGCCACGGTAGGCGTTAGTTTCTGTGCGGGGAAGCTTCGAGGCGGACGAGAATGCTCCGGACATCAAGAAGCAAGTTGGTGAATTCTGTTGCGGAGACCAACGAACGGTCGGATGCATCACTCAAACCACGATCAATCAAATTGAGCGCTTGTTGCATAGTGACTTCCTCAGAAAGCGGCTCATCAAGTACTGACGCTTCAAGCACTGTTGTTTCAAGAACTTCCGTCATTCTGCCTCCTAAGTTGTGCCACCTCTGGGGAACCAAAGCCGACAATGTCTAGGTTATCAGCGCCCCAAGACAGTGAAGGTTCGCTTTACAGAGTGTTCACACAGTTCAACCGATTGGCAGCCCCGAACGGGGCTCCCAATCCCCCTTCAATTCCACGTTCGGGCTTGTTCGCTCAGGGGTTTGACTGCCCCGAGACTCGTCGTTGCGCGGTACCTTCTTGGCATGCAGAAAATGCCGCTCGTCACGGGAGTTACCTTCGCTAGCTTTCAGGGCCTCGGGATTCAGGTTGGTCTAGAAGTCGCAGAGACTGCCCGACTGATGGGGTATTCCTCGTACTGGACAGCAGAGACCCTCGGCCAGGAAGCCTTCGCAACATTGGCTGCCGTGGGAGCAAAACAGCCATCGCTTGATCTCGGTACCGGAGTCTTAGCGCTTCAGCTTCGCACGCCGATGCTGGCCGCAATGGGGGCAGCGACACTGCAAGACATCTCCCCCAATGCTCAGGTTCTTCTGGGGGTGGGTATCTCGTCGCCGGTGGTAGTTGGCCGCTGGCATGGCGCCGCTTACTCCGATCACCCCATTGCCCAGGTCCGTGAGTACTTGCAACTCACCCAAGCCTGCCTCAGCGGCGAGCCCGTCAGCCATAAGGGCGACTACTACCACTGCAACAAATTTCGTCTTGGCGTGCGGTTAGGCGATCGGAGACCGAAGTTGGTGCTCGGAGCACTGAACCAACGCATGTTGTCTCTAGCTGGAGAACTCGCTGATGGCGTGCTGCTCAATTATCTGCCCGCCTCGGCAGTGCCGTGGTGTATTGAACAGGTTCGAGCAGGAGAGCGCTCTGCAGGAAGAGCAGTCGGATCATGCAAGATCTATGCATACGTCCACGTTGCCGTCTGTGATCGCGAAGCAGCGCTGCCACATGCCCGCAAGGACATCTACTCATACGCGGTGGTTCCTGCCTATGCGCGAGCCTTTGCGCGAGCAGGATTCGCTAGCGAGATCGAAGCGCTACAGCTAGCACTGGCAGAAAAGAACCGCGATGCAGCCGTGGCGGCAATCTCGGACCGGATGGCCGATGCAATCGATATCTGCGGGTCGGCCTCCACTGTGGCGAAGGCGGTACAGGACTACCGAGATGCTGGAGTCGAGGTTCCCGTTATCATGCCCATGCCATGGGGGGATGACCGCCTTGGCGTCATTCACGCCACACTTCGCGCATCCCTCGGGCAGATTGACTAATCCGGCGCTGCGCTAGCTACTGCCTTCACAGCCCACCTGCTCAACAATCCCACCTGCTCAACAATCCCACCTGCTCAACAAGAAGGACGACGCATGGAACTGACTCAAGCAACCATTGTGGTTACGGGAGCAGGTAGTGGGATTGGTGCAGCGCTCTGTGAGCGCTTTGCAAAGCAACGCCCGCGAGCTATCGCCCTCGTCGATCAGGATGCTGCATCCGTCGAGCGAGTTTGCGCGAAGTTGGCTGGGATCTTCCCTGAAGTTGAGTTTAGTTCCTACCAAGTGGACGTCACCAACGAGACCGAGATCATTCAGTTGGTGAACACGATCACCACATCCATTGGGGTGATCGACCTTTTTTGTGGCAACGCTGGCATTGGGACAGCGCTCGGGATTGAAGCACCCGATGAGGTCTGGCAGCGAACACTCGAAGTCAACGTCATGGCACACGTGTACGCCACGCGAGCACTGATGCCAATCTGGCTGGATCGTGGCCGCGGCTACTACCTGCTGACTGCCTCGGCTGCCGGGTTGTTATCGAACCTTGGCGATGCCCCGTACAGCGTGAGCAAGCACGGAGCTGTAGCACTCGCGGAATGGCTGGCAATCACCTATGGAGATCGCGGTATTGGCATCTCTTGCCTCTGCCCGCAAGGGGTTCGAACCCCGTTGCTTTTTCCAGAGATGAAGACATCCAGAGACTCATCAGACTCTGGCGGTTCTGGGAACTCAGATGCCGGCCAGTCCGGCCCTGACTCGGATGCGGTTGCGCTGGCTGTAGTTCGAGCCCAGCGAATTCTTGAACCGGCAGAGGTTGCCGAATCGGTCATTGCAGCGCTCGCGTCCGAGCAGTTTCTGATTCTGCCTCATGAAGAGGTCACAGCCTATGAACAGGCCCGTGCCACAGACCGCGAGCGGTGGCTGAGATCTATGCGTCGTTTGCAGGCCCAGATCAGTGGGGAATAGCTCCGAGGTTCAGGCGAGCAGCGCTGCGATCCCGGAAGGCACAAAAGCACTTCCCTTTCCCCCTCTCCCCTACGAGCGACATTCACTCAGCAGTCTGAGGTTGGATGCCAGCTTCTTGGAGGTAAGTTCAGAGGAGCTACCGCTTCGGCTCTGGGATGTTCACCGGGTTCTTCAGTTCGGCGGAACTGCCAACCTCGGCACAGTCGATGCTTTGGCACCGAGCTCGAACAATGAATTCCTTGACAACCTTTTTTCTGGAGCCGGGTTCACCCCCAGCACAAAAGCCCAGTGGCTGGCGAACTCAGGATCCCTCTTCGTTAGGGCAGCAAATACGGGGCACAAGTCTCGGGAGCTGGTTCTGCGAAGCGAGCGGACCCTTGCCGACACCGTGGGTCCAAACATGCAGATTCTGCTGGTTGGACTCAACCCCTCATTACATGCAGCTGAAGCGGGAGTCGCTTTTTGCACCTCTGGGAATCGCGCTTGGCCAGCTCTAGCGGCTGCGGGCCTTGCCGACGCGGGCGTAGCCAACTCAACCCAAGACCCCGTTAGCTTGCTCGTAGCTCGCGGTATCGGCATGACGGACTTAGTGAAACGTGCCACAGCAAAAGCGGAGCAGGTCGCAGATCAGGAGTTTCAAACCGGGATCCTTCGCCTTCAGGCACTTTGCAGATTGCTGAAACCACGAGTTGTTTGCGTACTTGGATTGTCTGGCTGGCGCGCAGCAGTCAGCCCTCGGGCCACAGCTGGGGTGCAGCCGACCAAACTTGGGGGGCGACCGGTGTACCTCATGCCGAATCCGAGCGGTCTCAACACCCACTCAACGCTGGCATCGCTGACTCAACATTTGCAGTGCGCACGAGACCTTGCCCGGGCAACCGCGTGATTCAAGCTCGCAGATGCGCCCGCTGGCGACTAAGAACTCTCACGTGCTGATACACGAGATTCTTGAATTTGCAGCTGCTGAGGCTCCCGAGAGCCTGGCACTAGCTGCAGGTGAACTTCGGTTGACATTTACAGAACTCCTTCAGCAGGTTCAGCGCTTTGCGGCCGGCATTGTCGAACTCACTGACCTCGGCGACCGTGTTGCGGTCATCTCTGAGAACTGCCCGGTTCTGCTCACTGCCCTCTATGGCATTCCCGCCGGTGGCGCCATCGCGACCCTCGGAAATACTCGACACAGCAGTCGAGAACTCATCGAGATGATTCACACAACAGAGCCCAGCCTGCTGCTTGCTAGCGGGGAACTACTCGACCGGGTTGCTTCTGAGCTGCCAAGCTGCGCGTCACTTCGCGCCGTGATCTGCATGGACGGCGCACATCCGGCTGCAAGCCTGCAAGCCGCTCAGAAACTCGGCCTGAGTCAGGTGGCAGAAAACAATCGGGCGAGTGCTGCGAGTGAGCCAGTCAACTCAGAGCTGCCGCAGCAGGCCGAGCAATCGTTCCCCCGACTCGAACTCCAACCCTCGACTCCGGCCTGGCTCATCCATACCTCCGGCACAACCGGCACCGCCAAAGGTGCACTATTGAGTCACCGGAGCTTGATCGCAGCAATCCAAAACACTGCGCTCGCTCGACCAATTTCCGATGACGATGTCTACCTGTTTCCGTTTCCGCTCTTCCACATCGCCGCCTACAACGTGCTGCACGTTCATCTCCGCCGCAGGCCGGTCCTGCTTCTGCCTAGATTTGACGCCGGTGAGGCGCTGCGACTGATTCAGAGTCAGCGGATTACCACGTGTTCGCTTGCACCAACGATGTTGTCGATGATGCTTGATCACCCCGACCGACCAAGCACAGATTTATCCTCACTTCGCCAAATTTCTTACGGGGCATCCGCTATGCCTCTTGACTTGCTGCGCAGGGTGCTCCGTGAACTCCCAGACTGCGGTCTCGCCCAGGGGTATGGGATGACTGAACTCAGCGGGAACTTCACCTTTCTTGACCCCGAGGGCCATCGGCGCGCGGCGAGCACTCACCCGCAGTTGCTCGCCTCTGCGGGGCGACCTGGACCACTTGTGGCCTTGCGAATCGCAGATGATGACGGCCGTGAGGTACCCCTTGGAGAAGCGGGGGAAATACTCGTCCGCGGTGACCAAATCTGCGAGGGATATTTCCGGGCCGAAGCCGCTACTGCCGACTCGCGTCACGGTCCATGGTTCAAGACTGGAGATGTTGGCAGGATTGACGAGGAGGGGTACCTCTACATCGTCGACCGAAAGAAGGACATCATCATCTCGGGTGGCGAAAATATTGCTTCACGAGAGGTTGAAGACCTGCTGAGCACGCACCCCCAGGTGGCGCAGGTGGCCATTATTGGTCTGCCCGATGACCACTGGGGAGAAGTGGTCTGCGCAGTAGTCGTTGCTCGGCCAGAGAACACCATCGATACCGATGAGTTCATTCTTTGGACGAAGGACAAGATTGCCGGATACAAACGCCCACGTGTGGTGATTCTCCTGGATGAACTCCCCGTCAACGCTTCGGGAAAAATCGACAAGGCAGTACTTCGCTCCACACTCAATGCACGCACCTAACAGCGAGTTTTAGCGTGGGGCAAGATCGCGGATTCCCTGTCGCTGGTCATAGCCAAACGGTAGGAGTGCCAGTGCTGGGGTGGTGACGCCGTTCGCTACGTATCGATCAATCTGCTCGCGGCAATGCTCGGCGCTTCCCGAAATGATGAGTTCGTCCACGAGAGAATCCGGGATCGCTGCGAGTGCACCCTGACGATCCCCTTCCGCCCAGAGTCGCCACATCTCGCGGAGTTGCTCACCTCTCCCCATCCACTCATGAAACGCCGCGTAGACCGGAACGGTGAGGTATGCAGCAATCGCATACCGGCCCATGGCTAGGACCGAATCTCGGTCGGTGGTCGGTGCAACGAATATGCGCGCCACTACTTCCTTCGTGGGGGCTTCGATGGTGCCGTTGCCCGCCGCCTGCACAATCGGAGCCACCTTGGCAACATCCTCGGCGGATAGCCAGTTGATGATCGCCCCGTCGCCCTCGGTGCCAGCTAGGCGCAACATGCCTTCGCGTAAGGCCGCAATCAAAATCGGAGGCTGATTGGCAGGTCGGATCCCAAGACGAAAACCCGTGACCTCGGAGCTACCGAATCTACCCGTCATTTTCTCGCCCGACATGGCAGCTCGCAGAAAGCGCACCATGTCTTTGACTTGCCGATAGGGCTCGTCAAAGGGAACTCCGTTCCACCGCTCAACGATGACGTCAGAGGAGGTGCCGATTCCAAACACAAACCGTCCCGGTGCGGCATCTGCTAGCGAAGCCACCGACTGCGCAAGCAGCGCAGGGCCTCGGGTATAGGCCGGCACGATTGCTGTTCCAAGCCTCAACGATGGTGCCCATGCTGCGGCTAATGCCAGCGGCGTAAAAGCATCTGCACCGTTCGCCTCTGAGGACCACACATCGGTGTACCCCAAGTCTGCCAGTTCCAGAATCCAGTCTTTCTGTTCAGCGAGCGGTACGCCATCAAAGGGAATGGTCATTCCATAGCGTCGTCCCGGCGGCAAGGAAGGACCTGCTGATTCAGTGAGAGTGACAGCCTCGGTAGGTGTAGACATTGCTTCACCCTAGGCCGAAGCCAATAGCCGCACAGCACCAACTTTGTACAGCACCTAGTCTGCGATCGATTCTGTTCACCTACCCCGCAGCGTCTTAGCTGTGCGGGGTTAACCGTGCGGGTTGTGTAGGACGGCACTCTGGCTAGCCGTTGCCAAAAGAGTGCCGTCTTGGGCCCACAAAAACACTGACCCGTGACCAAACCCGTTACTCACTCCATCAACCCTGATGTCACAGAGAACCCACTCAGCGGGCTTGAGTCGTTGCACTCGAATCGTGTTATCCAAACTGTTGGATGGCACCCATCGACCCGTGGCCTGAGCAATTCCGAAGGGTAGGTAATCGCCCAAAATAGCCAGCCCTGCAGCAGACATTTCAATGTCGGGCGTCTGAACCCACAGAGCGGATCGTCCCCGCGGTGCCGGATGGCCATCAATCTCATCCCAAGGCGACCCGAGTGCCAATCGGATATTGAGCCGACCCATGATGGATTCGCTGTCCTGCACCATTGCGCTGCGAAGGGGACAATCCTCGGGGTGGGGAACCTCGGGCATCGTGCGCCACTGCTCATCAATCTTGATGTCTTTTGATCCAAGGGCCGCGTTCACCGTAAGAATCTCTCGGTCGCCCACTCGACCAACAGCCCGAGCCTGGCTGGTCCGCTTGCCAGCCACGGCCACGGTGACATCAAGATCCATGATCTCTCCGACCATGGCAAAAGACAGGTATTGCGCAGTGGCCCAGACCACGGGGCGTTCGCAAACTGCTTCCATAGCTGACACCGCTGCGCCAAGCCCGCAACCGCCAAACATGAATCTGTCCCGCGTCGCAATCCCATCGGTAATGGGTACGTACCAGCGGGAGGGATTGTGTGTTGGGGTGAGGCCCAAGAACTCAGCAGCATCCATTCCTACAGAGTACGGGTCAGAGAGGGGCTCCTAAACATCCGTGAACATGGCGGGACGGAGACGCAGGCACCCGCAATCTCTGGCCTCGGGGCGCTGAAGCAAGGCGGCCTATCAACTCGTCGTATTATGTGCCGAGCCCGGCTTGTTCAACAGAGCGCAGCAGCCCATGGGTGTAGTTCTGCAACCGTTGCTCTGATCGGGGATAGACATGACAGATAGCCCATGGCTCGGGGATGCGTGCTCGCTCGTAGATGCGTTTCGTGCTCGCCATCACTCACCCGCAGAAGAACTAGAAGCCACGCTTCACGCAATTGAGCAAAGTGAGACCAATTCATTTTCATACGTTGCGGCCGAGTCGGCTCGTGCCCATGCAGCTGTGGCGGATCTTGGCCAGCCATTCGGTGGCGTTCCCTTTGGCATCAAGGAGCTGAGCCACTACAAAGACTGGCCAAATACCGAGGCCTCACTGGTGTTCGCCGATCGTGTCGGTGAGCACACCGACACCATGCTCGAGCGAGCCGAAACCCAAGGCGGTCTCATTCCGGTTGGAATGACCACGGCCTCTGAATTTGGCGGCCTGAACGTCAGTGTCACCAAACTCAACGGCATCACGCGCAACCCTTGGAATCTCGATCGAACTGCCGGGGGTTCATCAGGGGGAAGTTCAGCCGCAGTGGCTGCTGGGCTGCTCACCATGGCTTCCGGTGGCGACGGAGGCGGATCTATTCGCATCCCCGCTGGCTTCAACGGTCTGCCCGGCATGAAGGGCACTGCCGGTCGAATTCCGCGCGGGCCAAAGGCACTGATTCACCCCATGACCGTTGTGTTGGGAGTCATGTGCCGATCAATCCGAGACATCACTCGCTTCTACGACGTCGCCGCTGGTTATGACGCTCGCGATCCTTACTCTCTTCCCAAGGTCGCTGGATGGGAACATCACCTTGGGTCACACCTTCGAGCGTTGCGAGGACGCAAAGTTGCAATCGTCTCCGACCTTGGTTCCGCCGTGGTCAACCCTGCCGTGACCGAACTCGTGAACGAGGCGGGCCGTCTCTTGGCAGACGAGGTCGGGTTAGAGATCGTCCACGTTGACCTTGCGTTCCCGTCCATGGGTTTTGAATGGGCGCTGGGAAATCTGTCTGGACTCTATGCCGACCTTGAGGGCCTCTGGCCTGAATGTAAAGACCAACTCACTCCAGAGATTGCCTTTGGAATGAGTATCGCCGAGCGCAAGTACTCGCTTGCCATGATGGCGCGCTCAGAAACAGCACGGACTGCTGCGAACGAGGCAGTTGCCGATGCGTTCGATCGGGTTGATTTCATTTTCAGTGCCACCAACCCTGACGTCGCGTTTCCTGCCGAAACAACCCTGCATCTAGAAGTTGCTGGTCAGCCCGTAGGCCCAGAGAACAACGGAGCACTAACTATTCCGTACAACATTGTTGGTAACCCTTCGCTCTCGGTGCCAATTGGTCAGCTCCACGGATTACCCGTAGGCATGCAGATCGCTAGCCGACACCATCAAGATGCGCAGGTGTTGGACTTGGGCTTAGCCCTTGAACGAAGCCGCCCTTGGCCACTAGTTGCGCCTGCGGCTCCCTGCTAAAGATCTTTCGCTAGATCTGCTCAAATCTGACCGGGTTGTAATCCCCCTTGCTTCACTGTCCCACCCTGGCCTCATACTTGTTTCATGACCGAGCAGCTCACTTTGATGACGGGGGAACCCAGTCAATGCCCACCCCTTCCAGAAATTTCGGGCGCCACCAGCCCACCAGCTCAAGCACGCTGCATTTCTGATTCTTCAGCGAGCTCTGATGTGAGTCCACTCCGAGCAGAGCGGGGCCCTGTGCTGCGAATTGAAAATCACACCAAACAAAGCGCTCGGCTCGGACTGCAACAAGCGCGAGCTGCCCTCTCCGAAGCAAACCGGCGCGTGGCCGAGCGTGAGGCCCAGCGTCTCGCTCAGCGAGAGGAGCAACTGCTTGAACTGTCTGACGCAGCTCGCAAACTCGCCCTCGTCGCGTCCGCACCACAGCAGCCACGGCTGCCCCTAAGCATCGAATCACCACCTGAAGCATCGCGAGCCGCTGCGTGATCTCGGCTCGGTGGCGTCTCACTGCTGCTACCGGAGCTGAACCTTGGCCTGCCATCACGAGTCAGTCGAACGATGGGCCCCTAGGCGGGAGATCTACGAGAAGCCCTGAGCGAACACTCGGCAGGTCAACAACGGTGGCACCTCGCTCAGGAGGATTGCTCAGTGGCTGTGTTTTGTGCGCATTCTGCGCACTGGTATTTGCCGGCTGTTCCCAGCAAATTGTTGGCTCAGCATCAGACAAACTCAAGGCAAACGCCACCCTTACGCGAGTCGTTGATGGAGACACCATTGTGGTTATGTCGGAGGGGGTCGAGGAGCGTGTGCGCCTAGTAGGCATCAACACGCCCGAGAGCGTTCACCCAACAAAACCGGTGATGTGTTTCGGCAAAGAAGCCTCCAAACATCTAGCGACCCTGCTCAAGCCCGGGACAGCTGTTCAACTTGTCAGAGACGTAGAACCTCGAGATAAATACGGACGCCTGCTTGCGTACGTGTACCGAGCTCAGGATGGGCTCTTCATTAACCTTGAGCTCGTCACCTCGGGCTTCGCAAATCAATACACCTTCCCACCAAACGTTGCACACGTAGAAGAGTTTCGAAATGCAGCCTCAACTGCCCGGGCCGACGGGATTGGTTTGTGGTCAGCCTGCCCTAGGCCGTTCGAGGAGTAGCACCGCTTCGTTGCAGGTCTCGCAGCTCGCGCCAGCCGATCAGGACTGCTCCAGATGCCGCAACTTTGTCTCGCATGCCTTGGTCCTCAGTGAGCAACGCCAAGTCATCAATCCTGCCAGCCGCATCCGGCGCGCATGCTCGCAGCTCGCCATGATCAGCAGCCGGGTGCATGTAGATTTCGGTCACGCCAACAGCTAGGCCAGCGAGAGCCTCTTCGAACGGAGCCCGGGCGCTGACCCCGGAATAAAACACCAGCGAGTCCACCGTTAGGATTCCGGCCTGCTCAGCGAGATCGCGAAAGGGAAACCCAACTAGTTCTTGAGTGTCAATTGAGGAAAGGCGAATGGGCAGGTCAAACTCCATTGCTAAGTTCAGGTAGACGTCGAAGAACTCAGGTCGTAGCTGCAGCGTGCCCATATGAGAGTCAAGGTGGGTCACATCAATCCCCCACTCGATCGCCCGTTCAATCTGCGCACGTAATTCGCGATGCGCCTCATCTAGGTCTGCATGATCCCAGACGTCAAGAATCGTTTGCGGAAATCCTCCGCCACCATCGAGTAGCGACGGCGCCTGCGTAATCGGTCCCCAGCGGTAGAACTCGAACTCGGCATTCAGGGTCAGATGGACACCAACGTCTTCACCTTCGTAGTGCGATGCCGCCGCTCGGGCCCAAGGACAGGGCACCATGAGCGTTGCAGAGGTTGCCATTCCTTGGCGAAGTGCTCGGTAGACCCCTTCATTCGCCGAGTGACACATTCCTAAGTCGTCACAGTTAATGATGAGGAGTCGGGCATCGGATTCGTAGCCGAGTTGTTCAACAAGCGAGCTCACTTTGGTGACGCTAGCCCTCTCTGAGCTTTCTGAGGTCTCGTGAGTAGATCTGCGAGACGCGACCCGTGCGCGCCTCGCAGGCAGCAACAAGTGAGGGGAACGACTTTGCATAAACAATTTCAGCAGTCTTGATGCCAGCTATGGACATGTCGGAGCGGATCAAATCGAGAAGTGGCGCCAGCACTGCAACCTGATCACGAGTGGCGCTCGGAGCATCACCGCGTACGTCCTGCTCCGCAGCGATTACTACAGGTGCGATTACACCGACGCGGAAAACAGAATGAACTGCAAGGCCCAGCATTCGCCTATCGGCTGCACCGATGGCAACTACTGCTGTTCCGGCTCGGGCAGCGCGCAAGATGCTGTCGAGATGTTCCGAAGCATTCCGCTCAGCAAAATTCATCGCTTCAGCAATCGCATCATCAGACTCGACACGTGCAATCTGGACACCCGGGGGGCATGGGATCCGACCCGTTTGCAATGTGGGGCAGAGGTAATCGAGTAGCAGTCCACGAGACTCGTAACCCATAGATTCAGCCAGGCAGAGTGCCGCAGTCCATCGCAGATCCACGCCGCTGAAAAGACCGAGTGGTACATGTCCACCCACACACATTTCGTGTGCGCCGTGACCTCGGGCCCATCCTTCAGCGGCCAGGAGGAGGCTGCGCGCGAGTCCTCGACGGCGACGGCTTGGGTGAGTAACAACAAGTTCGACCCGGCCAAGTGGAGCACTGTTTAATCTGCCTGAAGGTTGCGTCCCTATGCCCCGCAGAACGACACAGGCAGTGCCATCAGCAGTTCCGAGGACGGTCCGCAACGGGTCTTCAACTGTTGGAAAACACATCTCGAGGTCGTCCTCATTCAGCAAACCCCGAGCAAATCCAACATCACAAAGCGACACGAGTGCCGCGAGATCACTCAGCTCCCAAACTCGAACCTCGCTACCTAAGGGCTGCAGCCCAGCCGCTTCGGGTAGAGCTACCGAGTCCATTGGGTCACTGGCGTCCGGGGATGCCAGCGAACAAGTCGCTCTCGGGCAGTTCGGACTCAACAAGAGATTGCGCAAGGACGTAATCGTCGAACGGGTGCGCATCTCGTGCAACCTCTGTAGGCAACCCAAACCAGAACTTCTCGGTGGGGTCTACCTGAGTTGCATGAGCGAGCAGACTTTTTTCTCGCACCTCATAGAACTCCGAGATTTCAACGCGAGTGGTGATGCGGTCAGCTGATTCCATGGCCTCGATCTGTTCGATCCACTCGCCACCGAATGGGGATTCAAGGCCAAGTTCTAGATATTTGCTATGTAATGCTTGGATGCGTTCTTTTGACCACTCGGTGTAATACAACTTGAGTGGTTGCCAAGATTCCCCCGCATTCTCATACCAAGCTGGGTCGCCCGCCCGGTCAAAAGCAGGCAAGGTGATCTCGTGTACCTTCAGATGATCGGGGTGAGCGTAGTGCTGCTGGTCATCGCCGTACGTGACGATTACTTGAGGGCGGTCACGGCGAATAATGCGAACCAGTCGCTCAACAGCCTCGTCAAGGGGTGCATTCCAAAAATTGTCTGGTCGGGCGTTGTCCTCGGTGTCGGGCATCCCAGAATCGTGATATCCCAGCATCTCGACATTCTCATAGCCAATAATTGCTGCCGAACTGTTCAGTTCTTGGACTCGCACCGTTGCCAGATTCTCTCGGACTTCTGGACGATCCATGGCCGGATTCAGAATGTCTCCGGCCTCACCGCCGGTGCAGCACACCAGAGTTGCAAAAATGCCCTCGGAGCGATACTTCGCGATGCTTGGTGCGCCCTTTGATGCTTCGTCATCTGGGTGAGCGTGAACAGTGAGCAGTCGAAGCGCAGGAGAAGCAGTCATCAACTTTCACTTTAGTAGTCCCTCAGCAGGTTCTTCAGACAGGCCAAGAACGGATGCCCCACGGGAAAAATCAGCGAGGCGCGCCGCTGCGTGATTTGGAAAGTGGCACCAAGCTGAACTCGCCGGTGGGATCATCCTCGTCCTCGACCACGGCCCAGCCACATAACTCGGCCAAACGGCTACGGCCCTCCTGCGGGCCTGATGCAATGAGTTCGTCAAGGGCTTCGATGACAACTGCACCTCGGGGTCGATAGATATACCGATTGTCTCGGCGAACTGCAAGGACGTGGAAGCCGGGTTCAATATCGAGTTGCAATTCCGCAAGGCTTCGGCCGGCCACAGAGGATTGTGTTGCGACTGGCACCTGTGTCGCTACAACATCGGCCTCACCAAGGGCGAGTTTCACAATCGGGTGAAACCCTCGATCATCCGTGATGAGCCAAACCATCTGCGCTGCCTGATCTCCGAGTTCCTCTGCGGCTGAAGCCAACTGCAGCAAGCCTCGCAAGGGAGCAGGGTCCACATCTTGCTTGGCTGCTCGAAGCACCCAGAGTTGCAGATGATCCTTCATCTCATCGAGTCGCTCGGCTAGGTGCCGTACCTCTGCAGCGAGACCGTTATCTCGCAACGCAAGCGCTGAGTATGCGAGTCCAACCGCTGCTTCAGATGTGTTTTTCATTTCCACGAGCACATCAACCGCACGGTCAAGATCAGTGAGCGCTCCAGCCGGGGCGCTCAGTGGTGGGTCCCAGGTTGGAGCTGCAGCGAGTTCGTGCAGGCGCACGATCCCAGCTGGTGAACCTCGCAGAAACAACACATCACCTGGCACGACGATGAGATCACCGTCGATCTCGTCGATCATCCACGATCGATCCCGACGAATCGCCACCACTCGCATGCCGCACTGAATCGTGATCTCAAGATCCTTCAGCGGGCGGTGTGCCATGTGCGACCCCTCGCGAATCCACACACGATGAGAGACCTCTTCAGCGTTTGACAAGTCACCGATCAACTCGTTCGGGATTCCCAAACGATGGGTGACAATTCGAGTCACATCCACCGCCGCGTTTGCAATGCTCTCGATGGCCGAAATGATCTGCAGAACCGAGGCCATACCCTCTGCCTCTGCAGGACGCCGAACCGCCATGAGGCTCACGGCCCTCATGTCTTGTACAAGGTCATTCATACGCTCTTCAAGTTCAGCAACCTCGTCGGCCATGCCGGGATCGTTGAAATAGACAGCCGCGTAGGCCAAGTCGACCATGATCTCCGAGGTGTCTTTTGCCTCGGCGATCATGGCCCGCAAACTTCGGGGTCGATCATCCATAAGAAGTTCTGTCAGGATAGGCCGTCCCGAGGCCTAGATGACTCTTTCTGTTGCATATCCGATGAATTGGATGAGTTAGATCACCACAGCGAGTTGCCGAGACTCGACAAGAAGGTGGCCATCCGCATCAAAGATCTGCCCATGCTCGACGAGATAACCATCTTGCGATAGCGGGCTTTCGAACAGTACAAAACAGAATGCATACGGGTCTGTAGGGACTGCTCTGAAGTGAACTGTTAGGTCAATCGTCGGAACCAACAGGGGTTCTCTGACCCGACTAAAGATGGGTGGTAGCCATGCATCGGCCATAGCAGTGAGTGCAATTGCGTCAATAGCCTCTCCACCGGTGGGCCGCAGCCAACCTCCCGTTCGAGCCACCGACTCTCCAGAAGGCAGCGGCTTGAAGGGATGCTCCCCGATTACCCACCGTTGCTCATAATGGCCGCGCATTGGCACATCGCGGTCGGGGTCGAGATCCTCAACCTCGACCTGTGCCGCAGACGGCACAGGAGTTCCGTCTGCGAGTCGCGGCAGTCCGGGAAGTTCATCAAAGCTCAGCGAAGACTCACGATCTTCAGCAAGTACTGCGAGTGCGATCACCATGGGTTTGCCATGCTGAGTCATCCGGGCGGAAACATTTGAAACCATTCGACCCGTGCGTTCGATTGTCACCTCGATCTCAACTGCACCCTCTTGCGGAACGCTCAGGAACTGTAGGTTGATCGACCTGGGTGTTCTCTGTGGATTCTCCACTTCGGCGCAGATTGCACGAAGGACAACAGCCGCCACATAGCCACCGTTCGGCCCAGAGATAATCCACCAACTTCGCTCCATCGTTGCGCTGTAGTGACCTGGCTCTGTTCGAATCACTGCAGTGTCAGTCGAGAACTTTTTCATGAGGCGGTATCCGCTATCGATGCTCGGGCAACAAATGGGGAGGTTTGCAGAACTTCAAGACCAGTTTGCATAGGTTCCCATTCTCTAGCACTTCCCCTTCATCACCGCGCAACCTGCCCGCAGGGCTCACTTCTGCAACACTGCTAGTACGTGCCGCAGGTGACAACGGGCGAAGAGCGAGGAGATCGGTTTGGGTATGAGCGAGCCAGAGGCCCACGATACCGTCAACCTTTCCACGCACCCCAACGCACCAACAGCAAGCCCTGCGCGTGCTTCAAACGCAGTAGTTACTGCTACCGATCCGAATCCACCTGCAGAATCGCGAGCGGCGGTAACAGCTTCCGCTCAGAGTCACCCAGCGCTGCAGATTCATCATCAGGCCCAACAGGAGTTTGCTCGTTTCATTCTGCAAAGCTCAACTGCTCCTGCTGGCAATCTGGCAGCCGATGCGGTGAGATGGGCGTGCAGTCAACTCGCCACTGGCGCCTCACCCCGAGCGCTGTGTGCTGCGGTGCTTGACGTAGCCGCTGAGATTCAGTCGGGTAGCACTCGCCTCGCAGGCCTGAAGAACAACCCGAGAACGACCGCAGCGTTGGTTACAGCGGTCAGTGCTGCCATCCAACTGTCTGAGCGCCAAGAGAACTCGATTCGCCCTGGCGCGGCAACGGATAGTGAGGCGGCGGTGATTGCTGCTGTCCTCGTCGTGGCCAGCGCAGCAGAAGCTTTGCAGCCGGCGGCGAACTCGCCTATCGAGAAGGCACCTCAACTGACTCCGAGCTCGAGTCCGCTCGCTGACTTTTGGCTTGCAACGAGTTCGGGTAGACCGGCTCAGGCAATGAGAAGCTGGCTGCAACTCGCCGAAGTGGATTCAATCGAAGCACGAGACGCCCTGAACTCGGCAGCTACTCTCCGATTCTCTGCCGAGGAACAGTTTCTGATTGTGCCAGCGGCGCTTGCGCTCGCAAGTCCTGCCACTCACACTCATCATCAACTGTTGTGTTGTGTCGTTGGACAGATTTCTTGTGTCGAGGTAGATGAAGAGTTTGCGACTGATTTTCGGATGCAAGCACAGATCCTTGCCGAGGATGCACTCGATCGATCCCCCGAGACTCACGGCAGATTTGAACGAGCAACTCATGAGCGCATGACTGCTCTTGCTACGGGGATTGCGCGAACTCCGCCCGAACGGTTGCCCCTATTGCTCCTGGCAAGCCTTGAAGACGGACTCACCCCTGAAGATCTTGTAGACACGTTGGCTCTGCTGAGAGCAGCCGCTTATTCAATAACGAGTTCTCGCGACACCTCCGAGCAGGATTCCCTCGCGGCGCTCACAGCATGCATCGCTGCAGATGCGGTTCAGCTGTGCATGACAAGAACCACATCGCTCAGCCTGAGATACGAACTCGCACTCGCGGCCCCGAGCAGTCCGTCCGCAACACAGCTCAGCAATCTTGCAGAGCTCTGCGTGCCACCCTCCGATAGCGGCGGATTGGCAGATATGTTGCTCGCCGTTGCAGAGGGAGATCCAGAATCTGCTTCTGACGCCGCGGCAGCCGTACCACCCGAGGATCACGCATCTACCGACACTGCCTGGTGCGCACTGCGCCGCGCTGTGGCGGGTGACTATTCCATGCAGATGCAGCGGCTCGTGCACGTGACAGCACTTGAACGAGGGTTTCGGAACACCGATCATCCCGCAAAGATCTGGTTCCTCGCGGCGGCCGCACGCTCAGCAGCCCAAGCGCGCTCGCAGCCACACCCACTTGCAACCCTGGCCACAGATATTCTCAGCTAGATCACCGTTGCGCTGGACAGAGATGCCCGATCGGGCCGTATTGCGAGTAAATTCTCTTTCAGTTTGCTCGCTCGTTCCATCGGGCAAAGTGAAAGGTAGCCATGTCACGCAACCCCGTGCTCTCCGACAAAGCTTTCGGTGAGACCCCCACTACTCAAAGCTCCAGCCCCGCACAAGAATGGCAGTCCGCCCAACAAGGCACTGGTACCGCTGCGTTAGAGGGTCAAACTCAGCCAGGCAACACCGCCGCGTCACCCACCTCACCGGGGCGCGTCATGACGCTCGGCGGAGTCTCTGCCGCCACACTGTTCATCTTCGCCTTCTTGCTCATCGGTGCGGCCTACGGTTGGACGTTGGTCACCCAGGGAGCCCCCGTGCTCCGCCAAGGGTCCTCAACAACCCCTGTGAAATTTGACAACCCTGGATTGCTGCTCGTCTGCATGTTCGGCGCTTTCGGAATTGCCATGCTCACGGTGTTCAAGCCCAAGTTCGCTCGGTTCACCGCTCTGCCCTACGGCCTGCTTGAAGGTGCGCTGCTTGGCATGATCTCGCACTATTACAACGCTCGATTCGACGGCATTGTTGTGCAAGCAATCTTGGCCACCTTTGGCGTATTCCTAGCCATGTTGACGATGTATGGCCTACGGATTCTTCGAGCAACTCCCAAGTTCACCAAGGGTGTGATCGGGGCAACATTCGGCATCATGATTATGTACCTTCTCGGGTTTGTTCTGAGCCTGTTCACCAACCTTCAGCCACCTTGGCAAGGCGGCGGTCTGCTCAGCATCGGCATCAGCGTGGTAATTGTGATTGTGGCCGCACTCAACCTGATCCTCGACTTCGACTTCATTGAGCGAGGTTCGAAGAACAATCTTCCTGCCTATATGGATTGGTACGCAGCCTTCGGCCTGATCCTGACGCTGGTCTGGCTCTACCTTGAGATGTTGCGACTGCTGTCGAAAGTCCGTCAGTAACTCAGAACCAGCGAATCAATTGCCGTTTATTGACCAGTGCCACGGCTCTGAAAGCAAGTTCCGCAGTCCGAACCTGCCGGCGTTCTGACTCAGCCAAATAAATGCCGGGTTCGATCGAGAAGTAATCAACGCTCCACCCGAGGTGAAGTCGATCGCTAGACCTTGCTCGTGCATGGAGCGACCTGGGATTGCGGTTGGCGGACTGCACTGTGAGGCTGGCTTCTGATAAATCTCGTAGTAGCTCAATCCGCAGTTGGCTTGCCGAGTAGCAATCTGCGCAGCGGAACTGCGGTATCCCCCACCGCGAAGGCTGAGCCCAGCTGCGGTGGCTGCGTCGAGCAAACCCCGGACTTGGCTCGCGATGGCAACATTGACGGTGATACCACCGACAGAGGTGACGCTGACCGTGGCCACACCACCACCGGTTGGAACGGGAGGCGGTGGCGGAGGCGTTGTCCGGGGTGGCGAAGTGGCTGGTGTTCCCCCGGATGGATTTGCCCCAGGAGTGGTCTCTGTTGCAGGGGCGTTTCCTGGCACGGTACCTGCAGGTGTTGACCCCGCTGGCAACGCAACATCTTGTACGCGTGGCGAGGGCGTGTTCGCTGCTTTGCGAAGCGCAGTTTCTTGGGCGGCTAGCTCCGCTGCCATCTGCCGATCAATCTCTGCAAGCGCTGCTGCCTCTGCGAGTGCGGCGTTCAAGCGATTATCAAGTTCTGCTCCCAGAGATTCCTGCTCAGAGCGAATCCCCTCAAGAGTGTCAAGCTGAGCCTGCTGTGCTGCGACCTGATCGGCTGCAGCAGCGGCAGCGGCATCTGCGGTTGCGGATTCATCAGCCGCAATCTTGCGCTTACCGACCAAGGTGTCGACCACCTTATGACGGTCATCAGCCATGATCTTGATGACCTCATTTGCATAGGAGGCATCGTCGGACTGCCCGACTGACAAGACGCGGAGCGCATCTTGTGCAGGAGGGGTGATGTACGCCTCGACGGCATAGGCCCGCACGGTTTTTCGGGCGAGTTCCACCTCATTTTCGGCCAAGGTCACTCGAGCGCGAGCGCGTCCAACGGCCTCGTTTGCAAGTTCCACCGCAACCTCTGCAGTCGACACTGCTGTTTGTTGTTCCGCATATTGAGCGTCGAGCTGTTGAATCTTTTGAGTGACCTCTTCGCGAGTTGCAGTCAGGACATCGATCTGATTTGAGGACTTTCCAGAATTGGGACCACGTGTATGCGCGGAATCGCTGGCCTGTCGGGTCCCTGCTGGGTGAGTAGCTGCGTTGGCACTCGCGGGAAGTGCACTGGCGATGAGGACGGGAACCGAGACCGCTGCTGCAACCCAAAGAACAACCCGCGAGCGCAGGTTGATGGTGTGAAGCGAAGGGTCCGGTGCAGTAGTCATCCGTTATTCAACGTCCCAGTGGGGTTGCAGGTTGACATTCGGGCGCGCAGCACATTTACTCCTATCGGCCGCCCGCAGAGGAACTTGAGGTTACGCGAGAAGGCCACCGGTATGCACGGATACCTGCGAGAAGGGTGTGATCTCAGTCGCTGGCCCTTCGAGTGAGTCAGCGAAACTCACGCGAGCGCGCTGCAACTACAACGGGCAAAAGTTGAATCTTTTCTGCCAATACATTGATCACACCATCCACGCTGTGTTCTAAACGGCCACTCACGAGTAGCGCCGCAGCAGATGCCACTACCGGCCGGAATCGCGCCCAGCACCCCGGTGAGACCACCAGGTTGATCATTCCCGTCTCGTCTTCAAGACTGACAAAGGTGATACCGCCAGCAGCAATCGGTCGTTGGCGGTGAGTGACTACCCCGGCAACGAGCACCTTTGCTCGGTCAGCTAATTCGCTCAGCTCAATCGCAGTTACTGCTCCACGGCGATCTAAGTCTGCCCGAAGGAACTTTGTTGGGTGGCCCTCGGGGGCAATCCCCGTAGACCACAGATCTGCCACGGCCCGTTCCCAATCGTCCATACCGGGCAACTGCGGGGCATGAGCACCAAGCAGAATCCCGGGCAGTTGGCCCGGGCCGGATTGAGCAACTGCAGCAGCGGCCCAGATTGCGGATCGGCGATCATCTGAACCAAAAACTCCGGCAGTTGCGAGCGCCTCAAGTTGCGACTGATTCAGCGCGGACCGGCGCATCAGATCCTCCATATCTCTATACGGACGGCCTGCTGCAATCTGCTTGGCCAACTTCTGCCCAATTGATCGAACCGAAGAGAGACCCAAGCGGACTGAAGTTCCGGACTTCCCAACCTGTTCAGCCGAAGAAGCAGCACCGAGGACCGACTCGCGTTCTTCGAGTGTGGCGCACCAATCAGAATGATTCAGATCAGGGGTATGTACCTGTACCCCATGCCTACGAGCATCTTGGACTAGCGAGTGTGGCGAATAAAATCCCATGGGTTGGGCATTGAGTAAGGCTGCACAGAACGCTGCTGGATAATGCAGCTTGATCCAAGAAGATGAGTACACCAGATAGGCAAAGCTCACCGAGTGCGACTCGGGGAATCCGTAGTGAGCGAAGGCCGCAATCTTTTCCCAAATCTGCTGTGTCACCTGCACGCTCACGCCTCGCGCTGCGGTGCCGGCATCAAATCGCTCGCGAAGTACAGCCATCTTTTGACTTGACCTCTTCGAGCCCATTGCCTGGCGCAATTGGTCAGCTTCAGAGGGAGTAAAACCAGCAACATCGATTGCCATCTGCATGAGTTGTTCTTGGAAAAGCGGAACCCCAAGGGTCTTTGCAAGTGAGTTCTCGAGTAGCGGATGCAGATACGTGACCGGCTCCTCACCTTTGCGACGGCGGATATACGGGTGAACCGAACCGCCTTGGATCGGCCCCGGACGAATCAGTGCCACCTCAACAACTAGGTCATAGAAACACCGCGGCTGCAGACGCGGAAGCGTGGCCATCTGCGCACGCGACTCCACTTGAAATACCCCAATCGAGTCAGCTCTACACAACATTTCATAGACCGCATCCTCTTGAGGCAGCTCCGCAAGATCAATGGCAACTCCGTGGTGTTGCGCAATCAGATCTACTGCGAGATGCAATGCAGTAAGCATGCCGAGTCCCAGCAGATCAAACTTGACCAGACCTGCCGTGGCGCAATCCTCCTTATCCCACTGCAGAACAGAACGACCCTTCATGCGTGCCCACTCAACGGGGCAGACCTCACTCACTGGTCGGTCACAGATCACCATTCCACCGGAATGAATCCCAAGGTGACGCGGCACCTCCTCGAGCTGAGTGGCAAGGGAAAGAACTGTTTCTGGAATTTGAGGAGCTGTAGACGCAGCCTGCTGAGTCTCGCCAGGCTGCGGCACCTTGTTCCACCGATCGAGTTGTTTGGCCCACGCATCCTGATGCCCCGGAGAAAATCCCAAAGCACGAGCAGCATCGCGCACTGCGGAACGAGTGCGATAGGTGATCACATTTGCAACCTGCGCTGCATGAGACCTGCCATAACGCTCATAGACATACTGAATAACTTCTTCTCGTCTACCTGACTCAATATCAAGATCAATGTCGGGTGGGCCATCTCGTTCAGGAGACAAAAAACGCTCAAAGAGCAGACCGAGTCGGACCGCATCGGCCTTGGTGATTCCTAATGCGTAGCAAGCAGCCGAGTTCGCTGCCGAGCCACGACCTTGGCAATAAATATCGTTGCGAGAGCAGAACTCAACAATGTCCCAGACGATCAAGAAGTACCCCGGAAAGCCCAGCGCCGTGATCATGTCTAGCTCATGATCGATCTGCGCCCATGCGCCAACAAAGCGTTCGGCATGACGCGGCCCATATCGACGGGTAGCACCCTCCTCGACAAGCAGCGTTAAGTACTCAGACTCGGTGAGCGCTTGAGAGGTTGGCTCCTGCGGGTGCGGCGGGCATGGGTACGGGGGTAATTGCGGGGCGATGAGCGCAAGATCAAATGCGCACTGTTTTCCTAAGGCTGCAGAAGCGGCCACCACATGGGGGTAGCGGGAGAACCGCTGTGCTTGCTCTGCGCCCGAACGCAGGTGTGCCGCGCCAGCACCAGGCAACCATGCATTCATCTGATCCAAACTCCGACCTGCACGAATTGCGGCAAGCGCCGTACTCAGCACGCGATCTTGTGGAGTCGCGTAGTGAACATTGTTTGTAGCAATCGCACCGGCACCGACTCGACGAGCAATCTGATACAACGCATCGTTGCGATCCGAGTCGAGTGGATCTCCATGGTCCCAAAGCTCAACAAAGGTATTTTCAACTCCAAATGCAGCAACGAGCGCTCGGAGTTCTCGCTCAGCGGCTCGGACTCCTTGTTGGGCCAATGCCACGGGAACGGTGCCTTTACGACAAGCAGTGAGTACGGCCCAATGCCCTCGAGCTCGACCAGTTGCGGCCTCCGCCACTGCCGCAAACGAGATCTCTGGTCGGCCTTTCTCGCCCGCCATCTGCGCCTGAGAAAGCAGTGCTGCTAAACACCCATACCCAACGGGGTCTCGTGCCAACAGCAGTAGGTGGCAACCATCCGGATCTGCCGAACCCGTGCGCAACTCAGTGGCATTGAGCGTGATCTCCGCGCCAAACGCTGTTGGCAGGCCCACCGTTCGAGCAGCCTCAGCAAAGCGAACGACTCCATAGAAACCACCATGATCGGTAAGAGCGAGTGCTTCTAGGCCGAGTCGGTCTGCTTCATTGGCAAGCGCCGCTGGCGAGGAGGCCCCGTCAAGGAAACTGAACGTGGAGTGGCAATGAAGTTCTGCATATGGGACTGCGGGCCGAACAGATCCGATAGTCGACATCTGAACACTATAGCGAACACCTGTTCGATACTGCCTTTCCGGGCGCTTCACGCTGTGTCCGCGACGCACTGTCATCTCGACCCTCTACCCTTGACCCCGTGAACACCTCTTCTTCTTCAATCACCAACTCCGACCCAGCCGACGCAGATTTTGTACGCGCTGACCTGACCGCAGCCGATGTGGCTTGGGATCTCGACTCGCTGATCGCGGGAACCGACCTTGACTCCCTCTTGGATCAGTCCGATGCACTCGCTGATCAATTCGAAGGTTTCAGAGGCCAAGTCCACTCCATGACCCAAGCAGACCTAGCAAGGGCCATGACCATTCTGGCCGAGCTTCAAGAAGTCCAAGGCCGAGCAGGCAACTTTGCGATGCTGCGATTCTCCGAGAACACCGCCGACCCAGAGGGCGGTGCTCTCATGATGAAGGTTCAAGAACGCTCTGTCGCCCTCGTCACGCGTCTGGTGTTCTTTGAACTCGAATGGGCTGCACTCGATGAGGGAACCGCAGAGGCACTTCTCAACACACCCAGCCTGGACTTTTGCGCACATTATTTGCGATCCGCCCGCCGCTACCGCGACCACCTGCTCTCCGAGCCCGAGGAGAAGTTGCTGACCGAAAAGGGAGTGAGCGGCGCAAGTGCCTGGGTCCGACTCTTCGATGAACTCACCGCTTCGATCACTATCGACTTGCCCGTTGCAGTGAGCAGCGGTGGCGATGCGGGCGCGACCTCTGCGACTGAGACACAAACCGTAGGCCTGGAACAGGGTCTCTCACGGCTTCAACACCCCGACCGCGCAGTACGTCAGCAGGCTGCTGAGGCAGTCACGAAGGGCCTTGAGCCAGGATTGCGCACCCGCGCGTTCGTGTTCAACACCTTGCTCCTCGATAAAGCTACCGATGATCGCCTTCGTCGTTACCCCAGCTGGATCTCTGAGCGGAATTTGTCCAACGATGCAACGGATGAGTCCGTGCAAGCTCTCATTACTGCCGTCGTGGGTCGGTATGACCTTCCCCAGCGCTGGTATTCGCTCAAGGCCAAGGTTCTTGGCATCGATCGGCTCGCAGACTTCGATCGGATGGCTTCTGTTGCCGAAGATGAAACGGCGATTGGGTGGAGTGAAGCTCAAGGAATCGTGCTTGATGCCTATGGCAGTTTCTCACCCGAGCTCGCGAACATCGCCAAGCGGTTCTTTGATGAGAGTTGGATTGACGCTCCGACTCGCCCGGGTAAGCGGCCAGGCGCATTCTGTGCGTACACCGTGCCCTCACACCACCCCTACGTGTTTCTCAACTGGACGAGCCGGCCCCGAGATGTGGCAACGCTGGCGCATGAACTCGGTCACGGCCTACACGCCTACCTAGCGCGCGAACAGGGCGTGTTTCATCAGTCCACACCACTCACCTTGGCCGAAACAGCCTCGGTGTTTGGAGAGACCGTCACCAACAACGCCCTCCTGAGCCAACTCGAGGACCCCAATGCCCGCTTCGCACTGCTGAGTTCCACACTCGAAGACTCCATCGCTACGGTCTTTCGTCAAATCGCCATGAACCAATTCGAGCAATCTGTTCATACTGCTCGCAGAGAAGAGGGAGAACTCTCGGTTGATCGTTTTGGTGAACTCTGGGTCGGCTCGCAGACCGCCATGGTTGGCGACACCGTAGAACTCACCGAGGGCTACTCCACATGGTGGAGCTACATCCCTCATTTCATCGGCACACCCGGCTACGTCTACGCCTACGCGTACGGGCAACTCCTCGCCCTCTCTGTCTATGCCCGCTACTCAGAGCGAGGTGAAGAATTCGTGCCCGCCTACCTTGAACTGCTTCGCGCCGGCGGGTCCATGAGCCCGGGTGAACTCGGCAGAATCGTTGACTGCGATCTTGAAGACCCAGGATTTTGGGACGCAGGACTCAACATTGTTGAAGCTCAACTCGAGGCTGCGACTGCAGCGGCCGAAGATGCCGGACGTATCTAAAGCGCAGCACCTCGAGACCTGATTTGGTGAGCATCCACCGACCACGCTGGGCGCGAAAGTAGAACTAGGTTGAGAAATTCTTCCTTTTAGGAAGACTCTGGCCATTCGTTCTGCGTCGAAAGTGGGCCCACCGCCTCGCTCCTGGCGCTCCGAGAAAATAAAAGGAGGTAGCGATGTCTGAGGCCGAAGACCTCCTCGCGCTGCTCGTACATCACCTTCAAGACGGAGTGTGGCTCCTGGACTCTGACGACTCCTCAATTGTTGAAGTCAGTCGCTCAGGAGCGGTACACGCTGGATCTCGTCCAGAGTCCCTAGTCGGTGCCAGCTTCGCGAGTCTGATTGAGCCCCAGATCACCGAGCAGGCCTGGCAGCTCCTTCTTGCGCAGATTCCGGCCTCTGGAAGCCACGCCGTGCTCATTGGTCTTCGCTGCGAGCTTGGTCAGATCCAACCAGTTGAACTCACCCTGACGCGCGATGACTCTTGTGCGCCGGAACAGGAGCGCGTTCTAGCCATCACTCGGGCTCAGTTCCCCGACTCTCTGCCAAACGAGACAGGACTCGAAGTTGACGCTCTGTTAGATCGAGCGCTTGAGGCTCTCGGCGAGGGCGTGGTGATTCTTAATCACCTTGGTTGCGTCGAACGAGCCAACACTGCGTTTTTGCAACTTGTAGATTTACAACAGAGTTTGGTGCTTGATCACAGCGTGTTTGATCCCCCGTGGATCTGGCAATCCCTACAGGGGGATTTCTTAGAGATCGAGAACACGCCTCCAGTCCTAGCTCTGCGAACGGGTCAGGCCCAACACCTAGAGCACGTTCAATTGCGAGGCAACGGGCTGAACCGGGTGCTCGGGGAACTCGTCTCTGTGCGGGTCAGTTGTGAACCACTCATTGGAAAGGACCATTCCATTCGGGGGGCGGTGCTCGTCCTGAGTGACCTCACCGCGTTACTGCAGTCGGTGGGCCATCGCGAACAGATTGAGTCAACAGACCAACTCACCTCGCTTCGAAGTAGACACCACATCACCGCTCAGGTTGATGCAGCAGTTCGGTCTGCTCAAAGAAGCACAACGGGTTCAGATGATGCTCGCGTGGGTGTGCTCCATGTCGACCTTGACGATTTTCGGAGCGTCAATGACACCTTTGGAACTGCTTTTGGCGATGAGGTACTGATAGCTGTTGCAGACCGCCTTCGAGATCTCACGGAGCGGCATATCGAAATCGGCCGCGTCGGAGTCGACGAGTTCCTCGTGGTCATCACTGGCAACGACGCCAGCCTCTCCTTCGACACACGCTTAAGGCGCCTTGCCGAGGAACTCCAGCGACGAATTGAGCAACCGCTCGTGGTTGAAGGCCTCGAACTCCGCCTCACTGCCTCGGTTGGCATCTCTCGCTACCCTGCAAATGCAGAGACTGGCGCAAGCCTTGTTCGCGCAGCAGACACTGCACTTGCAGCGAGTCGTCGAGAAGGCCGCCACCAGGTTCGCTTCTTTGAAAGTTCACTCGAAAAGCGCGGCCGCACGGGCTTGGCATTAGACCGAGACCTGCGACTTGCAGCAGCGCAGCGCAACTTGCAGGTGTATTACCAGCCCATCATCGACCTGCAATCGGGAGCGGTTATGGGAGCCGAGGCCTTGGTCCGCTGGAACCACCCCGAACATGGCCCTATCCCGCCATCCGTCTTTATCCCTGACGCAGAAGCAACTGGGGCAATCTCTGCAATCAGTGACATGGTTGTCACCACCGTTGCCGAAGACCTAGCCGGATGGAACCAACAGAACCTGCTCAAAGCTGGATCTCGAATTGCCATCAATATTTCCGCTACCGAATTCGAACAACGGGGGTTTGTGCAGCGGCTCGCCGCCACGCTCGACAATGTTGGTGTTCTCCCCTCCCAACTAGAACTTGAGATAACTGAAACGTTGCTGATGCGGGATGTGGAAGTCACAGCACAGAGACTTGGAGACCTTCACGAGCTCGGCTTCTTGGTCTCACTCGATGACTTCGGAACGGGGTACTCCTCACTGTCACACCTTCACCGGTTACCGCTCCATACCCTGAAGGTGGACCGGTGCTTCGTCAGCGAACTCGGTGATGGAAGGTCCGAGACCATCACACGCGCCATCCTTAATCTTGCTCAGGGCCTCGGAATCCATACCGTGGGCGAGGGCGTCGAGACTGAGGAACAGCGCAGATTCCTCATCGATTCTGGATGCGACTCGGTTCAAGGATTCTTCTACGCTCCTCCGTTGCCACGGTTGGCATTCGAGAAGTTCATGCTGAACCACAGGCCGGTCAGCTCCGCTTCCACTACCACGAAGTTCTAAGCTGCAACCCGAATCTTCGGCGCACTCAGCAAAATCAATCCGCAGAATAAGCCGCAGCAACAGCTAGGTAATGGGATGGGGTGTGAGTTCAGAGACCCCCGTTGCGGGCAGCGATACAACAAAAAGCGCACCTCCGCTCTCGGCCGATTCAACGCGAATCGAGCCACCATGGCTCTCTACGATGCGCCTCGTAAGCGAAAGACCCAACCCGGTACCACCTTTATCTCGCTCTCGGCTCTCTTGCAGGCGAGCGAACCGCTCGAAGACCTGTTGGCGTTCATTCTCTGGCACTCCGGGCCCGTCATCGGCCACGGCAAGAACCACCCAAGGGCCGTGCTCCCCCACACTGACCTTGATGGTGGATCTGGCATAACGGGCGGCGTTATCTAACAAGTTGCGAATCACACTGGTGAGCTCATCTGGGTTTCCCCATACTCGCCCCGCTGAAACCGCCGACACATCCATGCGCACACCCGTCATGCGGTGCGTTTGCTCCATCACCAAGTCGTCGAGGTCCACCTCGCTGCGGCGACCCAACTGGCCCTCCTCTAGTCTGGCCATCGCCAGCAGGTTGTCCACAAGGTGCTCCAAGCGCTCATCCTCGGCCAAGACAATGCGCGCTACTGCGGGCCACTCAACATCGGTGGGGTACTGAAGGGCCGTCTCGAGTTGAGCTCGGATCGACGCGACAGGTGAACGGAGTTCGTGGCTGGCATCAGAGATGAACTGACGCTGTGTGACCGAAGATTTTTGCAGACGATCCAACATCTCATTGAGCATGTGACCCAACTGGGCAATCTCATCATTCGTGTTGGGCACGGGAACGCGTGCATCAAGGTTGTTGGCCGTGAGTTCTTGGACTCGGCCTGTCATGAGTGCCACCGGTGCCAGTGCCCGCCCCGTAATGATCCAGGTCATCAGGCCTGCGCCGGCAATCAATACGGGCAAGCTAATCAAGAGAGCAACACTCAATGCGCTCACGGAGCGGTTGATCTCATCCACCGGAGAAACCGCATGGAGTCGAAGGGTGCCATATTGAGTTGGCAGATCTTGGGTGACCTCGATGGCATTTTCCGCAGTGGGTCGTGGCGGTCCTTGACGGCCAAACAGCACCAGACGGCCCTGATTATCGACTTTGAAATTCAACTCTGAGAGTCCCTGACCATCAAGGTAGAAGTAGGTGCTCGAGAGCACCTGTTCTGCATTTGCAGTTCGACCAAAAAGGTCTGCCGAGGTCTGTTGATTCAGCTGACCCTCAAGATTGCTGACCGAGGAAAAGAGCTCAGCGGGTACTCGGCCCTTACTCAGCGAGTCGGCCATAAAGCTCACAATGCGTTCATTGCGGGCGCGTAAGTCGTTGGTGAGCGTCGCTTGAACCCACTCGCGAAGCAGCAGCCCGCCAAGGATCAAGGTGATCCCAACAACTGCAACCACGATGAGGGTGAGGCGAAGGCGAACCAACTCCCGCTTTCTCGGACGGGAATGGGGCGGTGCAGACTCAGTTCCGAGCGGCGAGGCGGTCTGAAGCCCCGGACCTTCAGGCACTTGCCCCTTCACCAATCCGGTAGCCAATTCCGCGAACGGTTTCGATATCTTGGCGATCGAAGGGTCGATCAATCTTGCGACGCAGGTAGCCCACGTAGACCTCGACCACGTTGGGGTCACCCTCAAAATCCTCGCCCCAGACATGCTCAAGCAGTGTTTGCTTGGGAACCACTTGCCCCGGTTTACGCATAAGCGCTTCAAGGAGTTCGTACTCACGAGTCGTGAGTGGAATATCAGTTTCGCCACGCCGACAAGTACGAGCAAGCGGGTCCAATAACAGGTCATCAATCACAATCGGTTGCGCTCGGCCATCGGCTGATCGACGCAGCAACGCTCGAACGCGTGCAACGAGAACCACGTAAGAGAACGGCTTCGTTAAGAAGTCGTCAGCTCCGGTATCGAGAGCTTCGGCCTCGTCGTATTCACCAGACTTCGCGGTGAGCATGAGTATTGGAGTGCCGACTCCCTCTTCGCGAAGCGTTCGACAGACCCGGTAGCCATTAAGTCCTGGCAACATGATGTCGAGCACAATGGCGTCGATGTCATCCTCGCGAGCTCGAGCAAGTCCGCTCAGGCCGTCATAGGTGATCTCGACTTCAAATCCCTCTGCTCTCAGGCCACGCGCTACGCCGTCAGCTAATGCGGCTTCATCCTCAACGAGCAGGATTCGCCCCGCTGATGCAACAGTCTCTTCTCCGGATGTCGTCATGTGCGCTCCTTTTGGCCTGTGTTTGTGCCGTTGGCTGAGTGTGTAAATGCCACAACGGCCGAGTGCATCTGACCGAACAGATCCTCTCAGGAACAGTCTCTCAGGTTTCTTCTCAGGAATGGGGCGCTCGGCATAATAAACCGTGCTTTCCTGAGGGTTTTGTGGGAATTCTCGGGTGCTGGCACTAGTCGTAACTAGCTTCTAGCCACCACTGACCGGCTTCAAGCGTAAGCAAATGCGCAGCGCCAGCAAACACCACCTGCATTCGAGCACGACGGCGGTGCCCAATGGCATCCCACCAGCGTTCCTCGGTACACCAAGGCCCTGCCCAGTGCTGAATCTGATGCCACTCCCCCACACCTACTCGACAACGCACTGGTGCCGCGCTCATCACACCCCGGCCGCTCACTCCAACGCTGCACCCAGCGTCATCAGTAAGTTCCGCTTCAAGTGGCCGAGACCAAATCACCGTGGGTGAAGGCAGCGGCAGGTGGCCCGGCCAAGGACCCTCGCCGAATCGGTCAGCTCTCTCCCTCCGGCGGCCACTCTTTGAAACGGCCCGAACAGATGGCTGATCATCAGCGAACAAGTCCACTGCATCGATTGGCACAAGCTGATACTGCTCAGAAACTGACCTCCCGCCGCGCAACTCGGGCAGCTTCACCGCATCTGCACCAAGCAACGCTTGCACCCGAGACAAGGCTTGAACAACGCGTTCTGTTGCGTTGTTTCTATCCCCCCAGAATCCAAGCTGCGTACCCGTATTGGCAATCACCTGATCGGGGATGAGTTCGAGTCGTTGGACACCACCAGAACAACGCCCCAAAGAACGGCCGGTACTCAACCATCCATCCAACTGCCAACGAACCCGACGAGCAATATCGGCTGCAGAAAGTGCACCTTCATGGCGCCAAAGCCGTTCAATGCGATCACCGGCATCTGTCTCGGCCACCACCAGAACACGCGAACACCCAAGGCCGCGGCTGCACAGTTCTGCATGAAGTTGACCAGCTAACGAAACCGCTACAAAGGCAACTCGATCTACTTGTTCTGCCGGAGGGTCTAGGTCGGCCTTCACAGAAAAATCTTCTGTTGGATCCGCAAGGTAGAGCGGTGTGGTCTCTGATCCAGTTGCTAGGCGATACGCCGACATACCTTGAGTACCGAAACGTGCACTCACATCTGGAAGAGGAAGCGCAGCAAAGCGACCCACTGTTCGAATTCCTAAACGCCGCAGCACATCAAACATCTCAGAATGAGCCGATTTCGCTGAAGACGGGGTCAACCTCGCCACAGCAAGGCGTTCGATTGGCAGCGGCGAAAGAAACTCAGCAGTCCTTCCTGCTGGCACGACCAGCGGATGTACAACACCCGGACGAAGCAGCGACTCTTCTGCAGCGATATATGCCCCGTGTGGACCATCGGCAATACCCACTCCCACAAGACACCCCAGAGAAGTCATGCTGTTCTGACCCAAACCTGCCGTCTGGGAGAGTGCTGTTTGAGAGAGTGCTGTTTGGACTTTAGCCAGCACGAGTTGGGCGAGAGCCCGGTCTCCGCCGTGATACCCCGATGGGCCGCGAGTTGGAAACGCACACCGACCAGGTTCAGTCACCTCAATCCGAGGCACGAGTTCCTCAACTGCTGCAAGCACCAACTCGAACGCCCTCGCGTCTCGTTGTTGATCATGTTCAATCACCTCTACGGCAGGGCAATATGCCTGCGCCTCACGCACCGTGAGTCCCCTAGCAATGCCATGCCTTCGCGCACCTTGACTAGCCGAGATGACTCTGTTTGCTTGGACTACCACGAGCGGTTTCTCGAATGGCCGAGCAGTTGCTACTGCTGGCCATTCATCACAGAACACAACCAACGTGCGCTCTGCACGAGTAGTAGGACCGGCACGAGTAGTAGGACCGGCACTCACCGCACGGCGATGGCTCTGAGGATCTGACATCTCACCCCGCCTCTACAAGGGGAATAGAAGGTGTTACTTCTGTAGATGTCTGGGCTTGAACTCCATCGGCTCGAAGTACCGCACCCGACAGGTCGGGCAGCCACAACTCCAGTCGCTGCGAACGACTCAGGCCGCGCCGGCCACCCACATCAAGACTCAGGCGACGTTGCCGCAAACGACCCGCACCTTGACCAATACCGAACCACTCGGTCTGCACCACACGAAGCTCAACATCGGCAACAGTGGGCCAAGGTCGAGCACCTTGAGCAACCCCTAGGGTTTCTCCACTGATCAGCATCACAACTGATCCACGTTCACGAGCGCGAGCAGCGAGGCGACGAGCATCTTGTGCCGAGGGCACATGCTGTGCCCCACAGAGCACAAGATCAAACGAGTCCACCAATGCAGCAGTCACAGCAGCCCAAGATTGATCAGGTGTTTGGATAACCGCCACACGCTGCAGATGAACCCCTAACTCGGCAGCAGCAGCCCACCCCATCCGATCAAGGCCCACGCAAGCTACCCAAGAACCTGTTTGCGTGAGCCCCGCTGCAAGTGCCAGTGCGACTGCGGTTGCTCCAACTGCTCCGCTGACGTGCACGATGGAACCCCGCTGTAACCCACCGTTTGGGAACACATCTTGAAAGACCTGCAGAACCGGAAGTGTCTGCTGCTCGGCAAGAACAACGGGTCTGGTATGAGCTAAAGCCGTGCGCAATTGGGCAATCGCAGCTGGGCTCTTCTTTGAATCAACAACACGCATCAAAGAAGTATCGAACACTTGTTCGATACTTACAAATGCTTATTCAGGTTCCACATATCCAAAGTCGGCATGCGTGGGCACTGCCACACCTTCTCCATAGAAGGTGTACAAGGATCCAATGATCTCCAGCAGACCCTCTGTAGTTGCCCCTGGCTCAAGAGTCACCGTAATCAGATTGGAGTTGATGTGGATTCCCTCAATTCCACCGCGGGCAAAGAGCCTGCGCGCCAACTCATCTGGGGGCCGATCACCCTCAATCGTCTGATTTGCTAGATAACGCTCATGGCCCATCCCGGTGAGCGTGCGGTTGATCTCAAAGCGGACAACCCCAACTTGGCTCGATGGTTTCTCAATGACAGTTACTGGCTGGCCCATAGACCCCAGACAGTACTGCCCAACTCCCCCAACGCACACTTAGACAGCCCACACCATCTGGCCCAAGCTCCCTGTTCACTGCCACCATGGTGTGGTGAACGACAGCGCTGAACCCAACCCCGACGAGGATCAGCAAGTAACGATCTATGAAGCCGTCGGCGGCCAAGGCTTCTTTGATGAATTAGTCCGGCAGTTTTATGAACAGGTTGCTCAGGATGACGTGCTGCTGCGGCTCTACCCGGATCAGCAGAATCTGCAACCCGCTCGCGAGCGCCTTGCGTTATTTCTTGGTCAATATTGGGGCGGTCCTGATACCTACTCTCAACAACGCGGACACCCCCGCTTACGCATGAGGCATGCCCCATATGCAATCGGTGCCACTCAACGCGATCACTGGGTACACGCAATGCTCATAGCGCTGGATTCCACCATGAGGAACACCCCGCTCGACGCCGAGGATCAAGGGGCTGTTCGCGATCGAATGCGTCAGTACTTTGAGATGTCTGCAGAGCATCTGCTCAACTCGCCGGATTCGCCATAGCTTGCACGAAATCAGTCACATGCACAGCAGTATCATCACCGCATGTCTTCACAGAATCCACGCACGGCCACTGTTGTTTGGGGTACCGGAAATATGGGACGAGCTGCCATTCGAGCAGTTGCTGCTCACCCTGACCTAGAACTCGTTGACGTGATCGTCCAGAACCCCGACAAGGTGGGCAAAGACGCCGGCGACCTCGCCGGCCTCGGCTACCAGCTTGGGGTTGCTGCAAGTGAAGATGTTGCCGCGGTGCTCGATCGATCGCCTGCGGCTTTGGTGTACACGGCCTCGGGAGATATCCGCCCCGATGATGCTCTCGCCGATATTCAACGAGCACTTGGGGCTGGAATCACTGTGGTCACCCCGTCGGTTTATCCGCTATACGACCCGCGCAATGCACCATCAGAACTCCTCGAACCACTCCTCACCACTGCCCGAGCCGGTGGTTCATCGTTGTTGGTCACGGGCATCGATCCGGGCTGGGGAAATGACATCCTTCCCGTGCTCATGACGGGCCTAGCAAGCACTGTGGACCAGATCAGATGCCAAGAGATCTTTGACTACTCAACCTATGACCAGCCCGATGCTGTCCGCTACCTAGTGGGTTTCGGCCAACCCATGGATGAGGTTCCACCCATGGTGGCACCCACCATTCCCACCATGGTCTGGGGTGGACAGATTCGCATGATTGCTCGGGCACTCGGAGTGACCCTGGACGAGGTCCGCGAAACTGTCGATCGGGTACCACTGCAAGAGACCGTGACAAACGCTATGGGAACCTTCGATGCAGGCACACAGGGCGGGCTGCGTTTCGAGGTGCAAGGAATCGTGGATGGGGAAGCACTCATCATCATCGAACACATCACGCGTATCGATGCTGGGGTTGCACCCGACTGGCCCTCGCCTCCAGACGGTGGAGCGGGAGCGCACAAGGTTGTTCTTGAGGGCCGGCCACGAATTGAAGTCAACATCGAAGCGACCGACGAAGGAGGCAATCGCGCTGCAGGTGGTAATGCAACGGCTGCTTCACGCCTCGTGAACGCAATCCCTTGGCTCCTTGCCGCGACCCCCGGCGTGTACGACGCCTTTGACGTGCCCCTCAGTCCAGCAGTCGGCCGACTCGGCCGTAGCGCTCAAATCCAAAGTCAGCAGGAACTCCAACAACTCACTACTCAAGAAAAGGGGCAAGGCTCATGATTATCGAGGTACCTGAAGGCAAACATCCGATTATGTATGTCTGGGGAGAAATGGTTCCGGGGATCGGTCCGGCCGCCGCGAATTTCTCACAAAAAGTCTACGAGGACACCACGCTCGGGCTGCGCGAGTTTGAAGCTGCCCGTCTGCGAATGGCACAGATCAACGGATGTGTGTTCTGTCAGGATTGGCGCACCGAGATGGACGGGCAGACGGTTGAAGCCTCCTTCGATCAGGCTGTCATCGACTGGCGCACCACTCAAGATCTGGATTCTCGCGCCAAACTCGCTGCGGAATACGCCGAACGCTACGCGCTCGATCATCACGGTATTGATCAGGAGTTCTGGTCACGAATGAAGGACGAGTACAGCGATGCCGAGATTGTGGAACTCAGCATGTGCCTAGGCTCTTGGTTGGCCTTTGGCCGCCTCAACCATGTTCTCGGCCTAGATACCGCCTGCATTTTGCCCACCGAGTAAGGCTCAACATCGGCCCGAGAATCTGCCGGGCAGAAGTTGTCGAGACAGAACATATAGAGAGGGCCGCCCAAGCACTAGACCCCATCACCGCTAGTGAAAGGAAGGCCCTCGATCTGTGTCATCCGTGGGAGAGGAAGGGTGAATGGGAGGATGACACAAATCGTGGTTTGCACCACTGCATGAGTATCTCGCAATTGATTTAGAAATGCGAGTCGGGGCATCGTGACGGGCGGCACTCAATTTTGAATAATTCTCAGTACTCTCAGGCCCTGCAGTCACCCCCCCCCCACCATCTCGTTTCGTTATGCGAGGGACCCCCTCTGGCAGGTCACTCGCAAAACGAAACGGGGGTTAGGTGCGGTCGGTGGG
>JBAXCX010000002.1:0-64406 GCA_037141255.1 Actinomycetes bacterium | reverse complement strand
GGTGCCAGATTCTTCCTCCGGTAAAGAGGATCATGTCTCCTACTTGCAAGTCCACCGGAGTTTTGCCGAACCGTTCGAGTAGGCCGTCTCGTTCCTCGCTCATCGGCAAGGCCCGAACATCTTCAGGTGTGTCGTCCCACATCAGATCGTAAAGAACCAGCTCGCCCCCAGAATCGGGCCTCTGGCCTACCACGAAGTAGCTCAAGGAGTTCCACATTCTCGCAATTTCGCGCAGGTGCTCATAGGAGCCCCAGGAGTTACAAAACTCGTTAGCGGTATGCGCATGCATCACTCCACCGTCTGGCGGAAGAAAGCGAATCGTGATCGGAACGTAATCGCCCCGCCCTTCTTCTGAGGGAACGCTAGCTGGGCGACCTCCACCGACCGCCGAGAGCACCTGTCCAATACGTCCCACAAAGTCCACATCAAAGAGCTCGTCAACGCGATCGTTGATGATGGGCGCAGCGGCGTAGTAGTCGGCACGGTCATCATCGGCGCCGACGATTGCAGTACCAAAAAAGATCTGCTTACCGTAGTCATTGAATTCATCTGCATGGGAGCGAGCACGGAGCACCCCCGTGGCCACCTCTTCTTCGGTGAAGACACCGCGAATCGACATCCCATCAAGGGTGCCGGCGTAGATTCGCTCGATCGCGTCTGGGTGGTTGGAAACTTCAGCGAACGGCACATCGAGCCATTCCCCAAGGTGAGGGCGATTGGGATCAACCTCGGTACTTGGCGGGGAGAGAGTTTCTTCTTCCACTTCGGCAGCAGGTGTAGCTGCGGCCGAGACCAAAGGCTCGTTCTCTTGAACAACTGCTTGAGTTCCAGGCTTGCTGCGGAACCTATCAAGAAGACCCATGTTGGATGCCTTTGCTGGTTGACTCATCCGTCCCCGGGATGAGTTACATATCTTCCCTAAGTTAATCGGGAATGCTCAGGTATCCTCACTATCTAGGAGTTTTGCGGTCACTTGCCAGTCGAGATCTGAGGACTAGATGCGTTCCGAGTCAGGGGGAAACTCCATGAAACAGCAGATTAAAGCTTCGGTAGAACGTGCAACTATTTGGCTTTCTGCTGAGCAGAAAGCCTCGGGGGAGTTTCCCTCCTATGCGAGTTCTTTGCTCGAGGCGCAGGATTGGCAGCCAGACAGTGTGAACTTTGTGACGGCGCTGACTTCGATTGCTCTTGACGGGGTAGGTCTGCCAGAGGCCAAAGCCATGAGAGATCGGGCAGCGGATTATTTGATGGGCCAGCGTGAGGGCGCTGGTCTATGGCGATACTGGGCAAAAGAAGCAGAGCTGCATGACTACACCCCACCCGATGCAGACGACACTGCATGTTGTTCGCTAGCAGTTGGTCATTCCGCTGGAACTGCTAACCAACGACTCCTGTTAGCTAATCGCGACCCGCAAGGAAGGTTCTTTACTTGGATGCTGCTGCGGCCCGAGATTCGCAGTTTGGCGTACCGCTGGCAACTGCGCTCCGAGCGTTCAGGTGCTGCTCAAGCAAGACGAGTAGAGCTGTGGGAGAACTCCGAGGCGAGCCCGCAAGACGTTGACGTCACCGTAAATGCAAATGTCATCCGCTACCTAGGGCCGAATCTTGCTCCAGCTTCGGCTGTCGAGTGGGTGGCCTCGGTTGTAGAGGCCGGGACAGAGGTCGAAGAGGATCATTGGTATCGAAGTCGAACCAGCCTGTATCGCAGCGTTGCCATCTCGGCACGTGATGGCATCGAGCGGTTTGCTGGTCTGCGCAATCTGATCATCTCTCGCATTTTGCATGACGCGGCCTCTGATGGATTCCGTAGTGATCTTGAACTCGCTGACGCATTACGAGTGCTTAGGCTCTTTGATGCGGCTCGTCAAGATTGTGCGAACCTTGCAGACCTGCTGCTGCAACGGCAACTACCCGAGGGCTGTTGGGAGCGTTCAATCTGTTACTACGGGGGCCCACAAGAAAGCTTCGGTTGGGCTTCTGAGTCGCTCAGTACTGCAACTGCGATCGGGGCGCTGCACGGAATCGATCTTGGCAGCTTTGGCCTCACGCCGGTCAGTTCCGCCGCTGAAGATCTGCAAGAGTCAGAGCCAGTCCCGCTCGCCCCGCTTCGAAAAATTGTTGGCATAAAGGACCCCGAGGTTGCCCTTGCACTGGCTCGCGCTGGTTTTGTGCGCCTAGGCGTGATTCTGACGGCCGAAGAGGTGGCTCGCGGCCAAGAAATCTTTGCCGAAGCAGTGCGGCGAATGAATCGACCGATCGGGGATGCATGGTTCCACACGATCTTGATCCCAGAAGATGATGTTCGGGAATTCATTACTCAGGAACTAGCGGTGCTACTTGCACCGAAGATCGCAGCGGTGATTGACCCAGAGCAGCTTGAACTTATGCGCTTGGACTTTTCGGTGAAGCCACCATCAACCAATAACGAACCGGGTCCTCATCAGGATTACGCACTAGTTGATGAGCGTGAAGCAACGAGTTTCTACGCCTGGATACCCCTAGTGGACATGAATGAGTTCAACGGCACGCTGCATGTGCTGCCTGGATCTCACCGCTACACAAACATGATTCGTTCATTCCACGTCCCCTCTACTTTTGACGAGGTTCTGGACTCAGTACGAGCAGCAGCTCTGCGATTTGATTGTGTAGCGGGGGAACTTATCTTGATGGTCTCGGGGGTGATCCATTTTTCGCCACCCAATAGCTCCGACGAAGTGCGCCTGGCAGCACATGGGATGCTCGCACCGAGCAAAATTCCTCTGACCTTTTACTTTGCTGACGACCAAACCCCGGATGGAAAGGTCGAATGCTACGAGGCTGATATCGACAGCTACGTGAACCAACTTCATCAAGGCCGTCCCGCAGCAGAGGTACAGCCGATCCAATTGCTTGACCGTCCGCCACAAAGCATGACTCCCGAGAGATTTTCCGCTGGCCTAGAAGCAACTCGTGATGCCCGGCGGTGATTGGTTGAGCTCGACCAGCTCAACCGCCAGCGCTGGTTTTGCTTCGGTTGATCGTTGCGCGCGGGCGGTACAATAAGAGCATGGTGAACCGGGAACGAGGTTCGATACCGCTCTCGGTTGAACCTGCGGTTCACAGAAGCGACTGGTCTGCCTGCTACGCGCCACATTCCTCAATCTACTTTGATCAATTCGGTAAGGCACGAGCCTGCTGTCAGAATTCGGGCTTCTCTCTTGGTGACGTGACCAAGCAGTCTCTTCGTGAGATTTGGGAGGGTGCCGAGGCCAACGCAATGCGTAGCGCGCTCGAAAATGGGGACTATGGGAAAGGCTGCGAGTTTTGCGCATGGCAAGAGCGCGAGGGGAATTCCGACATCGTGTTTGCGAGAGGGTTCGATTCGCTCCGGCCGAGCGACCGGCGGCAGCGGTTCCCAACTCAGATGGAGTTTGCGCTCACGAATACTTGCAACCTTCAGTGCGTCATGTGCGACGGGAACTGGTCCTCGGCAATTCGATCTCAGCGCGAGGGCAGGCCTGAAATGGAGCGATTCTATGGCGACGCGTTTTTCTCTCAGTTGGCTGAGTTCTTGCCGCATCTTCAGGATGCACGTTTTCTTGGCGGTGAGCCCTTCCTCGGCGCAGAGGCGCTTCGGGTCATGGAGATGCTTGCAGAGCTTCCAAATCCCCCACGAGTAACCATCACGACCAACGGCACGATCTACACCAAGCGCGTCAAGCGCCTGCTAGAGCGACTCAATCCCGACGTCGTGTTCTCCATTGATGGGGCAAGCACCGCGACGTTCGACAGAATACGAGTCGGCGCCCACTTCCCCAAAGTGATAGCCAATTTAGAGCGATTTCAAGCAGTTCTTGGGCCTGCCAAGGTATCGATCACGCACTGCCTCATGGTCGAAAACGTCACGGAGTTTGCAGATCTGTTGCAGTTCGCTGAGGAGCGAGAGCTGCACGTGGGAGTCAATGTTGTTCAGTTTCCACCGGAGCGAAGTCTGTATCACTTGCCGATAGGTGAGCTCGCTGAAGTTGTACAAGATCTGCAGGCTTGTGAGCCTCAACTCTCCGGACAACGCAGAGAGATCTGGGATGGCCATCTTGGTTCCCTCACTCAACGGTTAACAGCTCTGCGCCGATTCAGCTCATTGGGTCAACTCGAAGAACCCCTTGCGGCAGCGTTCATGCTCGTTGATCCTGACCCCCGCTCGAGCGCAGGAATGAAGCCATCCCATAATGCACCCTTGCTCAGCGATTGGAAGTGGCTACCGTTTCCAAGGCAAAGCAAACGTGAATGCACCCTGAGTGAATTGCCAACTGGTAGCGGGATTGTGGTATTCGATATCCGAACTGATGGAGTACTCCGTCTGCAACGCCAAGATCTTGGGGCTCCAGTCCAAGGCCAAGACCTTGATGGGGAGCCGTTTGAGAGTTTGCTTGAGCGCATGGGCAGTAGCTACGGCTCCCCAACTACGTGGGCTGGCCAGATCCGGTATCTCGGATCGGACGAGGATCGCTTCGCAGTTCGTCTAACGCCGCTCGAAGCTCCCGAAGAAGTCTGGTGGCTCGCCGAGGCACAGCGAGATGCGACGGGGGAATTGATCGGGGCGCGACACGTGGTTGGTCGTGTAGCCGACCGCGCCAAAACTGGCCAGATTCACATCTGAGCTATCAGTTGCGTCATCGGCCGGTAGAATCTGGTCGTGGGGACTAGGTCTGGTCAGACGGAGAGCGCAGCGACTGGTGTTCGTGGCCACCCCTTTCGGCTTGTAGCAGTTCTCGTTCTGGGCGGTGGTGCAGCGGTTGCTCGGGTTGGTTTCGGTTCGTTACAAGATTTCGCAATTGGCGCTGCGCTGATTCTGCTGAGCCTGCTGGTGACGGGGCTGTTGGAGCCACGGTCATTGCGGGTTCACCCGTGGCTCTCGTTCCTCGCGGTAGGTGCACTCGCTGGCATTGCAGTTGCCGCAGTGCAGGTGGGGTTCGTCTATCCGTTTGCGGTGGTCAGCCTTGGAACTCTGCTTGCCTACGGGACGCTCATACGCTGGTCATTGCCCGTTCACTGGCCACAACGTGAACCCGCAACTGCTGGCGTTGCACTTGGTCCGCTCCTGCTGTCGATGTTGCTCTGGTACCGAACACCGTCAGTCATTACCTTTTTCCTGCTCGGCCTGTTCACGGTCGCACTCCTTGAGTTGTATGCGCGTGCGCACAGCACAGCGCATCTGATTGATTCGGGAGTCGCTAGCGCGGCTCGCTCAGTCGGTCGGGGAGTCACAGCGGTTCTGGCCAGCCTGATCATGTTCTTGGTGATCATTCCACTCAATCTGATCTCCCGACTCTTTGGCTACTCGCCACTTGACGGCGGTTGGGTCAGTGGCAGTTCAGCCTGGGTTCCAGTTGAGTCCCGGCGCCTTCGAACAGCGCAGGGCAGTCCTGCGCAGGCGCACAGCATGGCCATTCGTGAACCGAGGCCCACCAAGAAGGTTCGTCGGCGAGGCCACCTGCGCCTGCTCGTTCCTAGTTTGGCGCTTGTCATTCTTGCGTTACTCATGGGTGTTGGGCCGATCCGTTTTACTCATTCTGATTCGGCCACGGACCTAGCAACCGGCGATGCGCGCCCGAGTACCTTCACTCGTGCATTCGAAGAGGATCCAGCTTTTAAAGATGCACCCTGGGCACAGAACCTGCGAGTCAGCTTGTTGGACGCTTGGAACAATCTGGAGTTCAACGCAGCAGTGGGCGGCTGGAGCCTCAAGGATGTGGCATCGAAGTACATCAACGTTCGCAACGGCGAGCGCCGCACAACACAAGCAGACCCGGCGCTCGGGACTCCCATCGTCGTTTGGTTCTTCGGCGGATCAGCAGCGTTTGGTGCCGGCCAACGAGATCAGCACACCATTCCTTCGGAGCTCGTCAAGCTGGCCAAGGGTCAGGGCGTGCCCTTAGAAATTCACAACTTTGCGGTGCCTGCCACCGTGAACTGGCAGTCAGCGATGCTGCTTATTGCCCAACTCAAGCGCGATCCAAAGCCCGACTTGGTGGTCATCTACGACGGTGCGAACGATCTGGTTCTGCAGGGAGTACTAGCTGCGCAGGGTAAAGGTGCATCCGATCAGCCAGCTTCACTGATCGATGGCGAGTTGGACGCCGTCCTGAGCAAGCGCGCAATGGCTCATGCAGCGGGCTCCTCCTCTGCGCAAACGCTCCTTCCACCGAGCGAAACTCGCAAGCCGGATAAAGAACTCACCCCTGCGGCCTCTGGTGATTTGGTGCTGAGCCGGTATAGCAAAGGGGTTGAGGTGATCCGCACCTTCTGTGAGGTTGCCTCTGTTCCCGTTCTAATCTTTTGGCAACCAGACCTTCGCGCGAAGCAGCCACAGACCGGCGCCGATGCGGACACGCTCGCAGCAGTTCATGAGAATGAGGCCACGGTGAAGAAGTGGACTCAAACCTCGGACGCAGCTCGGGCTGGTTTAGGTGCTCTCGGCGTGACCGACTTGTCGGGCGTTTTTGATGGGCAAACTGAACCCATCTACTGGGACACGGTGCACACCAACGAACTTGGATCCCGGATTGTGGCCCAGAGGATGTTGAAGGAGCTACAGCCGACTCTGCAGACTCTTCAGAACCCCCAAGGCTAGCGACCACCTGTTAGTCGGCTACAACTTTCGCCCTGGTACCGGTCCACTGCGGCTGGTCGGCTTTGTTGAAAAGGCAGTCGTCAATAACAAGGAAGTCCATCTCCGTAGTCATAAAGCAACGGTAGGCATCTTCGGCGGTGGCCACGATTGGTTCACCTCGAACGTTGAACGAGGTATTGACTAACACGGGGCATCCTGTGAGTTGTTCAAAGGCGCTCAGAATGCTGTGGAGCTTTGCATTGGAATGGGCGCCAACGGTTTGGATTCGCGCGGTGCCGTCTACGTGGGTCACCGCGGGTAGGGGTGAGTCGACTTGGTCGAGTCGTGCCGAAAGATCCATCTGGTCAGTAGGTGCAGGATTCGCAGCATGCTCTGGGCCTGCGGGGACTGCCCCTCGTACCGGTGCAACGAAAGACATATATGGCGACGGACCGTCGAGTTCGAAGAATTCTGCTGAGCGTTCCTCAAGAACAATCGGAGCGAAGGGTCGAAAGGACTCACGATTCTTGATGCTCAGATTGAGCCGCCGCTGCATTGAAGGTGATCGTGGATCGGCAAGTATCGATCGGTTACCAAGTGCCCTGGGACCAAACTCCATGCGTCCCGAACAGAGGCCCAGAATCCCTCCATCAGCGAGGAGTGCCGCCACGCGAGTTGAAAGTTTAGCCGAGTCGGTAACTTGCTCATATGGCCGCCCAAGCGCGGGGAAGGTCTCATTGGGGCTCGCACTGGCCGGCAGCGGGCCGAGCAGCGACCCGAGCATCGAGTCTTTGCCTGCTGGGTCCTCTCGCTCGCCGCCGCACACCTCATGCCAAGCCCACAACGCGCAGCCAAGAGCCGACCCGGCGTCGCCAGCCGCTGGCTGCACCCAGAGTTCGCTAAAGGGGCCCTCACGAAGGAGACGCCCGTTGGCCACACAGTTCAGAGCCACACCGCCGCCGAGCACAGCGTGGTCCGAGCCGGTGAGGGCGTGGGCATGGTGCGCAACTCGCAGCACAACCTCTTCGAGGACAACCTGAATAGAGCGCGCAAGGTCGCATTCCCTGCGTGTAATCGGTGCCTCGGGCTGTCGAGCGGGTCCGTCAAAGAGTTGATCAAACTTCTTGCTGGTCATGCGTCTACCTGCCAGATAATCGAAGTAGTCCAGGTTGATAGTGAACGATCCGTCATCTCGCAGGTCAATGAGCTCAGCCAGAATCTGTTCTCTATATCGAGGCTCGCCAAAAGGGGCGAGTCCCATCAACTTGTACTCGCCACTGTTTACGCCAAACCCGCAGGCCGAGGTAAACGCCGAGTAGAGCAAACCGAGCGAAGAGGGAAACCGCATCTCTTGAAGCAGATCGATCTTGCGTCCCGTGCCCAGCGCGATTGACGATGTGGCCCATTCTCCGACACCATCAAATGTGAGTACCGCTGCCGATTCGAACGGGGATGGATAAAATGCGGCAGCCGCGTGACTCATATGGTGTTCTGCGAACAGGGTTTGCTCAGCAGGTGTAAAGCCGAGTTGCTTGAGGGCCCGATCGATCCGGTACGAGACCCACAGCTTTCCTCGCAGGGATTCCTCGATCGCTCTAGGGAAGGTAGTGATTCCCTTGGTCCCAATCGCGCTAAACGTCTTGAGAACTCGAACGAACGAACTCAGCGGCTTCTCGTAGTAGGCCACCGTGATTGGAGCATCAGTGGGCACTTTGGCAGCCTGCAGGCAATACTGAATCGAGTGAACGGGAAGCGAGGGGTCGTTCTTGATTCGTGTGAAGCGTTCTTCTTGAGCTGCAGCCACAAGTTTCCCATCGCACAGGATCGCCGCTGCTGCGTCGTGGTAGAGAGCACTGACTCCGAGAACAAACTGATGGCTCATCGAACTAGCAGTCCATCGAATCAGAAGAAGGTGTACACCGCGTAGGGGACGACCGCCTGAGTCGCAGTGCCGAGTGCAACGGCAACGATGAGGAGCACTACCACCGGGAGCAACCACCAGGCCTTGTTGACCCGCGCGTACACCATGAAATCAGCTGCCAAACGAGCGGCATGGCGAAGGAAGAGCACATCGAGAACATTAGCCCTGAAGGTTCGACAGCCACTGCTCCGCCTGCGCTGGGGTAGATTCTGGGCCTGTGAGTGATGCCTCTCGGAGCTTGAGCTTCGTACTCCCCTTCTGGAATGAGGTTGAAGGCGCTGAACGCTCGATTCAGTTGGTTAGCCAAGCTGCCACCGAGCTGATTCGTGCCCGAGTGGTTTCGAGGGTCGAGATTTTGGCAGTCAACGATGGCAGCACAGACGCCACCGCTCAGATTCTCGACTCGCTAGCAGCCAAAGACCCGTATCTGCGAGTTGTTCATCACTCTGGCAATCAGGGTTTAGGGGCAGCGCTTCGCACGGGATTTCTGGAATCTTGTTCCGACTGGATCTTCTATACCGACTCAGACCTCCCGGTTGACCCGATGGTCTGCGCGAGCGCCTTCCGTGCGGTTGAGTTGCACGATGCAGACATCGTCTCGTGCTATCGATTCGATCGAACTGGCGAGGGCCTTCGTCGGGAACTTCTGTCAACCATCTATAACACTGCAGTGCGAGCCATCACTGGACTGGTTGTGCGAGACGTGAACTTTGCGGCAAAGCTTCTGCGCCGATCTTCTGTGATCGATTGTCTTCCGAGGAGCAATTCTGTTTTCTTTGATGCAGAACTTCTTGCCCGTGCCCTAGGCGAAGGAGCGAAACTTCAACAGATTGGTGTGGACTATTTCCCTCGATCAGTGGGAACCTCAACGCTGTCTTCTATGAGTTCGATTCGAGACGGGGTGCGCGATCTTGCCAAAATCGGACCAAGCCTCCGCAAGGGCAAGTAGCCGGTCGCAGGTAGGCCTAGGCAGCGGTGCAGTGTGACCCATCGCGAAGCAGGGTCGCCGTATCCGTAGCAGTTTCTGTCTTTTGATGCACCGACCAAACCTGTAGCGGGGCCTGCCCCACCATCCCCGAGGCCTCCTCTTGAAGCGCATCGGGCAAAGTCGGCCGAGCGACTGCTCGGTCTCCATAGAGGGTGAGGAGCAGGCCTGGCGGAAGAGAGGCAACGGGGTAGGTTCCACGTCTGATCTCGGTTGCAATGCGGCAGGTGTCTGTGCCGAGCCAGCCAGCAAGATAGTGCGGTAGTGCATCCTGAGCCCAGGGTTCAAGCCGCACTGGCGGACCTTTCTTGGCCTGTTGGGCTACCTGCTGGGCAAGGGCGTCAAACTCCTGTTTGGACCAATCTGGCATCGAAACCGAAGCGAGCAGCTTTCCGTTGGGCTTCACGGGAGCCAATGCACTCGTTACGAAGAGCATCGGACCTTTCCACTTCTTGACCACTCGTCGAGTTCCATAGTGCTGAGCGAATGACTCGCTCCGAGTATCAAGGCCGCTGACAATCAGATTCGAGACAATCGTGTCGGTTGAGGATTCCACCAGACGGCTATCGAGGCCAACTACCAGCACGGGTCGAGTGATATCGACCTTTTCCATCGTCTGGTCCACGGCTGGCTGCACCATTGCGTCAATGGTGAATGGCCGACTCTTGACGTCCTCAATCCGATCGGGTCGAGCAAACCCTGCTGCAAGAACTACCAGAGCACAACCGGAGAATGCTCCGATCTTGAGCAGCTCAGAGACGCGCTCAGAAGTGACCTCGGCGAGCCGGCGCTGCAGTGCAAGTACTGCAGAAACTCCGACCGCGTACCACAGGCAGGCAGAGGCAACCACGAGCCAACCGATCTGAAAAGCTCGCAGGAAATCCTGCGGCAACTGGGTTGTATTGATCCCGGCGCCGATGAGTACGAGGAGTGTGATGATTCGCAATTGCCGCTCCTGTGGCGGGGTGGTCTTTCGTGTCCTCCACCAGAGGATGCCCAGACTCACGAAAACAATTGCGCCGGTGATAAATGGCCCCTTGATGAGCTCGTTCGCTGTGCCAGCTTGAGCGAAGCTCTTGGTGATCTCACCCCAGCGAGGGGGTACCGAGCAGATCCACGCGATGGCTCGAGGAAATCCAATTGGCCCAACCGGTGGACGAGGGTTGCTGATCTCGGTGATCAATTCGCGGACATTGCCACCCTTGTTGATCACCACTTCCAGCGCTGGTTGAAACCGAGCCACGATCGCAATTCCCCACCCCACACGGAGAGCCTGCCGACCACGGCGCACGAGATCGGGATCACTGGAAACTCTGACTGCACCTGCAACCGCGAGGCCTGCCCAAAGGACGGGACCAAGCACGATTAAGGCGTGAGGCAGGTAGCTCTGGGCGCAGAAACTGCTCAGGCCAACTGCCCACCACCACGCGCGCCAAGTGCCACTTGCGGCCGCCCAACTTGCAACAACAGCAGCGAACATAGCCAATGTGGTGATCGTCAAGTTGTTTGCTTCCCAGACGGCTCCAAATGCTGCCACCTGCAAGACCACTGCACACATCATCCATGCTGCGATAGCCGCTACTCGACCAGCAGCTCGCCAAGCTGACCAGACAGACACTGCCCAACAGGTGAGAGCCACGAATGCCGCAGCCGCTCGGGCTCCGTTTTGAACACCGAGGAGACGAACAAAAGGTGCAAGCAGGTCTAGGCTCAGGGGGCCGGGATGCGATGCTGAGCCAACCTTCCCCAGACTCGTTGACATGCCAATGAGCGGGTGGTTGGCCGTGCCGACATCAAAGGCGCGAGCCATTGCCGTTGCTGAGTGAGCCGTTGGTTGCCACCCCATTCGGTACGACCAGAGTGCTCCACCACCCACATAGACCGCCGACAAGGTTGCCATAACGGCGGCCGCATATCGATCGCTGCGAGAAAGCCGAGGTTTTGAGAAGGGAACCGCTGAGCTGCAGAAGATTTCGAGTCGCTCCCACCCGGCACCGCACACGCGTAGCGCCCTGCGTGCAGTTCGGTACACCTGCTTCGCCCACCGGCGCGCTAGTTGCGCAACGCTGCTTCTAAGAGTTCGGCTGTGAGATCCGACTGCTTGAAGCGCGTCCTGTGTCAGGAGTAGGCAGCACAAAATCAGCAGTGCCGAAAGATAGATTGGCCAGTTCCGAGCCAAACTATTGTCCAACTCACTAGTCCAGAAGCCTGCGAATGCACCGGCCGCCGCAATGGCAAAAAAGCGAATACAGGTGCTCGCCCTCTGCCCATAGGCGGCCGCAATCATTGCTGCCAAGGCTATGAGGAAGACGCTGAGCGAAATGGCGCGTAACTCAATGATGCGTACGGGTACCTGCGCCCAACTGATTGGTCCAGCAGCTATGGCTGCGAGGAGCAGTGCGGCAAGGGCGCACCAGGTTGAAGCAAGTTTCTCTAGCGCCTGTCGACTGAAACGAGCCCCGAACCGAAAGATGCTCAGAAGTTCGACAGATAGCAGAGCCGGGGGCAGCAGCAGCGCCGGCGTGAGCCACACAACAGTTGGTTCGAGTGGCGAGATCAGCAGTCGCAGCCCAATAAGGCCCAGGACAGTCAGGACCGATAACCAGAGTCGCCACATAGCCGTGCGCTTGACGGCTCCTACGCTCCTACCTTCAATTGTTCGCGCTCCGATGGCACAGAGCAAAACGGCCGAAAGTACCACTGCGATTTGCAGCGAGATCAGTGCAGGTTCAGCACTGATCTGTGCCCGCCGAGAGCCGAGATCTAAGAGTGCTTGCCAGCAAGAAAGTGCCCACGCAAGAGCGACGAGCGACCCAGAAGAAACAACCTGCTTGATTCGGGTTTTGGGCACTTCATCTGTCTCAGTCAAGTACGTACTTGGCGCGCCGGATTTCGCCTGCCCGCTGCATGCTGGCATCGAACTCCTCCAAGCTGAGGTGTTGATTCGGGTTTGGTCGAGTGCCTAAGAACCTTAAGCGTTCAGGGCGTCCAAGGACCGATTCCATGTCGTATTCGAGCCAGAAATTGGTATCGGCCTCCCACAGGTCAAATTGAGTTGGGTCGTCCGGGTTACGGATCCACAGGACGGTCTGAGCATCCTGCGGAACCATTTCAATTTGGAAGGTGATGCGCGGCTGATCAGAGAGATTGTCGCTTGACCAATGCAGCAGGGAATCATCAAAAATCAGGGCCTCACCGGCAGCAACATCTACTGCCTCAAGGTAGGTCTCGATAAGTTCAGTCTCGAAGTCATCAAAAAAACGGTCCGAGGTTGCGGCGGCGATGTCTGGGAAAATCCGGTGTGCTCCCGGAACAACGCGAATGGTTCCGTTCTTGAACCCAGTGTCTTGCAAGGGCGCCCAAACTGTCACGGTAGGAATGTCAATGTCTTCGATGGTGGGCCAGTTCTGGTGAATCTCAAATCGCCCGGTGCCGGCTGGCTTGACGTAGACGTTGCTCGTCAGGATTCGGTAGCCCGGCAAGACTGCCTTGATCTGCTCGCCCATCGCAGCGCGCACCAGGTGATCAGACTGTTTTCTGTATTCAAGATTCGGATCAAGAAAGGTGCAGTGGTAATCACAACGGGGATTCTCTAGGTTCCGCGGGTCGAAGCTATCTGTGGGGGAGAGCTCAGCGAATTTCTCACGAAGACTGCTCATCTCCTGCACCGAAAGGAGGGGCACTTTGACGAATCCATCGGCCCAGAAGGCGGCATCGAGGCCTTCGTCGTTGAACATCTGTGGCGGTCTAATCCGACCGTCTTCTTGACGCTCAAATCCTTCGTAGACAGGTGTAGTCATCTCACTCCAGAAGTGGCTTTAGCTCGGGGGACTGCACAGCAAAAATTAAACACAGCTCGGTACGACGCTCGCGCTGAGCACGCCGCCTGATTCTGTTGGAGGCGCGCCGATAACGAAGTCCAAGTAGAACGATCGATCGATCTGGTATTTCATGAGTTCCGAATCCTCGTTCATCCAGTAATGATGTAACTCGGCCTCGGTCGGCCCAACCACACAGCCCACTGCTATTCGATCAAGCTCAGTGGTGTTTGGCGGAGAAAAATGCACGACGCGGTTATCCATGATGATTGCTTGGCCCGCTCGCAACGAGATCACCGGCCGGTCCTCAAGATCGGCCACAGCTAGCTCGCAACGCTCATAGGTTGGGATGTTGGACGGTCGGAGAAAGTCGATTCTGCGATGCGAGCCCGCTACCACTCCTAGGGTGCCGTTGGCCGGCGTGGTATCAACAAGCGGGCACCACACCGTGGCCGAGCTGAACTGTTCCTCGTCAAGGAAGGTCCAATCCACATGCGGCGGCACCATCTCTGAATGCGGGTACTTCACGATGAAGTTCGCGAACATAATCTGGTAGTCATCAAGCACGCGCTCCAGTGCAGGGCTGAATTGCTCCTGCATCAGATCAAACACCTCGGATCGGTACTCGGGCCGCTTATCGTAAATAGAGGTGTCGAATCCATCCACCCAATCGAACTGTGTCCTCTGTTCGTGGTCCATGGAGTCATAGCGCTGACGCAGGGCCACAACAGTTTCGGGGTCGATCAGTTCCACCACCACAAAACCAAAATCCTCAAACTGAAGTTGCAGCTCAGGGTCGCGCAGCGTGGTTCGTCGAGACGCAGCAACGGCTGAATTTGCGCGAGAGTCAACACTGCCCCCACGCAAGCCCTCAAACCAATTCCGCATAGCCCTATCGTACAGGGAATGCCTGCCGAATTGGCTGCCGCTATGCGCAGGTTCGTTGCGGCGCCGGTAAGCTTTATCTATGACGAGAGTGAGTGACGGCGTGGACCGTGTTCCGCTTTTACTGAGCGAGTCAGCGGATCAAGAGTTTCGCGAGCAGGGATTCACTGTTGTCCCTCTAGTTGATCCCGAGTACCTAGACGCTCTGAGTGAGCGAATGTCCGCACTGATCCCCCCCGATAGTGGCCCGTTTTTTACTCTCTATAAACACGACACACCCGAACTCCGCCGGACTATCGATGCTGCAGTCCGCAAAGAACTCCAGCCCTTCGCCGATTCCATCATGTGCAACCATCGGTTCTATGTGGGCAGTCTCTGGGTCAAGTCTCCCGGAGAGGGAAGTCCAATTGACGCTCACCAAGATTGGTCGTTCGTTGACGAAACTCGCCACGTCAGCGGGGCACTCTGGTTTCCATTGGAAGCAACGGATGAGAACAACGGTGGGTTGAGCGTGGTACCGGGGAGTCATCGCCTTGATCTGCCGTATCGCGGAACTCCGCCCACTTCGATTGAGCCGTACCTGCATGGGTTCGTCAACGTAACCACCAAGCCCGGTGAAGCGGTGATTTTTCACAACGCTCTGATCCACCGTTCAAGTGAGAATCAGTCTGACCACCCACGCATCGTTATGGCACTGGGCTTTCTGTCTGAAACGGCTGATTTTGTCTACTTCTTTACTGATCAGCAGGGCCAAAAGTGGCGTTACCGCCTGGCGGATGACTTCCCATTCACGCACCAACCTCCTCATCGCCCTGAGGGCCCATCGGTGCTGGCAGTAGAACCCTGGCCCAGCGCTAGCGAGTAGCGCAAAGAGCGGGCCGTGAACCCCACTACTGCGGGCAGGTCGCAGCGTTGTAGAACTCGATCTCTCTGATCTGCTGCTGGAAGTTCTCAACCGGCGCCTTCTCGTAGCGGAACCCGTCAAGTATCGGCCGAAGAGATGGGCTGGCGCCGTTCCATGCTGCATCCCTGAGTTGATTTCGCAGGAGTAGGAGCGACTCGCGGATGCCAACGATATTAGAGGTTAGTTCCGGCGGAGATACCTGTAGATAGCGGTCAAAGTTGCTGAGAATCCTCAACATTGTCTGCTCAGCGTTGACTGACGAGTCAGTAAAGATGAGTTGGAGGGACTCGACCGACTTCACCATGTCACACAGCGAAGTAATCGATGTTGGGTCGGGAATGAAGGTGCTAAAGGGCGCAATCGTAGTGGTTGGCGGCGGCGGTGGTGGCGGTGGCGGTGGTGTTGTGGTGGTGGTTGACGGACCGCGGCGATTCCCTGTGGGCCGCTTGCTAGAGGGAACGGTGGTTGGGCCAGCAGTAGTCGAGGGTGCAGCCAAGGCGAACTGCGACCGGTCGATCGCCCGTTCCTTCCCGTCAAAGCCAGGCGCAGAGGCTGACTGATCAACGCGGATGGACCCATCCGACCCGAGGGTCGTCACGAGGATGGCCGCAGACATGATGACAGCAGCGGCAAACACTCCCCACCAACGAAGGGGAGTCATGATGTTTTTCCGAGTATCCAGTCGGCCACTGCAGGCGCAATAACGGAAACATTCAGTTCGTTGCGGCCAAACTTGATGCCCTGTTGGCCTAGCTGGGTTCTGCGTGCTGGATCATGAAACAGGTCTTCAACGAGCCCGCTGATGAGGTTCTGTTTGGGGTAGGGAACCACGAAAGCGCAGCCTGATTCCCTGGCCATTTCAGCTAGTCCGCCGCTATCAAAGCCAACTACTGGCACGCCCAGCGAGACTGCCTCTGCGCAAGCAAGTGGGTACGCGTCCTCTCGGGCAGTAGAGACGAAGACGTCGAACTGGCTCATAGCCGCGGCAGGGTTGTCTATCTGGCCGGTGAAACTCACCTGCGGTGCTACTCCGAGTTGTTGCATCTCATGCTCCAATGGCCAAAACGCTGCCGAGTCTGGGTGCTCTCCGCCAATCCAAGTAAAGCGTAGGTTCTCTTTTGGCAGCTTGTCTTGCAGTTCCGCTGCAATCCTGAGCCAAATCTCGGGAGCCTTTCGCCAATCAGTCATTCCGCTTCCACCCACGTGAAATGACCCAGCCGACTTGTGCGAAAGATCAAGGCCTGCGAACTCACCGAGATCCACTGGAGGGTGGATCATCGCGACTTTTGTTGTACTCACTCCAAGCTTGCTCATGAGGAAGCTCCTCACGGCTTCGGAGACAGCCAAAAAGCGATCAGTCTGTGCAAGAAGGAACTCTCGATCAACCTTATTCAGGTTGCCAAACCAGCCAGTTGAGAGCTCATGGGCAATGGTCAAAATCTGACCGCTTGGACGTAACTGGCGGAGCAGTTCCACGGTGGCAACCGTTGCTCCGTTCACCACGGTGATATCGGGTTGGCGTGGCGCTGATCTGAACGGGTTGCCTCTGATTCTTGCCCGGCTGGCAAAGCCAACCGCGCGTTGGCCGAGTACCTCTGCGTGAATTGACCGTGTCAGGCTTTGAAAGCTCATCTCGAGTGAGCGTGGGTCAAGCCGCGCCACGGATGTGTCGGTAAGGCATGCGAACTGCGAGACCAGGTCGCCCGGTCGAGCAATGACAACTTCCGGATCGAACTGCGAAGGGTTGGCCCTCCAGCAGCGCAACAACCGCAGAAGATAGATCGGAGGCCCGCTCCGTTCGGCGCCATGTACCAGGAACCTGACGAGTGGGCGGTTCACCCGTCAGCTACTCGTGGGTGCCGCATCAGGGACGTGATCGCTATCGTTGTCATCGGTTCCAGCAGGCCAGCTAGCTGCCTGGTCATTCACACCAGACAGCTGAGATGGGTCAAGCTTTGGAACATCAGCAACCTCACGCTTGAAGAATTTGGGCAGGAAGCGGCTTCGGGGGTGTCTTGTTGAGTATCCGTAATAGTCGTACAGCGAGCCATATGCGCCCTCTGCATCTACACCGTTCAAAATGGTTCCCACAAGTGGGTTGTTCACTTGATTGAGACGCTCAAGCGCACGTTTCACTTCTCTCTTCGAGGTGCTAGCTGACTTTGCAATGAACAGCGAAGCATCCACGCAGCGAGAAAGTACAAGGGCGTCGCTGACTGGCAGCACTGGAGGGCAGTCGAGGAAAACAATGGAGTGGTTATCGAGCAAAGAGCGAATCAACTCGGAAGTGCGATCCAAGCTGAGAAGTTCCGAGGGGTTTGGCGGTCGCGGGCCGGATGCAAGTACGCGAATATTGGGGTGAACCGGTGACTGCTGCAGCGCTACTTCAAGAGGAACCTCGCCAAGCAGAACAGAGGTCAGGCCAAGGGAACCGTCAACTTTCAAGAAGGTATGTGTCCGAGGGCGACGCAAGTCGCAGCCGACGATAGCTACGGGCATTCCTGCTTCGGCAAACGCAATTGCAAGGTTGGCCACAGTCGAGGTTTTACCCTCGTGAGCGCTCGCGCTCGTGATTTGCACAATACCCATGGGGCGATGCAAGCCGAGGTACTGCAGCGTGGTACGTAGGCTGCGATACGCCTCGGCAGTGGCAGACATGGGTGCCGCCTGTGTAGAAAGCCGCGGCTCGTCTTTGTTTTTCCAGCCATCGTCAAGGGGAATCAGACCCAAGGTTGGAACTCCCTTTGCTGAGCGCTCGAGGTCACCGACAGTGCGTATGGAGTCATCCACCTGCTCAAGCAAGAGTGCTAATCCGACTCCCAAGAAGAACCCGATCAGCGCAGCTTGTGCTAGATCTCGAATGACGTTGGGCGAGATTGGTGAGGAGGGCACCGTGGCTGGATTAAGGATCTGAACACCACCTGTTGTGGTGAGACGCTCAGAGAGCTGCAACACCTGGAGTCGCTGCTGATAGTCGCTGAGCTGGCTCTCCATGTCGCCGCGTTTCGCTTGAATCTGCTGATTCACTCGCTCGCGTTCTGCGGTGAGGTCTGCATAGGTTGGGTCAGTGGTCGACGTAGCAGCGAGTTTGGCATCAAGTGCGGCAAGAGGCTTATTGATGGAGTCGATCTCTTTTTGGAAGTCGTCAATTTGCTGCTGCAGCACAAGCTTGGACTGGGTGAGATCATCGACGATCGCGTTGAATCGCTCCGTCTGGTAGGTCTCGGCGTACACATTGACTTTACGGGCAGCCTCTTTGGGGCTGGAGTCCGTGGCCGAAAGAATAATGACGTCATCGTCCCCGCCAGAAGCCGCAGAAATGGAAATCTTCTCTCCATAGGCCTTTGCCACTGCCGTGCGCACAGCAAGAGAGTTGATGATCTTGAGTTCATTCTGCACTGCGCGAGTTGGGTCAACGCCTGACTGCGCTGGCGAAAAAATCGATTCCGATTGCTTCGGCTGAAGAAGCAACTGCGAGGAGGCCTCGTAGATCGGAGTTTCTGAAAAATCGAGTGCAGCAACGATTGCGAGGACCAGAATCATTGTTCCGGCAATGACCATCCAGCGGCGGCGCAGTACGGCGACATATTCACCGATATTGGTCTCGGTGCGATCCTGCATTGGTTCCATGTGTGTGACGTCCCCTTGGTTGGATCGGTGCTCTGCCAATCCATGTTCAGTGTTCAGTATGCCGGAAATCCCGGAATGAGCGCGAGGGTAAAGTTACCCGCTAGATCTTGCTGATTGCTCAGTTGGAAGATTGTGACTGCTGAGGCTGAGGAGTTGCTCATAGATGGCCTCTACCTGACCAACTACCACGTGCTGCTCAAATTCCTCGATGACGAGGGTCCTTCCTCTCCCTCCCATCTCGGCCCGCTCTTTGTTCGACATCTCGAGCAGTGCAGCGAGTCCATCAGCGAGAGCTAAGTAGTCCCGGGGTTCGGTCAGAATTCCAACCCCGGCATTTTTGACGGCGTGGGCAATTTCACCGGTTTCGGTAGCAACAAAGGGAAGCTCGCTCGCCATATATTCCAAGATGACCAGCGGGCCTGATTCGTTCTTAGATGAGAACACTCCCGCATCGGCTCCAGCCATCAGAGAAGGTGCATCGTTGCGAACACCAATGGTTCGCACGAGGTGAGCAATCTCAAGTCGTTCGAGCATCGCCATACAGCCCTCAAAATAGGCTGGGTCGGCGGTTGTGCTGCCGCAGACCACTAGGCGGATGCTCTCTTGCTGTGCCTTGGTCAGCTCAGCTATGGCACGGAACAGAGTTGGGTGGTCCTTCTGTGGGCGAAAGTTAGCCACCATCAGCAGCACAAGAGCGCAGTCCCCTAAATCAAACTCGCTGCGCAGATCGATGGCCGTGGCCGAAGAGAAGCGTTCCAGATCAACCCCGCTTCGCACCAGACTGACTTTTTCTTTGGGTAGGCCGACCGTCTCGATTGCCCAGCGGCACAGCCGGGACTCAACGCCGATATACGCATCAACGCCGTGGTGCAGGGGGATGGTGAGTCCGCGACCTGCGCTTCGGTCCAAGTGCAGTCGCCCAAAATGGTCGTGAAAGACATGTTCTGCCTTGATGATGCCCAGAGCCTTGCAAAGGGCGATGAACCGCATGGTTCCACGCCCGTGACTATGCAGTACGTCGATTCCCTCGGTGCGAACGTATTTTCCGAAAGCGAGAAGTTTGAGCAAATCCCAAGTAGCCGAGCGTTCCAGAATCATTACTTCTACATCAGATTTGAGACTCGACCGCAAAAGTCCATCGCAGCGAGTCGCGCAGAAGTACACCTGGTGGGTGTCTCGGTCCAACGTATTGGCGATATCGACCGCCACCTGTTCGGCACCGCCCACTTGAAGCGAGTCGGTTACCATCATGACCTTCATCTTGCGCAGCATCAGATGTTCGCCTTAGGCCCTTCGGTGGATCGCCATGGACGAACAGACCGCACGATGTCTCCGGCAACCGCGATGAGGCCAAGTCGGTCCCAGCCATACGCGCCGACTCGAACCCCAGAAGAGATGTTTTCGAGTCGATCAATCACTGAACCCGCGCCCTGCACTCGGCTTCGGTGATGGGATGCGATTGCGGTGAGCGTGTGGGCCTCTTCAAAGTCGCCCATCTCGTTGGCCCGTTGCGCTGCTGCTTCGAGTTGGTCCGCTCGAGCTAGGTGTGTTGCATTGCTGGACTCGACGGGTGCAGTAAAAACCGCAGAGGCCGCATGCCCAAGCGCCTGAGTGAGTTGAGAACCTAGGAGCACACCAGTTTCTTGATCAGGGTGGACACGAAACCCAAGGAGTGGTTCGGGGAGCGCACGCACGGTTCCGACGGAGGCAGCCACCAGTGAGAGCCAACGATCGTGGCGCATCGGAGCGTCTTCGTTGTCGAGCACATCAGGGAACGGAAGCGAAGCCGCTACTGCGCGTCGCCGCACGGCCATGGTGCACCCCGTAGTCAATGCGCGCCGAGCGAAGAGTTCCTCTGGCACCACTGCTCGTCGGCGGAGCATTCGACCCACGAGCCGTGTGTCCCAGAGTTGTTGGCCGAGTGATTGACCCTCTGGCCCGATCAGGTCGGCGTCTGAGAAGACCATGGTGACCGTGGGATCGAGTTCGAGCTCATCAATTAAGCGACGCAGTTTGGTTGGGTACCAGACGTCGTCTTGATCAGCGAGGGCAATAAAGCGCCCACGGCAACGCGAAAGAGCGGTGGCAAAGTTTGCAGTTGAACCAAGACGATTCTCGTTGACTTCAAGGCGAACCTCGAAAGGGGCCTGTGCGGCGAACTGCTCAATGAGCAAGACGGTGGCATCTTCAGAGCAGTCGTCTTGGACAATAACCTCATCTGGCAGGATTTCTTGAGCTGCGATGGAGGACAAAAGCTCCTCGATCCACGGTGCACCGTTGAACGTGCAAAGCGCAATGGACACCTCACACTCAGCGCGTGGGTAGCGGGTACGAAGTAGTGCGGCGGGCTCAATGGTCATAAGAATGATGTGGCTGAAGAAGTACGGATCTCAAACAACTCGGCGTATCGTATCCTGAGTAAGTTGAGAATCCTCGTGCTCTTGAACCAAACCTGCCGCAGGTATGGGGCATGCCGTAGCAAAGAGTGCGTAGGTGGATCGGCCAGAGTCACGATGAGTTTCTCTGGGTCCATAAGTTGAACATGGGGGGCCAGTGGCTCAAACAGTAGATCTGCTCGTCTGGGGCAAGTGGAAACGTGACTGGGAGTTGGGCTCCGTGCGGCCACTCCCTTCGAAGATTCCCGAAGCCGCAGCAGTGATCGATGAGGTCGTGGCCACGACTCAGGCCGACTGGCTTTTGTTCTGGGATCCTCTTCTGGGCGAGCCCGACGCTGGCCTCCTCGCAGCACTCATGCAGGATCGCGCTGATGCTTGGCATTCGGGGCTGTGCTTTGGTCTCTCGGGTGAGCCCGAGGAGCATGACTACATTCACCCCATCTGGCCCCTTGCATTAGACGCCGACTCATCGATTGATTCAGTCTCTTGGCGGCTGTCGCTGTCTGCTCTTTTCGTCAAGACCGAGGTGCTGCGCACGCTTGGCGGACTCGATGCAGCGTTTCAAGGACAAACCGGAGCCGGTCTTGAGCTAGGGCGTCGAATGATCGATCGGGGTGCAGTGGTGATGCATACGCCACGCCTTGTGAACGGTCATGGCACCTTGTCAGACCGGCTGACTGAGCACGACAGGTTTGTGTTTTTGCGCAGAGTGTTTGGTCGCAAGTGGGTTCGGTACGCGGCGCTGCGCCGGTCGATGGCGCATCTGCGCCCGCTCAAGGTTCGTGCCGCACTGCAGAGCTCTGCAGCTTCCACTGCCTCGGTGCCCCGGCCAGGAGCAGTTGATCAGGTGGTCACGCGGGACCGCGTTTCAAGCCCAGAAAACCCAACCATCACCGTGGTGCTGCCTACCCTTGGAAGGTATGAACTCCTGCGACCTGTGCTGGAGCAACTGCGCAAGCAGACGCTTCCGGCGCAGCAGGTAGTCGTGGTGGATCAGAACGACGTCGAGAAGCGGGACCATGCAATCTATGAAGAGTTTGCAGACCTCAATCTTGAGGTGATCTTCCAAGTCGAACGCGGACAGTGGCTTGCTCGAAACGCAGCTGTTGAGCAGGCCACCGGTGAGTGGATTGCATTCGTGGACGATGACTCAGAGGTGGGACCAGACTTTTTGGAGCAACACCTTGAAGGCCTGCATCGTTACGATGCTGACCTCTCTACGGGAGCTTCACTAGCGGTGATTGGCGCCCCGATCCCCGAGAACTACGCTTTCTTCCGCGTTGCCGATCAGTGGGATTCTGGCAATGGCATGTGTCATCGGAGCCTCTTTGAGCGCTTTGGTCTATTCGATCAGCAGTTCGACCGGCAACGCCGCGGGGATGCCGAGTTCGGTTTGCGGGTTCAGCTCGGTGGATGTCTGGTAATTCACAACCCCCATGCGATTCGGGTTCACCTCAAAGCTCAAGAGGGTGGCCTGCGCACGTTCGGCTCACTCGATGGCTTCCGGCATCGTGACCGCACCGCACCGCTCCCGCTGCCCTCCATGGTGTATTACACCAAGCGTTATCACTCAAAGCGGCAAGTTCGCGAGGACCTGATGATCGGGCTCTCTCAAGCGATCGTCCCCTATGAGCTGAAGCGTCGCGCCTCACCTCGACAGTGGCTGGGATTCGTTGCCGGTGAAGCAGTGCATCTGCCCTCCACCGTGAAGCGGGTTCGGGCCTCGTTGCAAATAGCTGACGAGATGGTGGAGGACGGGCCTCGAATCCCTAAGCTGTGAGAGTCCAAGAAGTACAAATGACTGCCCGGAGTCGACGAGTGGGCATCGGATTTTGTTCGGAGGGAGGCTTGTGCGCCTCGCGGTAATTGGTGATACCCAGCATTATCGAGACAGCGACGGCCGCCTCTGCGCGCTCGAGCCCGTTGTGAATCAGCTTGACCGGTGGGCCGAGTTTTTTGATGAGGTCGTGGTGTGTGCCCCTCTTGATGCTGGTCCTCCTCCGGCAGGTTTTGGCCCGTACCGCTCGTTAAACCTGAGCATCGAACCGTTAAAAAAGGCTGGCGGCAACACTCGCTCTGCAAAGTTTGGACTGATCGGGCATTTGATCCCTTGGGCACTCACTACTCGTCGCGTCGCTCGGTCTGTAGACGCAGTGCATCTGCGCTGTCCGTGCAATATTGGGTTGGTTGCAATTTTTTCTACTTGGCGTGCAGGTGCACTTCGATACGCCATGTACGCGGGTGTCTGGCACGACTATGCGGGTGAGCCTCGCTTCTTCCGACTGCAGCGCAAGCTGTTGGGTAGTAAATGGTTCGGTGGCCCCGTGAGTGTTTACGCCGGCAAAAATCCATCTCGGCCGCACCTCGAACCATTCTTCAGTCCCTCGTTCTCGAGTGCCGACATCAAGGCCGCACGGCCTCGTTCCGATGCGAAGATCGAACGCATTCGTGATTCCACCGTGACGGGGCCATGGCACCTAGTCACTGTGGGGCGACTGACTCCGAACAAGAATCAGCAGACCATCATTCGTGCCTTACCAGCGATTGTGCAGGGTGGGGCAGACATCACGTTGGATGTTTATGGCGATGGGCCCTGTCGATCAGACTTAGAAAAACTTGCGAGCGACCTAGGAGTGGCTGATCTGGTGACCTTCCACGGCTCGGTTGATCATGGCGAGGTCATGGAGGCCTTCGCCGCTGGCGACCTCAACTTGTTGTCAACTCGGCAAGAGGGTTACGGGAAAGTACTCCTCGAGAGCATGGTGCACGCGACCGTGCCGGTGTTTGGTCAGAGCCCAGTGTCGGGTGAAATCTCGGGTGAGGGTACGCGTGGTCTGGTGTTTACATCTGAGGATTCCGCCCGGCTAGCTGAGTTGGTCTTGGAGTTGATTCGCGACAGCGTGCGGTGGGCGAATATGGCGGTTGCTGCTCGTGACTATGCGGGCACCATGACCCTTGAAGCATTCCAGGATCGGGTGCGTGAAATGCTTGAACGGCAGTGGGACGTCACGCTGAATAACCCTGCTTCACGGAGCGAGTCAGCGTGACTCAAGAGCCCCGGGGGACCGACAGCTTTACGCTGGTCACGCAGTATTACCCGCCCGAACGTGGAGCGGCACAGGTGCGCTTAGGTTCGATCGTTGCCGACTTAGTTAGGCGAGGAAACCGAGTCGAAGTGGTAACTGCGTTGCCGAACTATCCAGTGGGAAAGATCTTTGCTGGCTGGTCCCACCGGCCACTTCAATCCCATGATGAGAACGGCGCAAAAATTCGGCGAGTCTGGGTTTGGGCATCAATGGGGAGCGGCCTGGGACGAATCCTGAACTACTTCTCGTTCGGGGTGATGTCGGTTCTTGGCATTGGATCCGCTCACAAATCTCATTGGGTCGTTGTGGAGTACCCCACGCTGTTCGGGGCAGCCCCCGCCGTGGTGTGCGCAAAGCTGCGTCGGCAGCGAGTCGTCATTATCGTTGCCGATTTGTGGGTGGACTCGATTGTGGAAATCGGAACGATTTCTGATGGTTCCCTTGTTGCGTTTTTGCGATGGGCTGAGCGAGCCATGCTGCGCCAAGCGGACGCAGTGACGGCAGTAACAGAGGGTGTTCGAGACGCGTTACTCGCCAAGGGAGTCACGACTGAGCAGATGACCTGGCTGCCAAATGGTGCCGATACCGAGATGTTTTCACCGGGTCCACAAGACCCAGCGGTTCGAGCCGAACTTGGCCTTGCTGCGGGTGAGCACCTGTTCTTGTATGCCGGTACCCACGGCTATGTCCATGGCCTTGAGGTAGTGCTTGATGCTGCTCAAGAACTTGTCGATGAACCGGTCCGCTTTGTGTTAGTGGGCGGGGGTTCCGAGAAGGAGTCCCTGCAAGAGCAGGCAGCAACGCGCGGGCTTCAAAATGTGACCTTTCTTGATCCTGTGCCGCCACAAGAGGTTGCCCGACTGCTGAAATCATGCACCGCTGGCTTGGCAACCGTGCGTGAAGGCGATGTCTATCGCACGATCCGCTCTGCAAAAATGCTCCCCACCATGGCGAGCGGCTTGCCAGTGATCTATAGCGGCGATGACGAAGGATCCAGGCTCGTCGCAGCAGCAGGGGCCGGGATTGTGACCGCCCCTGGAGACGGCGCAGATCTAGCGGCGGCGGTGCGTCGAATCATTGCCTCGCCCGCCTATGCGGCCGAGCTCGGTGCAGCAGGACGCAGCTGGATTGAGGCACACGCAAGTTGGCATCAACTCGTTGGGACATGGCTGGATCAGTTACACAAGATTGACTCAGCGGGGATCATCTCTGCGCCCGCTGCCGGACAAGGGGCATCAACATGAAGCTCGCCGACCTGTATCAACGCGCACCCGTGCCCGTTCAGAATGCCTTTGCGACTGGCTATGGGATGAAGGAACTTCCGCGCCGACATGGCGGACAATTCCGGCGAGAGATCTTCGACCTGAACGTCCGGCAGTGGTGGCCGGAGGAAGAACTGCAGGTCGATCAGGACTCACGCCTTCGCTCGATGGTGACTTGGTGTGCTGCGAGAGTTCCGTATTATCGAGACATTTTTAGCGAACTTGGCATCCATCCGAGCGATATTCGCACCGCAGCAGACTTGTCGCAATTGCCAATCTTGGACAAGGAAATCGTTCGCGCTGACCCCGACCGTTTCTTGCCAGACCAGCCTCGCCCCAAGCTGATCGCGCAGACCACAGGCGGCACCACAGGAACCCCGGTGCGGTACTGGGCCTCGCTCAACGCAGTAAGGGCGAACTACGCCACCTATGAGGCCCGGTGTCGCTCCTGGGCGGGGGTTCGACTCGGCCAGCGGATGGCTTCGTTTCATGGGCAGCCCATTATCCCCGAGGCACAGGTGGGCGGGCCGTACTGGCGGCGCAACCTTGCATTCAACCAAGTGTATTTTTCGGTCTATCACCTGAACTCGCTGACCTTGCCCGCGTATGTGGCTCAACTCGACAAGTTTCAGCCTGAGGTCATTGCGGGGTACACCTCTGCAGTCCACCGCATAGCTCGCGGCCTGATCGATTCTGGCGATGTCGGACGAGTGCAGCCCACCGCAGTTCTCGTGAGCTCTGAGACACTCACACCGGCTGTGCGACAAGACATCCAAACAGCCTTCGGTTGCAGAGTCACCAACGCATACAGCCTGGGTGAACTCGTGGCCTTCATCTCTGAGTGTGACCAAGGAGAGCTTCATATCAGCACTGAGTACGGCATCGTGGAATTGATTCAGAACGAAGCGGGGTCGGGAAGCGAGATGATCGCAACGGGGTTGATTAATCAGGGGATGCCACTGCTTCGATACCGAACCGGCGACCTTGCCGTTCCTGCCGAAGCGAGCGCTTCGCTCTGTGGGCGCGGCCTGCCTCGCGTGGCGGAGATTATTGGTCGCGTGGATGACGTGGTCCGCACTCCTGAGGGGGCAACGGTCGGCCCTGCTCCGATGAGTCTTGCGTTTCAGCGGGTGCCGAATCTTCGCCGGGCTCAAGTTCGCCAGGAGAGCGTCGAGGAACTCTCCGTCTTGATTGAGGTTGATGACTCCTTTACGAGCGGGGACGAAGCGTTTCTCGTGGGCGAGTTGCGAAAGCGCCTCGGGCCATCGATTCGATTGCTGGTGGAACAGGTTCCGACGTTGCCCAGAACCTCTGGTGGTAAAGAGCGGCTGGTGATTTCCACCCTGAGTTCTGCAGAGGGCACCCCGTGAGGTTCCGCTTCGGGAATCGCTTTGATGACAGGTTTGCCGCAATCGGTCCTCGTGTCGCCTTCGTCGGCATACATTCTGGCGGGCGAAAGGAACAGCCCGTCAGCCAGAACGAAACACTCGGACGGCTCTTTCAGCAATCTGGCTACCGAATCCGGCGGGCGTCCTCAATCAAGAACCCTGCACTGAGAACTGCGCATCAAATCATCTCACTCATTCTGTGGCGCCGGGTAGACCTACTCGTGATTGCGATCTTCTCTAGTCGGTCGTTTTGGATTGCCGAGTTCGCGACACGTTTGGGGGCGTTGACCGGCAAGCGCATGATTTTGTTCCTGCATGGTGGAAATCTTCCAGTGTTTGGCCCCGAGAACCGAGCGTGGGTCGAGCGAGTCTTTCATCGCGCCGATCGTGTCCTTGCCCCCTCCGAGTTCCTTGCCGAAACATTCCGAGAGTGGGGGATAGACGTTCGAGTGATTCCAAACGTGCTCGCGATTGAGAGCTACGAGTACAGCCCTCGAACAGAAGCAGGTCCAAATCTTTTGTGGATGAGGACCTTTCATGAGCACTATGACCCCAAGATGGCAGTTCGTGTCTTTGCCCGAGTCGTAGAAAAGTATCCAGATGCAAGGATGACCATGGGTGGGGCAGACCATGGCCTGCTCGAAGAAACCCGCAACGAGGCGCGTCGCCTTGGGGTCGATGATCAGATCCAGTTCCCGGGGTACATGCTCGCCCCAGCAAAGCGGCGCGCATTCGCAGAGAATGACATCTTCTTGAATACAAACGTTGTCGACAACATGCCCGTGAGTCTGCTTGAAGCCGCCGCCTCGGGCCTGGTTCCGGTAGCAACGGCAGTAGGCGGCATTCCAGCCTTGATCACGAACGGCCTCAATGGGGTTCTCGTGGCCGCTGGCGATGACGAGGCGATGGCTGTTGAGGTCTGCCAACTGCTCGCAGACTCAGGTCGCTATGCCGCTCTGTCTGCTGCAGCGCGTGAACTCGCAGAGCGGTCCTCGTGGCCGCAGGTGAAAGGGTTGTGGGAGGAGCAGATAGCCTTGCTTCTGCCAGGGGTTGCACACCCGTGATCAACCCCTCACTACAGACTGAGGAGAATGACACGGGAGAAGAAGTCAGAAAAAATGAAGGAGCAGATGTGGCAGGACAGGTGCAGGGTTCGGGGTCTGCAGGTGGGGTTGAAGTTCGCGAGGCTCGCGAAAGTGACCTTGCTGCGGTTGCCGCGCTCCACGTTCAAGCCTTTCCTGGCAGCGTGCTCGGCGAACTCGGAGTTGAAGCCGTCCGGCGCAGCTACAAGTGGCAACTGACTGGACCTCACGACTTGACGGCGCTGGTCACCGCGAGTTCGGGCACCGTCACGGGTTTCTTATTCGGCGGAGTTTTTCGGGGGTCAACCATTGGATTTGTTAAGGCGGAGCGCTGGTTCCTCGTAACTCGGGTGGCACGACACCCTGGCATTCTCCTCCGAAGTGTGGGGTGGAAGCGGATCACCCTTGGGGTTCGATTGCTCCTTCGCCGCTCCTCGCCGGCCGTACCCGAGAAGCCCGATGACGTCCCCCGAAAATCCTTTGGAGTCCTCGCGATTGCAGTAGATCCGAAGACCCAAGGCCAAGGTTTAGGAGCGATTCTGATGCGAGAAGCCACCAAGAGAGCCAAAGCCCAAGGGTATGTCTCTATGCACCTCACCGTGCACCCCACCAACACATCTGCAGTGGCCTTTTACCGCTCGCTCGGCTGGACTGAGTTCAACGAAGCGAACGGAACTTGGGTCGGCCGTATGACGCTTTCACTTGAGGTCGACGCTGCCCCCCTGCGTGATCCTGACTGAGGTTTCAATGGCGAACAGACACAGGCAAGCAGTACAGATGCTGCTGCTTGGTTTCCTCGCAGCATGCTTGCTGTTCGGGTTGTATGTCATCTTCGTGCGAACTGCCCCCGGGCAACGCTTCGATGACATCGCATTCGAGGGAAGGAAGGCCACTCGCTTAGCTGCACGTCGTCCTGCCACGTTCCTCGTGCACATGCTGACGGTTCCGTCGATCTTGATAGGTTGTCTTGCGATTGCGGTCGATACGTTCCGACGGGGTTGGTGGCGAACGGGAGCGGTAGCACTCTGTTCGGTGGGACTCACGGGGCTTCTTGCGAGGCTCCTGAAGGGTGCCCTAGGGCGACCATCACTCGTTGACTTGGCATACGCAAGCTCGCGGAACTCGTTTCCGAGCGGGCACTCGGCCACGGTAGTGGCTGTGTTGCTTGCCGCAGTTTCTGCCTGCGAGCCAAGTGTTCGAGCGTTTCTAGCTTCTGCATGCGCTCTGCTCTGTGCGGTGTACGCAGCCACGCTCCTCGGTTCTGGTTGGCACCGTCCGAGTGATGTGCTTGCGGGGATTTGCTTAGCAGTTCTGGTTGTTGCCACGAGCACTGCAGCACGACTGCTCTGCTTTCAAGAAGCTTCCGACCGACCAGGAAACTCGGCTTGGTGGTTCGAGCATCTGGCGTTGCTCGTGCGACTCGGTGCGCTGCGGCCGGTGCGAATGGTGTGGTTCGTATCAGCCTGTGCAGTGGTACTCACGGCGCTGCTGCAAAACCCCAGATCCAATCAGAACCACTCGTTGCTGAGTTACCTGGCGGTTGTTCTGGCCTGCTGCATTGTCAGTATGAGCGCTGTCTTTGCGTTCGCAGAAATCTTGGGGAGCTCGAAGTCCCTCATCGTTGCGGAAACAGAAACCGAAACACGGTCTCCAGAAGTTCAGTGATCTCGTCTGCAGCCTTGGCGTAGGTGCGCTTTGATCCACCCATGGGATCGGCCACATCGAATGAAGTCTGACGAGACAGAATTGCTCCAGGGGTCCGCAGAGCGTTGGCCTGCTTAATCCAGGCGGTCTCGGACACCTCGCTTGGCCGCCAGCCCACGATCGGTGCCAGTTCGGCGAGTTCTTTCAGCGGGAAGGCCTTTTTGATGGCATCAACATCAAGTTCTGCAAGAGCAGTCAGATGGCGGCGTTCCATGGTGAGAATGAGATCAGCAGCACCAATTGTGTCTGCATCGATCTGCTTGCTCTCATGGTGAGAGAGGTCAAACCCGCGTGCAGTCATGGTATTGATGGAGCCCTTCGTGGCTGGCATGCCGCCTTCGAGCATCCCAGAGGAGACCACGACCGCATCCACCCCCCTTGCAAGCAGCATGTTCGTAGCAAGACCCTCGGCCATAGGTGAACGGCATTGATTTGCGGTGCACATGCACAGCAGTCGGAACACGCTCACGAGTTCTGGCTCACAATGGGAACTGAGGATTCCGGTACCGAATCAGCCACTACCTCTTGAAGCCGCTTGGACTCACCGCCGGGCAGTATGTGGCGCAGCAAGCTGGTCACCACCAACAAGTCGAGTCGTGCAGACGCATTCTTCAAGTACCAGCGATCAATAGCGAGCTTCACGGGCACAACCACGCGCTGGTAGGCATCACCGTTGACGTCTTTATCAATCTCCGTTCGCTCCCAATCCCCCACAATCAGTTGCGTCGGCCCAGCAATACCAGGGGGAGCAGACAGCACTTGTTGCCAGTCGGAGTTCTGAAGGTCAACAAAGTCTGGTGCTTCTGGGCGTGGGCCGAGTAGACACATCTCACCACGGACCACGTTGTACAACTGCGGCAATTCGTCGAGGTGTAACGAGCGCATGCGGGCGCCGATCGGCGTGATCCGCTGGTCATTTGTGCTGGTCAGTGAGACACCCGAAGCATGTCCATCAGCGGTGTCCACTCGCATGGAACGGATTTTCCACATGCCAAATGTTTGGCCACCAACTCCAACCCGCGGGACCGTAATGAGTGGTGCGTGGCCGTCGTAGCGGCGCACAGCAAGGGCGAGAATCCCCACGATTGGGGCGGTTAGCACTGCAAGAATCGTTCCCAACAAGCGGTCAATAACGAGTCGGAATGAAAACCACGAAGACATGGTGTTCAGCGCCTCACTGGGACAGTGCCCCGCTCAGGACTGAGCAAACACGTTCAACATCTGAAGAATCCAGCTGTGTGTGGAACGGAAGACTGAGTGCCCGTTCCGCATAGGCATCGGCAACCGGAGTCCCTCCTGGGCCCGAATCCAATCCGTTGTCTGCAAACCATTGAAAGGTATGCAGCGGCCGAAAATGCAAGCTTGATCCAATCGACTCGGCTGAGAGCTGTTTCTGTACGATCGATCGGTCGGTTCCTTCGGGAAGCAGCACCACCATCAGGTGATCGGCTCCGCCCTCGGGGAGTTCGCGTGGCACGATTTGCAGACCCTCGATTGCACCAAGGAGTTCGCGGTACTGCAGGGCTAACTCGCGTCGTCGCGCTTGAAGATCAGGGAACCGAACAAGCTGGGCGCGAGCGATAGCAGCGAGCACATCTGGAAGGTTTGCTTTGAGGCCATCGCCCAAAATGTCGTAGCCCTCTGTCTTTGCTCCTGGGGTGTAGCGAGCCCAAGCATCTCGGCTCAGTCCGTGAAGCCTGAAGGACTGAGCGAAGGCGGCCAACTCTGCATTGTCGGTTGCAAGCGCTCCGCCTTCGGCCGAAGTGAGGTTCTTCGTTGCATAGAACGAGAAACAGCAGCCTGCGTTTCCTCGTCCTCCGATCATGCCCCGCTCATCTCGAGCCCCGAGGGCGTGTGCAGCGTCCTCAATAAGTGGCACACCAGCATCGGCACACAGCTGATGAATCTCGGGCGAGAAAGGAGTTCCTGAGAAGTGCACACCAATCACTGCGTCCAGGCCACCGCCTTCGAGCGCGGCGGCCAACGCGGTAGGAGACAAGTTGAATGTGTCCTGTTCAATGTCGAGCGGCACCGGTCGCAGCCCACGGTGAAAGGGTGCAATCGCCGTTGAGACGAAGGTCCAAGTTGGCACACCGATTCGCGAGCCCTCAGGAAGGCCGAGATGCGCTGAGGCAATCTCTAGGGCGGCAGTGCACGAAGACATTGCAATGACGTGTTCGACTCCGAGGTATTCCGCAAGTTCAGCCTCGAGCGATTTGCATTCCTCGCCAGTGGTGATCCACCCGCTCAGGAGTGCCCGCTCGGCGGCTTCCACTTCGGAGCGCCCAATATCGGGGGCTGAAAAACGAATTTCATTTGCAGACATGTACGACGCCACCCCTTGTGGTGTTCATCCCCAGCAGTTGCGGAGAATCGATTGGAATTTACAGACCTAGTGATAGGAATCTACTTCGAAAGCGGCATTTCGCGACTTCGAGGGGCTGCTGAAGAAGGTTTTTACAAGATTTGCTGGCTTTGCTTTGGCCTCGGGTCGCGACCCTGAGTAGTCTCCCAGCCGATGGCGAATCCGCTTAGCGACTTCCTCCGCTCCTATCTCACCGTCGGGATCTTTGTTGGCCTGAGCTTTGTGCTGTTTGGTCTGCTCTTGTTGATCTCGTGGGCGCTGCGCCCGGATCGACCGCAGGCAGGCAAGTACAAGACCTATGAATCTGGTGTTGACCCAGTGGGAACGATGTGGTCGCAGAGTCAGGTGCGGTACTACATCTTTGCGTTGCTCTTTGTGATGTTCGATGTTGAAGCTGTGTTCATCTTCCCGTGGGCCACCCGCCTCGAAACCTACGGCTATTTCGGTTTGATCGAGATGTTTGTCTTCATAGCAATTCTTTTGCTCGGACTTGTCTATGCATGGCGGAAGGGAGTCCTCAAATGGGCTTAGGTCTCGTCGAGAGCGGCAAAATGCCAAAGCCTCTCACCACGCTGCTCAACATGTCTCGCAAGTACTCCATCTGGGTGTATCAGTGGGGGCTCGCCTGCTGCGCAATCGAGATGGGCGCCGCGTTTGCATCACCTCGTTATGACGTGATGCGCTTGGGAGTCATTCCGCTGCCGGCCGGTCCGCGCCAAACAGACCTTGTGGTCATTTCTGGCACCGTGACCGATAAAATGGCGCCCTCTATCCGCCGTCTCTATGAGCAGATGCCCGATCCAAAATACGTAATCTCTATGGGCTCTTGTGCCAACTGCGGTGGCCCATACTGGGATAGCTACTCCGTGACGAAGGGCGTGGATCAGATCATTCCCGTTGATATCTATGTGCCGGGATGTCCGCCCCGTCCCGAGGCGCTCCTTGAAGGAGTCGTCATGCTGCAGGAGCGCATTTTGCATGAGGATATGGCCGAGCGCTGGCGCGGTGCGCCACTCGTGGTGGAGTGAGCAACGATGTCTGATCAAAGCGACGCACCTGAAGCAGACCCAGAGGATCCCGCAGCCGCTGGAAGCGACCAAGACGCAGCCACAACGGCTGAAGTTCCCGAACCAGCCGCCGAGTCCGTCGAACCAGAGGGCCCTCGAGATGAGGCACGAGAAGAGTTGCTCGGCAGGTTTGTCGAGGCACTCGGCGATGCCGTTGTCGACTCGCACATCGTTGTCGATAAAGACCTCTGGATTCGTATCTCGGTCGACGCATGGCAAGAGGCTGGTCAGGTTGCACGCAATCAGTTGCAGGCCCGGTACTTTGGGTTTCTCTCGGCCATCGACTGGATGCCCTCCCCCTTTGGGCGCTCAATGGACTCTGAAGTGGACCGACTGTTGGACTCAGCCGCTGCGGCAGACGGCCAAGCGGATACCGATGATGAAGTGTCCGAAGCGTCTGGTTTTGAACACGGGTTCGCTGGCGGCGAGACTCGGTTCCAAGTGTTTGCTCGGGTGGCCTCTATCGGTAATCAGGCAAACAACTGGGGAGTCACACTCAAAGTTGACGTACCCGATGACACCTTGGCCCTGAGCACGTGGACCAAGGTGTACGCAGGTGCTGACTGGCATGAGCGCGAAGCTCATGAGATGTTCGGGATTGATTTCACGGGTCACCCGGCGCTGCGCAACATGTATTTGCCAACGGGATTCGAAGGTCACCCGCTTCGCAAGGACTTCCCACTTCTCGCCCGCCACGTCAAGCCTTGGCCAGGAATTGTGGACGTCGAGCAGATGCCCACAAGCGACGCAGATGCAGCCGAAGAAGCTGGCCCCGAAGGAGTAGACGCATGACTGCGATAACTGACCGGCAAAAACTTCAGTACATCGCTGCCAAGGCTGCTGATGCTCGGGTCAATATTGAGCTCGAGACAGAGGGCATGATCCTGAACATGGGTCCTCAGCACCCGGCCACTCATGGCACGCTCAGAATCGTTGCCAAGCTTGACGGTGAGCAGGTTGTAGCCGCAGAGCCCATTGCTGGGTACATGCATCGCGGTTACGAGAAGCTGACCGAAGTGCGCACCTACCCGCAGATTACGGCGTTAGTGAATCGCATCGACTGGCTGGGCAGCTTTGCGAATGAGGTGCCCTTCATCTTGGCCTCTGAGCAACTCATGGGAATCGAAGCACCGCCTCGAGCTCAGTGGATTCGCACCCTGCTCTTTGAGATGTCTCGGGTTGCAAATCTGATTCTGTTCCTCGGCGATATGGGCGTTCAGCTCGGAGCAGTAACTCCCGCCTTTTATGCATTCCGTGATCGGGAGTTTGTGCTCGATCAGATCGAGGCTGTGACGGGCGGACGTTTCCATCCCAACTTTGACCGCATCGGCGGCCTCAAGGACGACCTTCCTAAGGGCTGGCTAGTCGAAACCAAGAACGTGATGAACAAGGTCCGGTCATTCTGCGATGAGATTGAGGGCCTCTTCATGAACGCCGAGATCTTTGCCACCCGCACACGCGGCATTGGTGTCATTCCAGCCGACGTTGCCATGCAGTACGGACTGTCGGGAGCCAATGCCCGTGCCTCGGGTATCGACTGGGACCTTCGTCGAGATGCACCCTTTGGTTTTGTGTACCCCGAGCTTGACTGGAAGGTCTGGACTCATCCCGACGGGGACTCTTTTGCTCGGTTCTGGGTGCGTCTGCAAGAGGTTCGCGAGTCAACCAAAATGATCGATCAGATCTGCGATGGGGTACCGGGTGGGCCGATCATGGCCAAGGTTCCGCGCATCATCAAGGTGCCCGCAGGTGAGGCCTATGTGGCCACCGAGAATCCACTCGGCGAGATGGGTTTCTACGTTGTCTCGAAGGGTGAACTCACCCCGTTCAGAGTCAAGATTCGTTCGGCGAGTTTCAACAACGTCTCGATTACGCCTTGGCTACTTCGCGGGGTGTACGTTCCCGACATCATTACGATTTTAGCTTCGCTCTATTTCATTCTGGGAGACATCGACCGATGACCCAGGCAGTACTCCATCCGATTCTGGGACTCGAACTTGCCTATTGGCAAGAGACCCTGATTCGCGTTCTTTTGGGACTTGTTGCCCTGCTGCTGTTGACCGGCGGTGTGGTCTATTTGTACTTGTTCAAGTTTGTGAGCTTTATGCAGAGCAGGCTGGGCCCCATGGAGGCTGGGCCGTATGGCTCGATGCAGTTGCTCGCCGAGGTCGGTAAGTGGCTTCAGAAGGAAGACATCTTCACTGAGGACTCAGATAAGTTTATTTTCGGGATTGCGCCGGCAGTGGTGCTGGCTTCGACCTTTTTGATGTTTGTGGTGATTCCCGCCGGCCCGAACGCAGTGGTGGCAGACCTTGGGACAGGCATCTACTTCGTCCTCGCTATGTCTTCGCTTTCCGTTATCGGCATTCTGATGGCCGGTTGGGCCTCTGCCAATAAGTACGCACTCATGGGAGCGCTTCGCGCAGGTGGGCAGCTCATAGCGTATGAACTCCCTCTGGTTCTTGCCGTTGTCGGAGTGGTGATTTGCGCAGGGAGTCTCAACTTGCAAGACATTGTGGCCGCGCAGTCTGACGGAGCCATCTTTGGCTGGACGGGTATTGGCAATCCCTACATCCTCACTCAGATTGTTGGGTTCACCATCTTCTTGATAGCAGTGCAGGCTGAGCTCACCCAGACCCCGTTCGATATGCCCATTGCCGAGTCCGAACTTGTTGCTGGTTACCAGGTTGAATACACCGGAATTCGATTTCTGGTTTATTTCATTGCTGAGTTTGCAACTGCAGTGGCGTTCGCAGCGGTGGCCTCAACGTTGTTCCTAGGTGGATGGCAATTGCCTGGCGCTTGGGGAATTTCTGACGGCGCCATGAACGCAATCGGGCCAATCATGATCTCCATCAAGGCAGTGCTCTTGGTGGGCGTAGTGTTCTGGGTTCGCTTCAGCCTTCCTCGCTTTCGTGAGGACCAGTTGCAGAAGCTTGCTTGGAAGGTCCTCATTCCCTTGGCCTTGGCAAATATCGTGGTTACTGGCGTCATGAAGGTGGTGTTCTAATGGCAAACAAGCCCAAAGTTCCAGGGATTGTCAAAGGTCTTGGTATCACCATGAAGACAGCTGTGGAAACCATGTTTCCCGATGGTCTTTTGCGTCTGCCTTCTCCTGCAAAGGGTGCTGCAACTGTTCAGTACCCGCATGAAAAAGAAGAGCCCGTTGCTCGTGCCCGCGGCGTGATTGCGCTGAAGGAAGAGAACTGCACCTCGTGCATGCTCTGCGCCCGAGAGTGCCCGGACTGGTGTATCTATATCGAGGCGCACAAGACACTCGCTCCACCGCGCCGAGAAGGCGGAAAGCCACGCTCGGTTAATGCACTCGATCGCTTTGACATTGACTACTCGCTCTGCATGTATTGCGGGATCTGCGTAGAGGTCTGCCCCTTTGAGGCGCTGTTCTGGTCCCCCGAATACGAGTACTCCGAGGTGCGCATTCAAGACCTCCTTCATGACAAGTCCCGTCTTGATGAATGGATGGAAACGGTTCCAGATTTTGAACCCCTCGAAGCAGGCTCCGAGGTAAAAGTGAAGAAGGTGCCGCGATGAACTCCGCAGCGCTGATCATTGCTGAGGTTGTACCGCGTGTGACGCGGGAGACCACCTTCGACGTGCCGGCGAATGTGGTTTTTGCCGTTCAGGCCGTGGTGATGATTTTCGCAGCTATTCGCGTTGTCACCACCAAAAACATTGTTCACGCAGCGCTGTGGTTGGTGGTCGTGCTTGGCGGAGTAGGACTGAATTACATACTTCTACAGGCTGAGTTTGTGGCCGTTACGCAGTTCTTGGTGTACCTCGGCGCTGTCATTGTGCTGTTCCTTTTCGGAGTGATGTTGACCCGGGCGCCACTTGGTGTCTCTGATGACTTGGATAACAACCAAAAGAAGATCGGCATTGGGGTTGGGGTGGCGCTGCTAGGTGTTCTGTCCTACGCGCTGATTGAATCCTTCGGCCGCTCCAAACTCACCTTCGCTGCCTACGAGGGCGTTGCTGGACCAAATACCAACGGCCGAACCCAAGCCGTTTCGGATGCCATTTTTGGGCAGTACTTGATTCCATTTGAGATGCTGTCCCTGCTCCTACTCGCCGCCCTGATTGGGGCCATCGTCCTGGCTCGCCGGGACTGAGGGGAGGACACCGAATCATGCTGCTCAATCAATTCCTTTTGCTGTCTGCGATCTTGTTCACCATTGGTGTCTATGGCGTCATCGTGCGTAAGAACGGCGTGCTGGTGTTGATGTCGATTGAGCTTGTGCTCAACGCTGTGAACATCAACTTGATTGTCTTCAGTACCTACTGGGGAATCGCTGGTCAGGTGTTTGCCCTATTCACGATTGCTATTGCCGCAGCCGAGGTTGGCGTTGGCTTGGCCATTGTGTTGCTGATTTATCGGAACCAACGCTCGGTCGATATCGACGAGCTCGACGAGTTGAAGGGCTGAGCGCTATGTGGTTCTTCACACATGTTTGGATTATCCCGGCGCTCATGGCGTTGTCCTTCCTGCTCATCTTGTTCTTTGGCAAGAAGATGCCCAAGAAGGGTGCCGAGATTGGCATCTTCTTTGTGGGTGCAGCTTTTGTGCTGGCGTTGCTTACGGCGGGTAACTGGATTGCGTGGAGCAATGACAACCCCGAAGGCCACGGGCCTGCTGCCGAGGGCGCAGCGCTTGCCAATGTTGATCCAAGTTGCTCGAGCGTGGCCGCCGAGGCCGCCGCGCTCGGCACTGGGGTTGAACATGTGGAGGGCAAAGTTGCCGCTACCGCAGGTGGCACCGCTGCTGCAGCTGGAGAAGCTACGGGTGGAGCTGCTGCTCACGAAGAGATCTCGACAAGACCAGTTGTTTCTTGCATTAACTGGTTTAAGAACGGCGATCAAACGATCTCAATTGGCACCCTGATCGACGGACAGTCCGTCTTGTTGCTCGTGGTCGTGACCCTGATTTCGTTACTCGTGCATGTGTTCAGCACCGATTACGTGCATGGAGACCGTCGATACACGCACTACTTCGCTTTCCTGAGTCTGTTCACCGCCTCGATGTTGTTCTTCGTGCTCAGCGAGAACACCTTGCAGATGATTGTTGGATGGGAGTTGGTTGGAGTCTGCTCCTTTGCGTTGATCGGCCATTGGTGGGAAGAGAAACCCAACTCCGATGCCGCCCTCAAGGCCTTCCTGACCAACCGTGTGGGAGACATCGGCTTACTCGTGGGCGTCATTGTGTTGTACTTCGCGGCGGGGAAATCTTTCTCCATCATGGACCTCAATATCTTGTCGAATGAGGGCGGAATCTCTCACAACCTTTTGCTGATTGGATCGTTATGCCTCATCACCGCGGTGATGTCGAAGTCCGGGCAGTTCATATTGCATACCTGGCTGCCTGACGCTATGGCTGGACCGACCCCGGTCTCGGCGCTTATTCACGCCGCCACGATGGTGGTTGCTGGCGTCTACATGGTTGCCCGGTTGTATCCCGTGTTCTTTGAGGGCCTTTCCATCTCTGGGTCCTCGGTCAATGCGCTGTCGATGGTGGGAGCCATCACTGCACTCTTCGGCGCCATGTTGGCCTTTGTGCAGAAAGACATCAAGAAGGTGTTGGCCTACTCAACAGTCTCACAACTTGGCTTCATGGTCACAGCTCTTGGAGTCGGTGCGTGGACTGCGGCGCTGTTCCATTTGTTTACGCACGCATTCTTTAAGGCCTGCCTGTTCCTCGGTGCTGGCTCGCTCAGCCATGCATCGCATCACAGCTTCAACATGGTTGATGACATGGGTGGTCTGCGCAAGGTCATGCCCAAAACCTTCTGGACCTACCTTGTCGCTACAGCGGCGCTCGCTGGCGTGTTTCCACTCTCGGGGTTCTGGTCGAAAGATGAGATTCTTGCGGGCACTGGGTCCTTCCCCGGAACCCAGGGTGCAAACGGCGAATACCACGTCATGTTGGTGATGTTGTTGCTCGCAGCCTTCTGCACCGCTGCATACATGACCCGCACAATCTGGTACGCCTTCTACGGTGAATACCGAGGCCACGGAACCCCGCACGAGTCCGGCCCTCGCATTACTACCCCGCTGATTATTTTGGCTTCGCTCGGCGCAATTGCGGGCATTGTCAACCTTCCCGCCGCTTTCGATTTCTTGCCCGAAGGAACTCAAACTCGCTTCGAACACTATGTGGAACCCGTCGGTCTGTACTTCCCGGCAATCACGCACGCCTCGTTTAACCCCGTGCTTGCGCTGGTTTCGGTTGCGGTGGGAGCCGCAGGTATTGGTCTGGCCTACCTGTACTTCTTCAAGGACGCGTTCGCAGGCCTGCACGGTTTGGCAGATCGCAACAAAGTTGCTGCGTTCTTCAAGAACATCTTGGTCAACAAGTACTACTTCGATTGGCTGTACACCACAGTCATCGTGGGATTCGTGAAAGGCCCGCTCGCCCGGGCAGCCAATTGGTTCAGCGCTCACGTCATTGACGGCGCGGTGAACCTGGTCGGTAAGACCGCTGTTGGTTCGGGCAATTGGGTTTATAAGAACGTCGACCAAAAGGTCGTCGACGGCGCCGTCAATGGTGCCGGGTCATCTGCGAGTGGTGCTGGCGCATATTTGCGTCTCACTCAGACCGGACGGATCCAGCAGTACGCAGCACTGTTCTTCGCCGCTGTAGCAATTTTGGTCGGCGTGTTCGTGGTGGTAATCGGCTGATGAACGACAGGGAGAGCCGAATCCGATGATGAATTTCTTGAACGACTGGGGTCTTGTCCTCACTATTTTCCTGCCACTGGCAGGGGCATTCGTGATGATGGCCATACCCAAACAATCCGAGGGTGCCATCAAGCTTGTGGCCTTGGGCGCACCGCTAGCTGCGGCGTTCATGGGCATCTTGTTGATGATCAACTTTGACTATGGGGACTCGCAGCACTTGCAGTACATGGTCAATAAGAACTGGATCGAACTGATCAACAGCAACTTCATACTGGGCCTCGACGGCCTGTCACTACCGCTGTTAGCGCTGACGTTGTTCATCGTTCCGCTGGTAGTGATTTACAGCTGGCAGCATGTGCCAAGCCCGGGTAATCCCAAGGCCTTCTTCACGCTCATGCTCATTCTCGAGACCGCAATGCTGGGCTCGTTCCTTGCTCAGGATCTGATTCTGTTCTTCGTGTTCTTCGAGGTCACGCTGTTGCCGATGTACTTCCTGATTGGTGTTTGGGGTGGCGAGCAGCGCAGATACGCCTCAATTAAGTTCTTCCTGTACACGCTCTTCGGGTCGGCCTTCATGATCGTGGCTTTTGTTGCGCTCTACTTCCTTGCCAAGGCCCCCTCGGGACTCGCGCTTGAACAACTGCGCCACCTCGGCGGGAGTTATGCGCATATGCGAGCGGGAGATCCGCTGCATTCCTTCGGCATGCAGGCGCTCACCTACTCGGGTGCTTCCGGCATCGCCAAGACCACGGCGATTGTCATCTTTGGCGGGATGTTCTTGGGCTTCGGCATCAAGGTGCCGATGTTCCCCTTCCATACTTGGTTGCCAGACGCTCACACTCAGGCACCCACACAGGGCTCGGTCATTCTGGCTGCGGTACTGCTCAAGTTGGGAACGTATGGGTTTATCCGAATTGCTATTCCAATCCTGCCCATCGCCGCCCGAGCATGGGCCCCGCTGATCGGCATCTTGGCCGTGATTGGAATCATCTACGGCGCCCTTGGCTGTTTGGCGCAGACTGACATGAAGCGCCTTATTGCCTTCTCATCGGTGGCGCATATGGGCTACACGATGTTAGGGATCTCGACTCTCACGGCCTTTGGTCTGAATGCAGCAGTGTTTGGCATGGTGGCTCACGGTCTGATTACTGGTCTGCTGTTCTTCGTGGCGGGCTCAGTCAAGGAGCGCTATCACACACTCGATATCAAGCGGCTCGGCGGGCTGCTCATCTCGGCGCCGAAGATGGGCTGGATCTTGGGATTCGCGACGATGGCTTCACTCGGTCTTCCCGGTTTGGCCGGTTTCTGGGGAGAGTTCCCTGCAATTCTGTCGGCCTATGACCCGGCGGTGGGTCTCAACGTGGCCCTGTTCCGCACGCTCATGGTGATAGCTGCAGTTGGTACCGTTCTGGCAGCGGGCTACCTGCTCTGGCTGTATCAGCGCACTGCGTTCGGCACACCGAGTGAAGAGTTTGCGAACGATCCCAACATCACCGATGTCAACAAGTTTGAGTGGCTCGCATGGTCGCCCATCTTGGCGGGAATTGTGATTCTCGGGTTCTTCCCTGGCCTCATCTTCAACGTGGCTGGTCCAGCCGTTGAAGTCATTGCAAGATCGGTTGGGGGCTGACCCTCTGTGATTGCCACGCTCCTGCAACTCCTCCCAGACGCGGAATTTATTTCGCCAACGATCGACTGGCATGCCATCGCGCCCGAGATGGTGATTCTGGTCGGGAGTTTGCTGTTGATCTTGCTTGATTCGATCAAGCTGGATCGGGTCAAGCCCTTCATGCCCACGCTCGCCAGCTTGGTGTTGCTCGGCGCTCTCATTCCCCTCATCACCTTGGCCGTGGACGGCCGCACACGGGTGCTCTTTGGTGGCTCGTACGTTGTTGACTCAATGTCTCTGGTTCTGCAAGCCCTGTTCTTGGTCTCGGCATACATGGTCGTGCTGATGTCCACGAACTATGTAGCCGATGGCGACTACTGGGAGAGCGAGTACTACTCGCTGATCGTGGCTGCGGTGCTCGGCATGTTGGTGATGTGTTCGGCTCGCGATCTGCTGATGATTTTTGTTGCCCTTGAGCTGCTCTCCATCCCGGCCTACATGCTCGCCGCTTGGCGCAAGGGTGATGAAAAGTCGAACGAGGCGGGACTGAAGTACTACCTCATGGGCGTATTCGCCTCTGCGGTGTTGCTCTACGGAATGTCGCTGGTGTACGGGGTGGGCCGGTCAACTCGCCTTGACGTCATTGCCGAGAACCTGATGCGAATCGGCGATGGTCGCGGCGCGCCGATTGTCACCATTGCGATGATCTTTGTTGTCATCGGTTTTGCCTTCAAGGTTTCGGCGGTGCCGTTCCACACCTGGGCTCCAGATACCTACGAAGGTGCCCCCACTCCCGTAACTGCCTTTTTGGCTGTGGCCTCGAAGACCGCTGGATTCGTTGCGCTCATTCAGATTGTTTTCTACTGCTTTGCCGCCCGCCCCGACATCATCCAGCCCGTGTTCGCTGTGCTGGCGATTCTGTCGATGACGGTTGGCAATTTGATTGCGCTCAAGCAGACCAACGTGGTGCGCATGTTGGCCTACTCAGGAATTGCGCAGGCTGGATTTATGCTGGCGCCATTCGCCGTGATCGAGACGAATCGCGCGCAAGCGCTTTCGGCGATCGTGACCTACCTTGTCATCTATGCGGCCATGAACCTAGGTGCTTTTGCGGTGATCATCGCAATCTCGCGCAAGACTCGTTCCGCCGAGATCAGCTCCCTTGGCGGACTCTTCAGCTACATGCCTGGACTGACCGTTGCCATGACGATCTTCTTGGCATCACTCGCTGGAATTCCACCCTTTGGCGGGTGGTATGCCAAGTTTGGAATCTGGCAAGCACTCATTGGCGGCAATACGGCTCTCGGCTATGCGCTCGCGATCATCATGGCCATCAACACCGTGATCGCTGCGTATTACTACCTGAATGTGGCAAAGACCATGTGGTTCGACGAGGCCCCCGATGGCGATACCACCCCCGTCAAGATTCCTTTCACTCTGATTGGTGCCATGGGCATAGCCGTTGTAGCCACTGTTCTGTTTGGTGTGCTTCCCGGACTGCTCACGAACATCAGCAATTTCAGCCCAGTAGCTGCAGCCCTCGGTCGCTAGGTCGACCTCGTGGTCGAACTGGCCAGACCTCTTTTTGAGGAACTCACCGAGCGAATTGTTCGTAATGGATCGATTCGCTTTGACGAGTACATGGAACTGGCGCTCTATTACCCCGATGGCGGGTTCTTTGGTAGCGGTGGGGGAGCGGGTCGAGCCAGTGCAGATTTTATTACCAGCCCCGAGGTTGGCCCGCTTTTCGGCGCAGTCGTAGCGGAATTTCTTGATGCGCGTTGGCAGGAGCTCGGATGCCCTGATCCGTTCGTTGTCATCGAGGCTGCAGCGGGGCGTGGGGCGCTTGCTTTGGCGATCCGCGCAGCTGAACCAGCGTGTTCCGCGGCGCTGCGCTATGTCCTTGTAGAGCGATCGGAGTTGCTGCGAGACCGCCAAGCTAGGTATTTGCCGCTGGTACACCCCTTTGAGATTTTCGGCCCTGCATCTGATGAGGATGTTGGCTTGCGAGCTGTTGACCAAGGTATCGGGCCTTTGTTTTGTTCCCTAGCGGACCTTCCCGCCGAAGCCATCCGAGGTGTGGTGATTGCGAATGAGTTGCTCGATAACTTGCCAATTCGCATTCTTGAGCGCACCCAGAATGGATGGTTCGAACTGCGGGTGACCTTGGCCGATGGTGAACTCGAGGAACTGCTCGTTCCAGCTGACCCCTCAGTGCAGCGCGCCGCAGATGAGCTACTGCCACAAGCGCTCCTAGGCGTGCGGATTCCACTTCAATCCCAAGCAGTGCACTGGATGTATCAGGCCCTCGGGGTAACTCAAGCGGGTTCTGTGCTGGTGATTGATTACTGCGCGAGCTCACAAGATATGGCTGAGCGTCGCAGCGAGGAATGGTTGCGTACCTATCGGTCCCACGGCCGGGGCAGCAACCCGCTCATGGTTCCGGGCACCCAAGACATTACCTGTGAGGTTGCTGTTGATCAGTTGGAGCGGTTCTCTGCAGCTTTCCAGCGTTGCACCCAAGCCGACTGGTTACGGCGTTGGGGGATTGAGCGCTTTGTGGATGAGGGCCGTCAGATCTGGAGCGAGGGTGCTGCAGCGGGAAACCTGGCGGCAGTTCGAGGACGAAGTCGAGTAGCCGAGGCCGAAGCATTGCTCGATCCGGGGGGTTTGGGTGGCTTTGAGGTGCTTGAGTGGCGCATAGGCTAGGAGAGCAGAACTAGCGACAAAGCCGCCAATAAGAGGCCAAAAAGCAGGGAATGAGACCTGACATGAACATTGAAGTTGCGAAGAAAAATTTGGCTGAGGTTCGGGTTGGCTCGCCTGAGTTTCTTCCCCTTGAAGAGGGCCAAGCACGGCTCCGGGTGACCGCCTTTGCACTCTCCTCCAACAACATCACCTATGCGGTGTTCGGTGAGATGCTGAGCTATTGGCAGTTCTTCCCAGTGGCTCAAAGCGACGCCACGGACTGGGGTCGCATACCCGTCTGGGGGTTTGGTGAGGTGATCGAGTCTCAGTCCCCGGATGCGGGTGTGGGTGAGGTTTTCTACGGCTACTTTCCCATGTCTTCAGAGTTGGTGATCATGCCAGGTCGCTCTGATTCGCTCGGCCTGACCGACATGTCGCCGAATCGATCGGGGCTTGCAAGCGCCTACAGCAGATATTCGCGCTGTGCTTCTGACCCGATCTACCGGCCGGACCGTGAGCAGCAGCAGGCGCTGTTGTATCCCTTGTTTTTCACTTCGTTCCTGATTGATGATTTTCTACTCGATCAGCAGGATTTTGGATCGGAGCAGGTCGTTGTTTCGAGCGCTTCAAGCAAGACTGCCCTTGGGCTTGCCCACCTTGGTTCTGAGCGCGGGGTGAGGGTAGTCGGACTCACCTCTCCCGTACACGTTGGTTTCGTTGAAGGCCTCGAGATGTACGACCAAGTACTCGCCTATGACCAGATCGACCAGATTGAGCGGCAGCGGTCCGTCTATGTAGACATTGCTGGCAATCGCGATGTGTTGTTTTCTGCTCACGCTCATCTTCAAGGAGTGCTTGAGTATTCAATGACGGTTGGCGGAACCCACTGGGACCACGCAGCCGCTGAAGCTTCGATGCAAATCCCTTCTCCAGAGCCACAATTCTTTTTTGCTCCAACGCAGATCGCCAAGCGCACCAAGGAGTGGGGGAGCGAACGACTCGATGCTCGCGTGAGTAGTGCCTGGGACCGTTATGTTGAGTGGGCCGATGGCTGGGTCGACTACCAACAAGCTCAGGGTGCAGATGAGGTGACGGCTGCGTATGTGGACTTGCTCGCTGGCACGGCTGACCCGCGTACCGGCTATATCTGCTCGTTATAGGCAGATTCGCTCGCTGCAGTTGGCGCTGCGGCGAGAACCCTAGGCATCCATGATGTCTTGGGTAGCGGGAGTAAATGCAACAAGTAAGTCGATGTACGCAGAGGGGTCAGCAACCCCGGACCATTCGTAGCTCAGAATCTGCGAGCGACTTCTGCGGCCGACTCCCATACGCGCAATTTCATAGGGGGCAATCCGAAGGTATGCCGCCCGCTCCTCTGAGTCGCTCGGTTCTGGCTGATCGCCGAGTTTGGCCTCTGCTGGCACCGACTCGATCTGCACGAGTGGCAGCGTGGAGCGCTCAACTGCTTTGCGCCAACCCGCCAATATATGCCTCGCGATCCAGTTCAACGTCTCGCCGTGGTCGCCGCCGTGGATTCCAACGGCACCTCGCACATCTTGCTCATGGGTCCACAAGTCGATGACCAAACGCGGGTCGATCTGATCGGCCATGGGCTTGAGGAGCTCTTCAAGGCGCGGTGCGGATTCTTCCCACTCGTCGAGCAACTCGCTCAGCGTACGACCACGTCTGCGTTGAACCTGCGCCTCGGTCCACGGATCGGTTGCAACTCCTTCCATCCGGCCAGCCAGGATGTCATCAGCGACTCCCGCCATGTGCGCAAACGTGTCGCACACGGTCCACTCTAAAGTGGCGGGAACCATCAGCCGGCTCTGGTTGTCATCAAGGCGTCGGCCCAAGAGTTGGAAGCTTCGGCGGTTGAGCTCGTATCTGTCGATCAGGTTCATCCGCTTCGACAGTAGTGCTGGCTCGCTGGGCTTGGAACCCTGGCATTCCATCTGCAGCGAAATCCGGTTCGGTCTACCATTCGTCAGTCAGTCTTCGAGTGGTAGGGGATCTCATGCAGGCAGAATCCAACGCAGTACCGGATGGTGCGGACAACACCTCGGCGGCAGGATCAGCCGCTGCACCGACCGAGGCTGCAACCATCGAGGATTACTTCCAAGAGACGCGAACCTTCGCTCCCTCAGAGGCTTTTGTAGCTGCTGCAAACCTCTCTGACCCAGGAATCTATGCTCAGGCCGCTCAGAACCCAGAGGCTTTTTGGGCCGAGCAAGCCCGAAACTCGCTGAGTTGGTTCGAGGACTTTCATACGACGCTCGAGTGGGAGCTTCCCAACGCCAAGTGGTTTGTCGGCGGCAAGCTCAACGTCTCATACAACTGTCTCGATCGCCATGTTGAGGCTGGGCGCGGCCAGAAGGTTGCCATCCACTGGGAAGGCGAGCCCGGCGATACCCGAACGTTGACCTATGCCGACTTATTGGACCAGGTTCAGCGCTTCGCGAACGTCTTATTAGAACTTGGAGTTCGGCGTGACGATCGCGTGTGCATCTACATGCCGATGATTCCAGAAGCCGTTATTGCAATGCTTGCCTGCGCTCGAATCGGGGCGATTCACACACTAGTCTTCGGCGGATTTAGCCCGGACTCTTTGGTTGATCGCATCAACGATGCGGGCGCTGTTGTAGCTATTACCGCCGATGCTGGCTACCGCAGAGGCCAGCCCTCTGCTCTGAAGAATAATCTTGATCTGGCACTTCCCTCCTGCCCCACCATGCGCAGCGTTGTGGTCGTGGATCGCTGTGGCACCGAGGTTGAGATGACCTCTGGACGCGATCACTGGTGGGACGAGATGGTCTCGGAGGCCAACCCGATTTGCCCCCCAGCCCATCTCGATAGCGAACAGGTTCTGTACATCTTGTACACCTCTGGGACGACAGCCAAGCCCAAAGGAATTGTGCACACCACGGGCGGATACCTCACCCAAGCAGCGTGGACTCACCGCCAAGTCTTTGACCTCAAAGCAGAGACCGACATTTACTGGTGTGCCGCAGATGTGGGCTGGGTGACGGGGCACAGCTACATCGTTTATGGGCCGCTTGCTAATGGGGCTACATCCGTCATGTACGAGGGCACACCAGATACTCCGCGTGAGTCTGAGCGCAACGCTGACCATACCCTGTGGCCCAAGGATCGCTTCTGGGACATCATCGAGCGCTACAAGGTCACGCAGCTCTACACGGCACCCACTGCCATACGCACGTTTATGAAGTGGGGAGATCAGGAACCAAAACGGCATGACCTGAGTTCGCTGCGTGTGCTGGGAAGTGTCGGTGAGCCGATCAACCCAGAGGCATGGATGTGGTATCACCGACACATTGGGTCGGAGCAGTGCCCGATTGTCGACACGTGGTGGCAGACCGAGACGGGCGGACACATGATTTCACCCCTGCCCGGTATTACGGCCACGAAACCTGGCTCGGCCTGTGCGGCACTTCCTGGGATCGGCGTAGAACTCGTTGACGATGCCGGTACCGTGCTCACCGTAGGTGGTGGTTACCTGACTATTTCCCAGCCGTGGCCAGCGATGCTTCGTGGCATCTGGGGTGCGCCTGAGCGCTACGAAGAGACCTACTGGTCGCGCTTTCCTGGTCGCTACTTTGCCGGGGACGGAGCCAAGTTGGATGAGCAGGGCTACCTCTGGCTACTCGGCCGAGTCGATGACGTCATGAACGTCTCGGGGCACCGCATCTCAACTACCGAGGTTGAATCTGCACTGGTCGATCACCCAGCCGTGGCAGAGGCGGCAGTGGTTGGCGCAACTGACCCCACGACTGGTCAGGCAATTGTGGCTTACGTCATTCTTCGTGGAACCTTCGAGTCAAGCGATGAGCTTCGCGAGGAAATCCGCCGCCATGTTGATAAGAAGCTCGGCGCAATTGCGAGGCCGCGGGCGGTCATCATCGTTCCAGACTTGCCCAAGACTCGCTCCGGGAAGATCATGCGAAGGTTGCTCCGAGACGTGGTCGAGGGCCGAGCCCTTGGCGACACCACAACCTTGGCAGACGAATCAGTGGTGGAAGCATTGAGAGCGCGCGCCCAAGAACAGCCCGCAGACGAGGACTAGCCCGGCCAATCCCCATGCGCACGAGGGACGGAACGAGGGTGTTCCTCACCGTTGCTAACCTGCAGTTGTGCCGCTCTGGGATCAGACATATTCGAACTGGCTCTGGCGGGAGCAATCCTTCAGCGATGGACCCGCGGTGATCTTTGATATGGACGGGGTGCTTTCAGACGCCAGCACGAGGCAGCACTACATCAACGAGCCGTTCGCCGACTGGGATGCATTTTTTCAGGCCTGTGGTAACGATGCCGTTATCGACGAGGTGGCACGCATGCTCGAGGTGATTGATGCTGCTCATCGCATTGTGTTGCTCACCGCACGGCCGATGAAGGTGCAGTCGCAAACTCTGGGATGGCTTGAGCGGTACGGCCTGCGCTGGGATGCACTCATCATGCGTGAGTTTGGCGACTACATGGCGGCGCGGACGTTCAAGCAGCGAACCGTTCGTGAATTGCGTCAGCGTGGGTTCGATCTGAGGCTTGCCTTTGAAGATGATCCTCGAAACGTGCATATGTTCCACAGTGAGGGTGTGCCCTGCGTGTATATCCACTCGGGTTACTACGAGTGAAATGAGGGCCCCCTTCGAATTCATTTGGTCTTGCTGAGGATTGCTTCAGCGCCTGCCGCCTTGTGAGACTTCCTCCCGATCAGGTCCCTCTATGTTAACGGTGCCCTCGCAGCAGCGACTTCGCGAGGTCCTGTGTGGAGATGGGTCTTTCTCACCGTGATGAATAATCTGAAAACCGCAATTTTGCTGGCGGGCCTAGGTGGGCTCTGTATGGCGGTGGGCTACCTCTTCGGCGGTGTTGGCGGACTCACCATCGGCTTGTTGATTGGGCTGTGCATGTGCGGCGGGTCATATTGGGGTTCAGAGAAACTGGCGTTGCGATCGGCTCGCGCAGTCGAAGTGAGCGCGCAGCAGATGCCGCAGTACCACCAGATCGTTCAGGAATTGTGTCGCAGCGTGAACATGCCGATGCCCGGCCTGTATGTTTCCCGCAATCCTCAGCCCAATGCGTTCGCAACGGGTAGAAACCCGCAACATGCTGCAGTATGCGTTACCGAGGGCCTGCTACAAACCCTGACTTGGGACGAGATTCAAGGTGTACTGGCGCACGAACTTTCGCACGTGCGCAATCGAGACATACTCATTGGTTCGGTTGTGGCCGCCATCGCAATGGGAATTACTTTTGCGGCGAGCATGGCCCGTTGGGCTTTGATTCTTGGCGGGCGCGGACACGGCAACGGTCGTGACAGCAACCCCCTCGTTGCCCTCCTGATGATGATTCTCGCTCCGGTGGCCGCAGCGCTCATTCGATCCTCAATCAGTCGCAGCCGGGAGTATGAAGCTGACGCTTCTGCAGCGCGCATTTTGGGAACAGGTGAACCACTCGCTCGTGCACTCGAAAAGCTTGAGTCTGGGGCCAGTCGGATTCCGTCGAACGTCAATCCAGCCGAAGCTTCGGCATATATCGTGAATCCGATCCGAGGCGAAATGCTGGGAAATCTCTTCTCTACGCACCCGCCGACGGCCGATCGTATCGCCCGCCTCCGCAACAATTCTTGGCTCAACTCTTAGGTGGTCCGCAGACCTCATGAGGGCCTCACTCGGCAGCTAGTCCCGGAAGTTTCCAAACTGCAGGGGAATCTCGAAGTCATGTTCCTTACATGCTGCGATGACGGCTTGAAGGTCATCGCGCTTCTTGGCTGTTACTCGAATCTGCTCACCCTGGGTTTGAGATTGTGACCCTTTGATTCCGAGTTCTTTGATGAACTTGTTCAGTTGCCGGGCCTTGTCAGAGCTAATCCCTGCTACCAAATTGACGATCTGACGTGCTGTACCACCCGAGGCTTCTTCGACTTTGTCGTAGCTCAACGCTTTCAGAGAGACCTGCCTTTTCACGAGCTTCTCCTCCAAAACCTGCCGCACTGCACCCAAGCGATCTGTGCTCGCCGAGCGCAGAGTAATCGTTGACTCCTCGAGTTCAATGGTGGAGTTGGTGTTCTTGAAGTCGAAACGATTGACGATCTCTCGCATGGCCTGATCTACCGCGTTGCGGATCTCCTGGTGGTCTACTTCTGAGGTGATATCGAAGCTAGGCATGATGGCCAATCCTCCTGTTAGTTGCGGAATATTTGAAAATCTCCGTGGTGATTGCTGTGCGGTGATTTTGTCAGAAACGGCGGCAAACCCCCCGGATTCTGGCGGGAGATTCACAAGACTCGGCTCTCGGCTTTCTGAGTGAGGCTGAGCAACGCTATCGTGACCGCCCACTGGGTCGGTGCCCGAGCGGCCAAAGGGAGCAGGCTGTAAACCTGCCGGCATTGCCTACGAAGGTTCGAATCCTTCCCGGCCCACTACGACGCCTCTTCGGAGGCGTCGTTTCTTTTTGTCTGACGGGCGAGGGCCCAACCAGATTTGATGAGCAGATTTGATGATCAGAGCAGCAGCTCCATGAGCGTCACATCAAGCCACTTTCCAAACTTTCGTCCCACCTCACGTTCGTACCCCACGGCCTCAAACCCGCATTGGGAATGCAGTGCAATGGAGGCTTCATGACTTGCCACGATTCTGGCCATCATTGCGTGGAACCCATGAGCTCGACCTCGATCGATCAGTGAGCTCAGTAGGAGTTTGCCAATCCCGAGTTGCTGGAACTCTTCATGGACGTAGACCGAGTCTTCGACGGTGGTTGCGTAGGCGGCGCGGTCGCGGTAGGGGGAGAGCGCTGAGTAGCCCGCCACGAGGCCTGCGTCATTGACCGCAACGAGCACAATCCTCGCCCCCGAGCGGTTTTCAATCCACTCCTGTTGCTCTGCCAAACTCCGCGGTACAAGATCAAATGTCGCGGTCGAGCTCAGCACCACGGGGTTATAGATCGCCATCATCTCTTCGGCGTCTTTGGCTACAGCGTCTCTGATCTTCACGGGTTCAAGGTACCCCCCGCTGCAGCCCCGAGGTGCGATTCAGCCTAGAGCGGGCTTGGAGCAGCGTTGATCAGGGCCGTGGGCTCGATGATTTTGAGCGCACCAGTCATCTCCTCAAGCTGAGCCCATGAGGTCACGCTCGGAGAATCTGTTAGCAGGATGATCTGTTGGTGCTCTGACCCACGGACGATCACTTCGAGCAAAGCAGGGAGCACGCCAGACTCGATATTGACGAAGGGTTCGTCGAACAGTGCCGGGAAACTCTCACCTGATGATCCGAGATTACGGAGATCTCCAAGGTGGGTCACGAGCGCATGAGCGGATGCGGCTGTGTCATCGATACCAAGGCTCTCCTCTTTGAACCCCGCAGGTTGAACGAGTTGGCGCAGGTTGGCAGCTGCGGTGATCTCTTGATGGTTTTCGTCGGCCCACTCCACATCGATCGGGCCGGCTAACACAACCCAACGCTGCGCTGCGCCACGGTGTTCCTCAGCTGCAGCAATCAGGCGTCGCCGACCAGAGTCAGAGGAGAGAAGGCTGTTGACTCGCTGCAAATGGAACCCCAAATATGACTGGGCCCCGGCTTCGGCGAGCGCAGCGGCTTCGCGCTTGCGCGCTGATTCCATGCGCCTCCAGTACACAAAAGACACCAGTACTGCGGCCGTTGCAAGAAAGGCCAAGGGGATCACACCGACGGTTCCAACAATCCTCGCCGTTGGCACCGAGAGCAGCGCTGCGAAACCTGCCACCATAAACGTGGAGCGTCGAACTGTTTCACTCTGATCTTGTGATCGCTCAAAGTTTTCGTGGTGGGTTTCTATGCGTTCGATGACGGCGGCGTCCTCCACGCTTGACCCGACTGCATCGGCCTCTTCCTCGAGGCGTCGCTGAGCAGTGCGGAGCGATTCCGCCGCTACCCACAGTTGCTTCTGATCAACCCGAGCGAGTTGCTGAATGAGGCTGTCTCGTGCAGCCGACTCGGCAAGGTCTTGCGCGTTGAATCTCATGCTGCGACGAGCCTGATGATGATCAAGGCCTGCACGCGACAAGAGGTTGATCTCGCCGTTGACATCAGTGAACTGATCAGTCACGTCAAGTCGTGCGTCAACGTCAATGACTCGGTGCGGCGCATGGTTCGGGCGAAAGATTGCGAATCGGTTGCCGTTACCTGCGAGCAGTTCAAGGTGAACGCCGTTTCGAGAGTTGCCAAGCGCCCCCACAAATTCGTTGACGAGTCCATCTCGCTCCATCTGGCTTAACCCCGCGATCACGGTTAAGCGCGGATGAAGATCAACAGAGATGCTGTTATCTCCGGATTCGATGACGAGGCGTTCGAACTGCACAAGCGGTGTATCGACTCGTGAACTCTGATCCTTGAGCGCCTAGGGATTTGGGATCGAATCGGCCCAGCTTCTTGGCGCCCTCGACCTTGTCCCGCTAGTCTCAGAAATCGGTTCGTTGCCTTGCGCTACGGCCACGCCCCCTTAGCTCAGTCGGTAGAGCGCTTCCATGGTAAGGAAGAGGTCGTCAGTTCAATTCTGACAGGGGGCTCGCAGTTCGGCCCTGAGTAATCGGGACCCATGAGTAAAGTGGACTGTGCCCACAGGGCGGCGTAGCTCAGATGGTCAGAGCACTCGGCTCATAATCGAGGGGTCGCCGGTTCAAGTCCGGCCGCCGCTACTCCAGCAGTAGTCAAGCCAGAGTGAGCAATCCGAATCCCGAAATGCTGGGTTTCAGATTGCTCATCTGGCGTTTTCGCGTGTTTCTATGCCCGTTGGGATGGCCTCAGAAATCTTGGGTTTGTTCTGAGGCGCATATGCCGCCACACTATGGGTCTGCCTTGTAGCCGTTCGGCCGGGCTGAACCCTCGTAACAGGAGCAATACCAGATGGCCTCCGACAAGCGCATCAAAGTGACGCTCGAGTGCACCGAGTGCAAGCGTCGTAACTACATCACCAAGAAGTCCAAGATTAATGACCGCGAGCGAATCGAACTGAACAAGTACTGCAGGTTCGATCGTAAGCACACCATGCACAAAGAAACTCGCTAGAGATCAGATCCGTTAGCTCCGCCTGATATGCATCGTCGAGGCGAGAACTCTCTGGATTCCGGGGTAACTTTTGGCACTCCCGCTCAGTCCAAAGCCTTGGTTCAGGATGAACTCTCTAGCTTGGTTGAAGCGGCTCAGGCCGGAGATGACGCAGCTTTCGAGCAGCTTGTTCAGGCCACGTACGTCCAGACGTACACGTTGGCCTTCCGGTTGACGGGCAGTCAAGAGGATGCACGAGACGTGACTCAAGATGCGTATCTTCGGGCGTATCGAGCCCTACCCAAGTTTCGAGGAGATTCCCAATTCTCAACCTGGATGTACCGAATTACGGCTAACTGTGCTGCCACGCAATTGAAACGAGGTGGCCGTCATCGTCACGGAGAACTTCTCGACAGTGACGTTCTGATCGATCTGCGCTCTGAGTACAGCCCCGAGTTGCGGGCCGAAGCAGGAGATTTGCGGAGCCGACTCTTGCTTGCGCTTGATACTTTGCCGCCCAAGTTGCGAGCAGTGGTCGTCCTGCGAGATGTCTATGAGATGTCGCACGAAGACATTGCTTCTGAACTCGGAATTTCTGGCACTGCGGCAAAAGTTCGATTGCATCGCGCTCGGCACCGCTTGCGTTCAGAACTGTTCCCCGAACTCGACCAGGTGGAATCTCGTGCGATGTGAACATGCCGCAGTAGCAGTATCAGAGTCGATTGAGGCCGAGTTGGCCATGCCAAAACATGCCTCGCGTCATGTGCAGCAGTGCCTTCGCTGTCAGGCGGAGCAAGCTCAGTACAAAAAGATTTTTCGCGCAATGGGTAGCTTGCGTTCAGCTCAGATCGATCCTGGGCCGCAACTGGTCTCCGAGATATTCGAGTATCTGCAGACTCATGGCTCTCGCAATCCCCTTCGGACTGCCCTCGATAGGCACCGAGTGGCCTATATGGCAGCAGCCACTGCGACTGCGGCTGCAGCAACTGCTGCTGGAGCGCTGGTGATCGCCTCTCGAGTTCGTAGACCAGCTTCGGCCTAGAACTGCAACAAAGGAGTCCAGTCGGTTCGAGGTTGTAGCCCGAGAAGTACTTCTTTGCGATGGAGTTGAAGGGCCGAACTCGCGCTCAGATAGCCCTTCGGCGCATCTCGGTCTAACCTAGGGCAGTCTGAACTGGCTCGGACGTGGAACCCTTGTTCCACTATGGGCAAGATCAGTACAAAGGGCAGTGGCTCAATTGGCTAGAGCACCGGTCTCCAACACCGGCGGTTGTGGGTTCGAGTCCCACCTGCCCTGCGCATTGGTTGCTGTTGTTTGTTCGAGACTTTCGAGTCTGGGATTCAGCAGAAATATAAAACTTCTGGAGAGGTACTCGTCGTGTCGATGAATAGAGAGCAAAAACGAGCCGCACAAAAGGGCGGTCAGGACAATCCTGACGGCTCGCAGACCACCGTGCGTGATCGCAAAGCCCCCACTCAGCATCTGAAGTCTGAGCGAACCAAACCCATGCAGTTTATCCGAGAGGTGCGAGCCGAGCTGAAGAAGGTTGCTTGGCCGACTCGTGACGAGGTGCGTCGCTATTCCATCATCGTGCTCGCAGCGCTGATCGTGTTTACAGCCTTTGTGTTTGGGATTGACTTTCTCTTCGAGCGGCTCTTTAGGTTTATTACTGATCCTGCCGCCGAGGGTGCTGTTGGAGCCACGGTGAGCCATGTTTCGGCTCTCGTCGCTAGCCGCTACTAACCCGAACTGCTGACTCTTCCCCCGACCCCGATTGATCCAACAGCGCTGACTACGGAGAACCTGAACGAATGACTGATGATGACGGAGCAAGTGTGACAAAGAGCGAAGACCAGATCGAAGAAGCAATTGTCGAGGAGATCATCGAAGAGTTGATCGAAGAAGCAATTGTCGAGGAGATCATCGAAGAGTTGATCGAGGAAGCAATTGTCGAGGAGATCATCGAAGAAGAGGCTGCCGCAGTTGTCGCTGAGGAAGAGTTACTTGCCCAGGCGGCTGCTGCAGCAGAGGCGGGAATCTCTCCGTATGACAAGCCGGGTAAGTGGTATGTCCTGCATACGCAGTCAGGCTACGAGAACAAGGTTCGTCAAAACATCGAGGCACGAACCCGCTCCATGGCGATGGATGCAAAGATCCATGAGGTAGCCATTCCCATGGAGGAAGTGACCGAGTTCAAAGCTGGCAAAAAAGTCATCGCAATGAAAAAGATGTTTCCCGGTTACTTAATTATCCGTTGCTCGCTCGATGATGACAGCTGGTATGTGATTCGAAATACCCCTGGAGTTACCGGATTCGTTGGTGCTGGCAACAAACCTTCGCCGTTATCGCGCAGAGAGGTCGAGGAGTTCATCCGCACCGCCGATAGCCCCACAGACGACTCTCCGAAGCGTGCACGTCCTCGTCTTGAATACGAATTGAACGAAACGGTGCGCGTGAAAGAAGGCCCGTTTGCGGACTTCTCTGGATCGGTGGTTGATATCGATGAAGACCACATGAAGATGAAGGTCCTCGTGAATATCTTCGGTCGTGAAACACCGGTTGAACTCGAATTCTCGCAGGTGGCAAAGCTCTAATCCGAGTCCTCGACCGCCCGAGGAGCGCCTCGGGTTGCTACCGAGGCACTCTATGCACCACACTTACACGTCGTCCCCGGGCTCCGTAACGCGTTTGCTTACGGGTAGTTGCCCTTCTGCAGGAAGTGAAAAATGGCCAAGAAAAAGGTCGTAGCCCTCGTAAAGATCCAGATCCCTGCCGGTCAGGCATCGCCTGCACCGCCCGTTGGAACCGCGCTCGGTCCCCACGGTGTGGCAATCATGGACTTCTGCAAGGAGTACAACGCAAGAACCGAAGCGCAACGCGGAACCATCGTTCCCGTAGAGATCTCCATCTTTGAGGATCGCACCTTTAGCTTCGTCACCAAAACCCCTCCAGCGCCTGTGCTGATTCGCGAGGCGCTTGGCCTAGCAAAGGGATCAGAAACCCCCGGGCGTGGATCGATTGCAGAAATCACCGACAGCCAGCTTGAAGACATCGCAAAAATCAAGCTGCCAGACCTGAACACCGACGATCTCGAAGCCGCAAAGCTTCAGATTGCTGGAACCGCTCGCTCTATGGGTATCCGCATCGCTGAGTAATTCGCTCAATCAATACGTTCTTGGCAGTACGGCCCCGGGAGGAAGACCTCGCCTCCGGTTTCGCCGACATGAGGGAGACCATCCACTAGGGAGATCGACATGACATTTCACGGCAAGAAGTTTGATGACGCTGCAAAGCGTTTCGACCGAGACAACTTCCACACGCCCGCAGAGGCAGTAGCGGTAGTCAAAACCATCGCAACGAAGAACTTTGACGAGTCAGTGGACTTAGCGATCCGCCTTGGTGTTGACCCACGCAAGCCTGACCAGATGGTTCGCGGCACCGTGGCCCTCCCTGCAGGTACCGGCAAGGACGTCCGAGTAGCGGTGTTTGCCCATGGCGAAGCAGCAGCAGCGGCTACGGCTGCCGGAGCAGAGTTTGTCGGCGCCGAAGACCTTGCAGCCCTCATCGAGGGCGGCATGATGGACTTTGATGTCACCATTGCCACGCCTGACTTAATGCCGCTGGTCGGCCGCCTAGGTAGGGCACTCGGGCCGCGTGGCTTGATGCCAAACCCAAAGACCGGCACCGTAACCTCTGATCCTGCTAAAGCAGTTGAGGAATTCAAGGGCGGCAAGGTGGAGTACCGAACGGACCGCCACGGCAACGTGCATGTGCCAATTGGGCGTGCCAGCTTTGAGCCCACTGCGCTGAATGAGAACTTCTTGGCAGTGATCGAAGAACTGCAGAAAGCAAAGCCCTCATCCTCGAAGGGGCGCTACTTCAAGAAGGTCACGCTGTCCTCAACCATGGGACCTGGGATTCGCGTTGACGTCAACAAGCTTGATCGGCCCGAAGAAGTCTAATCCTGTACAGGTCTCGTCCTGAAGAGGTCTAATCCTGCCAAGTGGCAGGACGAGCGAATGAGCTACCCCACGGTCAGAGTTGGGCCGTTGGTGACAGCAACGCGCTGCTTGCCACTCGCCTTGGCTTGGTAGAGCGCAACATCTGCTGTTCGAAGAAGGGTTGCTGGGTCACTCTTGCTGTCGCCCAGAGCAACTCCTGCGCTCGCACCGACGCTGCCGGTGAATGCCCCAACAGCTGCTGGCAGAGCCACCGCGCTAATCAGTCGTTCTGCGATGACTGTAGCCTCGCGCGAGTCAGTGATTCCGGGGCAGAGAACTGCGAACTCATCACCGCCTAAGCGAGCCACAAAATCGATTTCCCTGACTGAGTCGTTGATCCGCCGAGAAATTTCGACCAGCATCAGATCGCCGACCTCATGGCCGTACTCGTCGTTGACGGGCTTGAAGTCATCAAGGTCGATATAGAGCACTGCAATAGGACCTTGCTGGGCTGCAAATACTTGACTCAAACCTTTACGATTCAGGAGCCCCGTGAGTCCATCGTGCTGTGCATCAAAGCGCAGCGCACCCTTTGACTGATGGTCCGCTACGGCCAGAGCCGTGAGCCGGACTGCCTGGTGTATCAGGCGCTGAGGACCCGAGATTAAACCCATGGCGGGCTCGCTCCACAGAACAATGCATGCTCCGATTTGCTCTGACCCCGGCAGCGCCACGGGTAGCAGAATCACGGCACCAAACTTCTCTCCTAGGTCTTTGGTTGCCTGCCCCTGCAGATCAAGGCTCTGCTGAACCTGACCCGTCTCTCGCGCCAGAGTCAACAATTCAGTCGGAGCATCGGGCAGGTCCTCGGAATCCGGAGCGGTGTGGGAGGTAGTAGCACCGTCCTCCCAGTAGACAATCTGTGTGCGGGTGCCATCAACGCTGCAGTCCACTAGGCGAGCAAGCACCGGTAGGACGCTGTAAAGTGGCGCACTCTGGCCAAGTAGGTCAATAGCAGTTGCAAGGTCGCTCAGGTCACGGCCAAAGCGACCAAGGCCGAGCAGGCCTCCAATCTCTGGGTCGTCTAGAAAGTTGCAGAGCTGCACATCGGCGCGGATGTAGTCACCTTCTGCAGTTGCGATTCGAATGCTCGTGGAATCCGGTCTCCAGGCAGGGTCAAAGTTTGCCTGATAATCCGAAGCGTGATCCACGTGGAACTCAATGGACTGAGCGGCTAACTCAAAGTCTTCAGGATGAATCAATTCGGTCATGTTTCGACCCACAAGGCTGGACCACCCAAAGATCAGGTAGGAAGTCTCAGAGGCCCATTCGATTTGAAAATTTCGGTCGATCATGACCGAGAAATGCCCGTTTGCCCGAGATACTGCTCGCCCAAGCCGCAGCAGCTGCTCTTCTGATTCGGCGTCTGATCGGTCGTGCACGTTCCAAGTATCGCCCACTTAGCGGCACTTGTTGATAATTCGATGAGGATTTCTACTGCTACGAGTTGCTCAGCGTGTTTTTGAGCCGCTTGGCCCACATCGGTGCTGAGTGTCGAAGGGATTCTTTGGCAGATTGAAGCAGCGAGATGTGCTTCTGTCCTGTGCCCAGCGTAAAGTCAGTGCCTGATGGAATCAGTCAAGGCAACACCGGCAGAACCTCTCCTACCGCAGCGTTCATCCGCTGACCTTGTCATGCTTCGACTCTTACGCATCAATCCGGCGGCTCCACCCAAAAGCATCTTTGGATCAGAAAATGCGTTTGGTAAGTCCATTGCAGTCTCGGCCATGCGCTGCACCGTGACCTATCTGTTGTTGCCGCTCCTCGCTCCAATTGTTGATCTCACTCACGGAGTCACCAAGCCAATTGTTGGGCTGCTGCTTGGTGCTATCTCCATGACGGCAATTGCATTATCAATGCGCAGATTCTTCGCTTCGAATCACAAGTGGCGGTGGGGATATTTGATCGTAGGTGGCAGTATTTTTGTGGCTCTACTTGTGATGGCTGTGCTCGACATTCGAGAGTTGTTTCTTGTCTAAGTAGGCCCATGGGCTACGGTCGAAACATGAATATTTATGGTCGAAATGTGCTGCTGACTGGTGCGAGCGGAGGTCTCGGTCAGGCCATTGCCAAAGAACTGCATCAGCGCGGGGCCAGACTCACGCTCACGGGTCGGCGTGTTGAAGAGCTCGAGGCACTCGCTGAACAAACCCAGGCTCAGGTCCTTGTGGCTGACCTGTGCGAGCCGGACGGACTCGACCTCGTCCTTGCAGCATCTCGTGATTGCGATGTCCTGATCGCAAATGCTGGTATGGGTTCCGACGTGGCCATCGCCGAGATGACTGCTGTTGAGGTCGACCAGTCGATTGATGTCAACCTTCGTGGACCGATTCTGATGGCCACCGAGTTCGCTCAAGCGCACCTTCAGCGTCAAGCAGCGGGGCAGATTGTCTTTATCGGATCGCTTTCGGGGGTCGTGGCGACCCCTAATACGCGGATGTATAACGCAACCAAGTTTGGCCTGCGCGGATTTTCCCTCTCCCTACGCGAGGACCTGTCAAGTGCCGGTATCGGCGTATCGATCGTGGAGCCAGGGTTCATTTCCGAGGCCGGCATGTTTGCAACCTCGGGGATTGACCTACCTGCTGCGGTCCGTATGAAGACACCAGCCGATGTTGGGCGCTGTGTGGCCAAGACCATTGAGTCGAATCCTGCGGAATCATTCGTAGCTCCTATCGAACTGCGCTTGGTCGCCACTCTGGGGAGTCTGGCCCCTGGGCTCTCTTCGATGATTCAGCGCCGAGCCGGCACCGCAGACATGACTGCCACTCGCACCGAATCATGAGTCAGTCATAAGTGGAGTTCCGCACTGACTGCTTGGGCCATCGCAGTAGTTGTTGCGTAGCGGTTACGGAGTGTCGTGCATCAGGTCGCCCATTCCCAAGCAAATCTCGGTGGCCATCGCCATCCCTCCGGGCAAAATCCCCATACCAAAAAACCCGTGGACCATATCGTCGTAGCACCGATACCGAGTGGGTACTCCCGCCTCAACAAGCATTTCCGCATAACGCCGCCCCTCATCGCGTAGCGGGTCAAAACCAGCAGTCACGATCAGTGCCGGGGCAACTCCAGAGAGATCCTTCTGCTCAATCGGTGAAGCGAGCGGTGAGTCCCAATCGCTCAGATCGGGCAGGTACTGTGCACGAAACCAGTCCATAGATTCACGAGTCAAGAAGAAACCGGTCGCAAAAATCTCATGTGAAGCTTCACGCAGGAAGAGATCAGTGGCGGGGTAAATCAGACATTGCGCTACGGGGGCGGGCACATCGGTATCGCGAGTCACTTGAGCAATCACCGCCGCCAAGTTGGCTCCAGCACTATCGCCCATGACGCCCACTCGCCCAGGCTCAATCGAAAGTTCCGCTGCATGATCATTGACCCACCGGTATGCGGCCACGACATCGTCAATCGCTGCCGGAAACGGATGTTCAGGAGCAAGTCGGTAGTCAACCGAAATGACAATGCATTCGCTTTCATCGGCAAGTAAGCGACAGGATCCGTCGTGTGTGTCGAGGTCACCTGTTACCCAGCCGCCCCCGTGGAGGTACACGATTGCGGGGGCTGTTTCGGGCAGGCCGAAACGGCGATAGATGCGAATCGGAATCTCGGCCGCCGGGCCAGGAACTCGGCGGTCAACCACATGAAGCCCAGTACGTAGTGGCATGCCAATGGCGGCCGCGCGACGCATAGCTGTGCGTCTCTCCGCTACCGACTCCGGCTGTCCATCACTGCGAAGGCCGAGACGTTCTGACAGAACAAGCATCGCCTGCACGCGCCGGTTGAGCACCCGACCATCGAGAACAATGGGCGGTGCTCCGATAACTCGATCCATGATCGGGTCGGGAAGTGCCAGAATTGCCTGAAGGACACGTGTGGCCAAGCTTCTGCGTTCGGTCATATGCAAAGACAGTAGGCCTGATGGCAGTCCGACGGCACGGTGGAACGGGCGGTTAGCGTGAGCAAGTGACCATTTCACCGAACTGCCCCCAAGGGTGAAGCCGCTCTTTGAGTTTCAGAACCTGACGGTTCGAAATAACGGCCATGGCTTGTTGCAGAATCTGAACTTTATCATTCCAGATGCCGGACTCACTGTTGTTGCCGGCGCATCAGGTTCTGGGAAGTCCACATTGCTTCGCTGTTGCAATCGTCTCGAGGTGCCAAGTTCGGGCACGTTGCTGTACCTGGGCAAAGACATCTCGGCACTCGACCCACTGGCGCATCGTCGGAGCGTGGCCATGGTGTTTCAACATCCTGCGCCCTTCCCTGGGTCGGTTTTTCAGAACCTTCAGGCGGGGTGTCCAGAACTTCCTCGCCAAGATGCAGAGCAGTTGTGTCAGCGAGTAGGCCTCAATCCCGAGTTACTCGACCGCGAAGCTGACTCGCTCTCGGGTGGTGAGGCGCAGCGCATGATCCTTGCTCGGGCACTTGCCACTCGGCCGAGCGTGTTGCTTGCAGATGAGCCCACTTCGGCACTTGACGATGCGGCAACGCGGCAACTCGAGGGGCTTGCTACCTCGCTCGTGGCCGAGGGGATCCCGGTGGTGTGGGTAACTCACGACCGCCCCCAGATTTGGCGTCTGGCTCAGAATTTAGTGGTGCTGCGCGCTGGAGAGCTGGTGTTCTCAGGGTCGCCTCAGGATCCCAACGCTGAGTCTGCAATTGATGAGTCATGGTTCAACGAAAAGAACTAGTGGAGGTACGAAATGACTGAACAAGTGGTTGGCTGGAGTTCACTCGTGGTCTCGCTGCTCTTTGTGCTGATAGCCGTTGCGGTAACTGCCGGTGAGCATCTGGGCTTAACGCGCCCGATTCTGGTTGCTCTCGTTCGTTCCTTAGGGCAGATGATGATTGTGGGGTTTGCGCTCGTACCCATTGTCAACCCCGCCACCCCAATGATCTGGTCTTGGATTTGGGTGGTCGTCATTGTGTTCTTCGCAGCCGCAACGACTGCTCGCCGGACTCGGCACATTCCGGGGATTTTTGGTATCGCACTGCTGGCACTGACCACCGTGGGATTCGTAGGGTTAGCAATCGTGTTTGGATTGGGAGTGCTTGAGCTGCAGGGTCGCACGCTTGTTCCCGTGGCTGGAATGGTTATCGGTAATTCCATGAACGCGGCAGTGGTCGCGGCCAACCGAATCAGTGATTCCGTATCGAATCAGCGCAGAGAGATCGAGGCTGGTTTAGCACTCGGCATGACCGTCAAGTTGGCCTCTCAGCGATTCATCCGTTCCTCACTACGCACTGCAATCTCGCCGCAAGTCGAACAGACTGCTGCTCTGGGGATCATTGTTTTGCCTGGCACCATGACCGGGCTCATTCTGGCCGGGGTGGACCCGTTTGCGGCTGTTCGCACTCAGCTCGCCTTGATGTACGTGATCCTTGCTGGTGTCGTCATCTCAGCGAGCATCACCGGCATTGGAACATTGGCTCGATTGACCACGAGCGATAATCGCCTCGTCATGGTGGCGCGCTCAACGGACTAAAGGTTTTGCGCGAGCCTTAGTTTGTCGCAGCGCTGCTGTGCCCGTCAGGTTGTAGCTGGCGGATTGCAGACCCAGGCATCAGCTGGGAAGGCTGGGTAGTCAGATTGAATCTGCCCGACTCCATTACCAAACCCGAGGCCTGCGCAGATTGCACCGGCGGCAAGATTGCCCGATCCTCGTACCAAGGTGAAGGTATAGGGCGCAGCAAGCGGGATCCCCGCACAGCTGCCATTTTCAGAAAGCGTAAGGGTTGCGATGTCTAGCGCCACGGTCAGGTTGCCAGCCACATTTGGGGTGCCCGTGAAGGCAAAATCGGGTGCGCCAACTACCGAGGAGTTATAGCAGCCTGCAGCGAGCCAGCTGCTGTTTGGCGGCCCAGCAGGTGTACACGCACCCAAACTCATGGCCAGTGCAGCCGTGGCCACTGCAAGAACAAACAGGTTACGTGATGATTTCACTTTGCCCCCCAAAATGATGACTTCGCCCAGTGTGCAAACTTCTACGTTGATAGCTAAGTGCCTGCGGTTGAGTCGTGCAAGCAAAAAGCAAGAATTGTTGCTGAGTCGATCTCCTACGGACTCAGGCGGGGCGTAACTCATTGAGCGCTTCAGTGTTCTCACGAGTCACAAGATCCACGACTTTTTGTTCTAGGCCAGTCAGTTCTTCCAAGTAATCCAGTGGCAGGGGCATGCCCTCGATATGTGGCCAGTCCGAACCAAAGATCACTCGCTCCGGTCCCATCAGTTCAAGAAGCTCATGCACGTTGTCCTCCCAGAACGGGTTGATCCAAATGTGCCGGCGGAAGGTTTCGATCGGGTCTTCAGGGAACCATCCCGACATTTTATGACCGAGGGCATCCAATCGGTGAAACAGCCCGCGCAGAAATCCAGCGCCGTTTTCAACCGAGGCAACTCGCAGGTTGGGAAAGCGATGGAAGAGTTGATCAGTAATGAGCGAAGCCAAAAAGTCTTCGATTGGGCGTTCGAGTTGCAGCATCTTGATGGGTTGCGGAACCGAGTTGGCGAAGTTTGAGCTGAATCCATCGGTGGCGTACCCATTCGCCGAGTAGCCCGAGTCGCCCGCATGCACCACCACCGTGATGCCAGCCTCGTCAACCCGCGCCCAGAACGGGTCAAACTGCAGGTCAGTTGGTGATCGCCGACCCAGCGCTGTTGTGGGCGCGGCTGGACGCATAACAATGGTTCGAGCGCCCTTGTCGAGTGCCCACTCAAGTTCGCTGATGGCAATATCCATATCGGCGAGCGTGATGTAGGGAGATGCAAAGATCCGGTTCTGATAATTGAATCCCCAATCCTCTTCCAGCCAGCGGTTGAAGGCCCGAAACATCACTGCCACGGCCTCGGGATCGGTGTGCAACTCCTCCTCGTAGACCATGCCTAAGGTGGGGAAGAGCCAAATCTTCTCTAAGCCGTGTTGGTCCATGGTTGCCAGCCGCGCATCACGGTTGCGGTACTCCGCCTTTATCCGGTCCCGGGCTTTGAGGAGTTCGAGCGGGTTGTCTCCGTTGGGGTTACCCCGGAAGTAGTCCTTGAGCACCCCAGGACTTGCTACGGGATCGAACGTGGGGTTTACCACCGCACGAGAAACCTTGCCGCCAAGCACGTTGTACCGCCGGCCGTTGATCTCTGCCCATTGCAAGGTGCGAGCACCCCATGCGGGGTCTAGGTGGCGCGTGAAGGCATCGAGGGCCTCGTAATAGTGGTTGTCTGCATCGAACGGGCGGTTCTCGGAGTCCTGCATCCTCTCACTGTTGTACGCGTTGAGCATCGGAGCAAGGCAGGCCC
>JBAXCX010000001.1:0-79722 GCA_037141255.1 Actinomycetes bacterium | reverse complement strand
GGCGCTTCACTCCAACGATCCGGCCGTATTGGTCCTGACTGGTGATGTTCGTACCGGACCCGCCGGCTCGGTAGACGAGAAAGACGGTGGGGACGCCGGCGCTGCAGTGCTTGTTGGTGCTGCATCTGCAGATTCTGGGGTTGCCGTTATTGCAGAATACTTGGGTGGTGCATCAGCCACGCGGGAGTTTCTTGATCGCTGGCGCTCACCAGGAGAGGCCCGCACGAGATCTTGGGAGGATCGCTTTGGCGAGCAGCGCTATGGCGATCTGGCTGCTCAGGCTTGGGAGGCTGGACTAAAAGATGCCGGCTTGCAGATTGATCAACTCGACAAGGTGGCGCTGGTGGGGCCTCGCCCCCGAGCTAGCGCTGCCCTCGCAAAAAAGCTTGGTGCTGCCGGGGTAGAGGTAGTCGATTCACTTGCTAGCTCGGTGGGCTTTACAGGTGCAGCGCATCCCCTCCTGATGTTGACTTCGCTCATTGAACAGTCTCAACCAGGGCAAGTCATTGCCTTGTTGGCTATGGCCGATGGGGCAGACGTGTTCTTCTTTAGAGTCACCGACCAAGTCTCAGGTGACAGTGGCACTGCCGGCGGGGTCACCGTTGCAGACCAACTTGAAGATGCTGATAACACGCTGTTGTATTCAAAGTACCTAGCTTGGCGTGGAGTCCTGCCTGTCCAACCCCCGAATCGCCCCGAGCCCGCTCGAATGTCCGCTGCAGCTGCTGAGCGCCGGCTGGACTGGAAGTACGGTTTTGTTGGTTCCAAGGATCACGAGTCTGGTGCGTTGCATCTGCCACCCGCTCGTGTGTCGTTCGAGGGCGGCAATCTCGATGACATGGAGCCAGCCCCGATGGCTGATGTTGCAGCAACTGTCGCCACCTTTACGGTGGACTCTCTTGCCTATTCGCCATCGCCCCCAGTGGTTTTTGCAGTCTGCGATTTTGCAGGTGGGGGTCGCCTTCCAGTGGAACTCACCGATGTACGCCCTGCTGACGTGACGATCGGTATGACTGTCGAAATGACGTTCCGCAGGCTGAACACAGCTGACGAGATTGCAAACTATTTCTGGAAGGCTCGCCCAGTTACAGGGCAAGGAACAGCACGCGAACAGCTCGAGAAAACGGAGCAGGACTAACCATGGCTAGCCACGGAATTAAAGATCAGGTTGCCATTATTGGAATGGGCTGCACCCAGTTCAAAGAACACTGGGATCGAAGCACCGATGATTTGCTGATTGATGCAGTGACAGACACATTGGCCTCGGCTGGTGTTGAGAAGGACCAAGTTGACGCATGGTGGCTTGGAACCGCTCAGTCGGGCATGTCGGGAGTCACGTTGGCAGCGCCGCTGAAATTGCAGAACAAGCCAGTCACTCGAGTTGAGAATTACTGTGCCACTGGCTCAGAGGCACTTCGCCAAGCCTGCTACGCAGTTGCCTCGGGTGCCTATGACATCGCAGCTGCAGTGGGCGTAGAGAAGGTCAAGGACTCGGGTTATCAGGGTCTCAATGCATTCCCCATTCCCACTGATGGCACCCAGCGAACCCTGACAGCAGCCGGAATGTTCTCTCTTGTGGCCCCTGCTTACGCGGATAAGTACGGCATCGATCCGATTGAGTTGCGACGCACACTGGCTCGGATTGCATCCAAGAATCACTCCAATGGTGCCAAGAACGAACGCGCTCAGTTCCGCCGTGAGATGTCGGTTGATTCAATCTGTGCGATGCCTGCCGTTGCGGGCATGTTGTCTGTATTTGACTGTGCTGGCGTTGCCGACGGAGCTGCCGCTGCAATCGTGGTGCGCGCTGCCGACGCGTATAAGTACACCGATAAGCCCATCTTCGTAAAGGCCCTAGCCATGGTTGCGGGTAACGGCTCTGGACTTGCCGATCCCGAATTTGATTACACCCATTTCGATGAGTGCGAAGCAGCCGGCAAGGACGCATATGCACAAGCGGGCATTACTAACCCCCGCACGGAGTTGGCCATGGCCGAGGTACACGATTGCTTCACTCCAACCGAGTTGGTACTGATGGAAGATCTTGGTTTCTCGGCTCGCGGTGAGGCTTGGAAAGATGTAGAGGCCGGAGCGTTCGACTTGCACGGAGACCTTCCCATCAACACTGATGGTGGACTGAAGTCATTCGGGCATCCGGTGGGGGCCTCGGGGCTTCGCATGTTGTTCGAGTGCTGGCTACAGCTTCGGCATGAAGCCCCCGAGGAACGGCAGATCGACACGGCTGATCGCGGCCTTGCATTGACCCACAATTTGGGTGGCTACCCCGGCGATATGGTCAGCTTTGTAGGTATCTGGGGAAACCGGCTCGGATGACGGTCCTGCTTCCCGATAGGGCTGTTGTCGTTGAGCGGCTCGACGAGATGATGGCGAGCCAAGACTCAAACAGTTCAGCTCAACCTGCGGCGTACCTCGTTGGTATCGATGACTATGAGGCACTGAGTAGCTCTGACCAATCAGGCACCGAAGCCGCAATGCAAGAAATTGCAGCCCGGTTGGATCGGCTCGTGCGAACTGCAGATGTTTTGGGGTTGATTGAACCCGGGCTCTTCGTTCTTGTTGTAGCCGCTGTTGCGCCAGCATCGGCAGGTGCTGTCATGGAACGAATCCGTGGCGCGATTGCGCTACCGATGGAGATTGCCGGCCAACCACTCTCTGTTTTGGTTCACGTAGCAGTTTCATTTTTTGTTCCGGGAGCCTCAGGTGAATCAATGTTGACTCAGGCTGAAGTTGAACTCAACCACCTCAGAGACTCCTCCCGAAACGAGTAACCATGAGCCCAATCATTCCGTCCGGTCAGGTGACCTGGGGACTGCAACTGCCAGTGCAGTCGCAGAGCCCTTCTTTTGTGCAGCCATGGGAGTGCACTGCCGGCACAGCGGAGTTGGTATCAATTGCGCAGGCTGCTGACCGAGCCGGTGCTTTTTATATCGGCGTTTGCGATCACGTGGGTGTTCCGCGACCAGCAGATGAGCGCATGTCTGCGATGTGGTACGACACCATTGCGACATTGGGTTGGCTAGGAGCCCTCACCTGTCGGGTTCGCCTACTCAGTCACGTCTACGTGCTTCCCTATCGGCACCCGCTCGCTGCTGCGAAGGCATTTCTGACGCTCGATAATCTCTCAGATGGGCGAGCCATTCTGGGGGCTGGAGCGGGCCATTTAGAGTCTGAATTTGAGTTTCTTGGGGTGGACTTTGAGTCTCGCGGCCAACAACTCGAGGAGTCGGTGGCGGTCATTCGAGCAGCGTGTGCAGAGGAGTACCCCTCGGTGGGCGGTCCAGGCGCTCAGGTAGGAATCGGGATGAGCCCGCGCCCGGCTGAACGCACGCTCTTGGGCGGTGCTTCGTTGCCCATCTGGATTGGTGGATCCTCCAAGGTTGCTATCCGTCGTGCTGCCCTACTCGGTGATGGCTGGCTCCCTCAGGGTCCTCCAAAGATGGGACTCAGCAATGCGATTTCATGTATCCGGTCGGAACGAGAAGCAGCGGGCCTACCCGCTGCCTTTGATCTGGGGATGAACTTTGGTTCAGTGTTCCTAGGATCGGCCGATTTTGACCTTGAACTCTTCGCTCGTGGCCCCGCTGTGCAAGGCGGAGCGGAAGAGGTAGCTGAGCGAATCAACAAGTTCGCGGCCAAGGGCATCAACCAGATTCAGCTTCGGTTCCTTGGCAAAGATGCACAACAAGTCTGCGAGCAGATTGAACAATTTGGGGCTGAAGTCGGCCCACTGCTGTCATGCGACTAGAGCCCGAATGCGACTAATTCACCCTCCGCCATTCACCGGGTCTTGGAAAGCCAAGTGGATCTGGCATGGTAGGCCCGCTCTGGAAATGGAAACAGCGACTCGGCCTGTGTTGGCTCATCCCAAAGACTCTGTCGTGCTGTTTCGTTCTGAGATTCACCTTGATCAGGTGCCGGCCGCAGCGCCTGCGCGAATCTGGGTTGACGGTCGCTACGTTCTGGTAGTCAACGGCACCGAGGTAGCCCGCGGCCCCGTTCGTTCCGAGCCGAGAACTGCACACTACGATTTTGTAGATCTCGCTCCGCATCTGCGAGAAGGCACCAATGTGATTGCCATTACGGCACGACACTTTGGACACTCCACCTCATGGTGGATTCCAGTTCCGCCCACCTATTCGCTTGGCGCTGGATCCTTGGTTTTTGAAGCGCGTATTGGCCAGGACTGGGTGCTGAGCGACCGTAGTTGGAGATGTACCCCAGGAGATGCTTGGACTGCAGTTTCAGTACCCGGCGATGTTGCCTGCCTGCCACTTGAGTCCTTTGATGCACAGGTGCACCCGTGGGGATGGGAGAGCCCGGGATTTGATGACTCGGCTTGGAGTAAGAGCTTTGAAATCACCCCGATGCATACCGGGGCAGACGGAAGGAGCTCGCCACCCAGTTCCCCCTTTGGCATGCTCCGGCCGCCTGTGCGCAGAGCATTCCAAGGTGGCGCCAAGCACGTGGCGAGTCATGAGTCCACGGTTTGGGTCGAGGGTGCTGCGCTGCAAGCGGACCCAGTGCAGCAAGTTTTGCAAGACCAAGAGACTCCCCGGTTGCTAGAGCCCAGAGCCTCGCTGCAGGGAATCGAGATTCGACAGTTCGATCTGGGCCACATCGCTGCAGGGCTCCTGACCCTGCGAGTCGAGCATGCCCAACCCGGCACCACAATCGACATTGCTGCATCGGAGCATCGCAGCGAAGATGGCAAACTCGTGACCCTTGGCCAACATGCCGGTCTGCGCTATGTCTGCAGGGGAGACGGGACTGAGTCATTTCAGTCTTTGGACATCATTGGTACGCGATTCCTTGACGTGGCCCTGCGGGTACCACAGCCACTTGCTTCTGCAACTTCAGATTCCACTGCAACGACCGGCGCGCTGAGCCTTGAGATTTCAATTGCAGAGCAGCATCGGCCTCGTCCCGCAGGTGCCTCATTCGAGTGCTCAGACCCGCTCCTCAATCAGATCCACGAAATTGGTTTGCGCACTGTAGATCTGTGCGCGCTTGACGCATATGTCGATTGCCCAACTCGCGAGCAGCGAGCGTGGACCGGAGACTCGGTGGTGCACCAGATGGTGGATCTGGTGTCGAATCCAGACTGGTCCATGCCAATTTGGCATCCGCAGCTTGCTACCCACTCTCGACCAGATGGCATGTTGGCAATGGCCGCGGCCTCTGACTTTTCTGCTGATGATCGCATGTACATCCCTGACTGGGCGCTGCATTGGATTCACTCACTCTTCAACTTGTATCGCTACACCGGAGACAGCGAACTTATAGCGGAGTATCTGCCGGTTGCGGAGCGAGTGTTGCGCTGGTTCGAGTCGTTTCTTGGCCAGGATGATCTGCTTCACGATGTCACCGGGTGGCCGCTCACCGACTGGGCGAGTGTCTATATGAACGGTTGTTCATCAACGACAAATGCAATTTGGGCTCGTGGCTTGGATGAGTTTGCAGAGATGAGTGATTGGGTTGGCAATGCCGCTAATGCATCCTGGGCGAGAAGTCGTCATGCAGGCATCTGTGCTGCATTCGAGGTGTTCTGGGACAAAGGCCGAGGGGTGTATATCGATCACATTGTTGACGGTGAGCCCAAGCCCGAGGCAGCCCAACATCCTGGTGCGGCAGCAATCGTTGCGGGCCTGGTTCCGCAAGATCGTCTGGGTCGCGTCGTGGAAGGAATAACCGATCGATCCAAGTTGATCCGGCACTCCTTTGTGATGGACCGACTGACTGTTGATGGCGACGGTCAGGGGTTTGTGTTCCTCATGAACGGATATCCAGCAGAGCCGCCTTGGGACGCGCTCAACGAGATGGTCGAGGCTGAGCCCTTTTATCAGTATGTCGTCCATGATGCCCTTGCAAAGGCAGGACGCGCTGATCTGATATCTGAGCTCTGTCGGAACTGGAAAGTCTTTATTGATGCCGGCGAAACCACCTGGCCGGAGTGCTGGGTCGGCGGAACGCGTTGCCATGGATGGTCCTCAACTCCCACCCGAGATCTGATTGTGCACGTGCTTGGGATTACCCCAGCAGAGCCTGGCTACGCCTCGGTTCGCGTTGCCCCATCGCTCGGAGATTTGGAGTGGGCGAGAGCTACTGTGCCAACCCCGCACGGATTTATCACCGTCGAGGCTCATGCCGACGGTACCCTCCGAATCGATAGTCCAGTTCCCGTAGTTCGCGGCTAACCCCGTAGGATGAGTCCTATGACTCAAGCTGAGCCGCAGCGCAATACGGACGCACACCTGATTTCTGATGGGCAGGGAAATGCTGTTCGCGATCGGCCATGGATTATACGCACGTATTCCGGACATTCCAGCCCGAAAGCCTCGAATGAGCTGTATCGGTCCAACCTAGCTAAAGGCCAGACAGGGCTCTCGATAGCGTTCGACCTGCCAACGCAATGCGGCTACGACTCAGATGACCCGATTGCCCGCCCAGAAATCGGCAAGGTCGGGGTTCCCATTAACTCCCTAGACGATATGCACATCTTGTTTGATGAGATTCCGATCGAACAGATGAACACCTCGATGACCATCAATGGCACTGCCATGTGGTTGCTTGCTTTGTATGTGGGGCTTGCTCGTGAGCGCGGCGTAGAGATTGCCGAGCTGAATGGCACTACTCAGAATGATCTCATTAAGGAATATTTGGCGAGAGGTACCTACATATTTCCTCCCGAGCAGAGCCAGAGACTCATCGCCGAGATGTACGAGTTTTGCTTAGAAGAAATTCCCTCTTGGAACGCCTCGAACATCTGCTCCTATCACCTGCAAGAAGCAGCGGCTACTCCTGCTCAGGAATTGGCCTTTGCATTAGCAAATGCCATCAGCCTGCTGGACCTGCTTAAGGAGCGTGGCCAGTTCGATGATGAGCAGTTTGAGCGGTCCGTTGGGCGAATCAGTTTCTTTGTCAACGCAGGAATCCGCTTTGTTGAAGAGATGTGCAAGATGCGCGCCTTCGGTGAGTTGTGGGATGAGTACACCAAGGACCGATTTGGTGTGAAAAACGAGAAGTACCGTCGCTTTCGCTACGGAGTTCAGGTCAACTCGTTAGGCCTTACCGAAAGCCAGCCCGAGAACAACGCATGGCGAATCCTGATCGAGACTCTTGGAGTCACCCTGAGCCGTGATGCCAGAGCGCGTGCTGTTCAACTTCCCGCTTGGAACGAGGCGCTCTCGCTACCGCGGCCATGGGACCAGCAATGGTCGCTCCGGCTTCAGCAGATTTTGGCCTATGAGACTGACCTGCTTGAGTACCCGGACATCTTTGAGGGTTCAGTTGTGGTGCGTTCCAAGGTGGATGATCTCAAAGCCCAAGCTCGAGAAGAGATCGACCGGATCTTGGGTATGGGTGGAGTCATTGCGGCTATTGACTCTGGCTACATGAAGTCTGCTCTCGTACGGTCTATGTCTGAGCGTATGAGCGCTATCAACACGGGCGAACAGATTGTTGTTGGGCTGAACAAGTGGACCGAAGGAATCCCGTCCCCATTGGTTGGCGGTGAGGACGGCGGAATTTTCAAGGTTGACGAATCCTCTGCTCGCGACACGATCGCCAGTTTGAATGCAACCCGTGCTGCTCGAGATCCGGAGCGCGTAGCAGCAGCAATTGCAGTGTTGCAAGAAGCAGCGCGAAGCGGTTCATCCATGATGGAACCCTCGATTGAGTGCGCACTTGCGCGAGTCACCACAGGCGAATGGGCCGGGGCTCTGCGTGAAGTCTTTGGTGAGTATCGTCCCGCGACGGGCGTGGACGGGCAGAAGCTTTCTCTTGATGGTGAGCGGGTGGATGCTCTTCGATCCCGCATCGACCTGCTCGCTCAGACACTGGGGCATCGCCCGCGCATTGTTGTCGGCAAACCTGGCCTTGACGGGCACTCGAATGGTGCCGAGGTGATTGCAGTCTCTGCGAGACACGTTGGATTCGACGTGATCTATTCGGGGATTCGTCTCAGCCCAGATGAGATTGTGCAGTCAGCAGTAGAGGAGGATGCAGACGTGATTGGCGTTTCGGTGCTGAGCGGCTCGCATGTGGAACTCACCCAGCAGATCATGGACAAGCTCGCGGAGTACGGAGCAGATACTCGCATTTCAGTGGTAGTCGGCGGAATCATTCCGCCAGATGACTTTGATCTGCTGTTCAGCCTGGGCGTCAAGCGGGTCTTTACTCCCTCTGATTACGAACTCATCGACATCATGGAATCGATCACTGAGGTGATCGAATCCAACCAAGACGCCGAGTAGAACGGCAGCGCACTGTGGCATCGTTGGACTCGATCGAACAAGACCTGCCAAGGCTCGTTCACGAGGCTCAGCAGCTAGACAAGATGGCAGTCAGCAGTCTGATTAGCTTGTTTGAGGATGACCGATTGGGCAGTGCTGAGCTTCGCTCGCAGGCCTTGGGCCTGCTCGATTCAAGGGCCGAGCCGAGATCCGGAACCATTCTTGGACTCACTGGCACGCCGGGATCAGGCAAGTCATCGTTGTTATCACGCATCACCGTTGACCTGCTCGCTGCTCATTCCTCGCTGTCGATTGCCGTGCTCGCCGTAGATCCCTCGAGTCAGGTTTCGGGGGGTGCGCTCTTAGGTGATCGAACCCGGATGCGGTACTTACCTTCCGAGAATCGACTGTTCTTTCGGAGCCAAGCTTCACAGACGGATCTTGGCGGACTTGGTCCTTCTAGCTTTCAAGTCTGTCGGCTGCTCACGAGGTTGTTTGACTGTGTGATGATCGAAACGGTTGGTATTGGCCAAAGTGAGGCAGATATTCGCCATCTTGCAGATCGGGTGTACTTGGTCCTGCAACCACTTGCCGGCGATGAGGTCCAGTTTCTCAAGGCAGGAATTATCGAGATACCGCATGCATTCATTCTAAATAAATCCGATGAGCCAACTGCGCTGACGAGCTATCACCACTTGCGCTCAAGTCTGTGGCTGGCACGGCCCTTTGAGTCAGAGGACCTGCCGATCTTTCAAACCAGTGCTTTAACAGGGGCTGGACTGAGCGAACTCGAAGCAGAGATGCTCGCGCAGATTCAGCAACCCGGCGGTAGTGGCCTTGAAACCCGTGAGGCGTATTTCTTTGATCGTTGGGTGCATCAAGAGTGGGGGCGCGCGGGCGGGCGTTACTTAGCTACCCAACTCGGTGGCTCGGCGGCATTTGTTCAGCAGTCCGGCGGTTACGAAGCCGCCCAAGCAGGCTTCAGTTCCATCTTCGGCTAGCCGTTCTGCTAGCTTGTGATTTGTTCCTGAGTGGGGGAAGCCGGTCAAAATCCGGCGCTGTCCCGCAACCGTGGGTTGAGAAGCTTTTCGAAGATTCTCAACAAGTCGGAATGCCTATTCAGGGCTATATAGCTTGAACCAACCGTCGAGGATTGCGGAACACGAGCTCGAATCACAACTGGCTTTTTGTCCTGCAAAAACTGCTGGTTGTGTCATCGGGGGAAGGTCGGATCCTCGCCTAGGAAAGGCGATGCAATGTTCCTTCAAAAGATGCTGTTACAAAAAAGAAAGCTCCGGACGAGAGTTCTTCTTCCTGTCATGATCGGTTGTGTTGCGCTTGCGTCTGCCTGCGTACCGCCCCCAACTCCACCCTCGGGACCAACTATTACTGGACAAGCCTGTCCGGCCAACTCAGGCGTGACCGTAGTGGTCGACTACACGGCGCTCAACAACTCAATTGTTGTTGCTTGCGCGGCTGGCCCGCAGGCAAGTGGGTTAGCGGCACTCGCTGCTGCTGGATTTTCCCAAACAGAGGTTCCGACTTACCCAGGTGCAGTCTGCACCATCAATGCACGACCAGCACAAGGCTTTCCGTTTTGCTGGGAGACCGGCGGATATTGGGGCTACTACCGATCCGCTGACCGCTCCTCCGTATGGGATTATTCACCAGTCGGTGCTGCAGAAGGTCCGCTCGTTGAGGGGTCCGTTGAAGGGTGGGCTTGGGCACCCGACTTCGCCGGCAACGTGCCGCGCTTATCTATCCTTGGACTCGTGGCGTACACCCCCTAGCCCTCAGCGCTGATGTGTAAGTTCGTGGAACTGAACCGGGGCATCAAAGGCTGCTCGGCGCGTTGAGCGTCGCAGCACTAAAAGCACCGTCGGTCCGAGAAGAACAATAGCTAGTGCGTTAGTTATTGCTCGTCCGGTATCCCAACCAAAGGTTGAGGTTGCGACGGTGTACACAAAAAATCTGTGAAGATTTTCGGCCACTGATGCCCCGGCCACGAACGACAACTGTGTTCCTGTTCCCGTAGTAAACGGCCAGAACCACATGTTGAGCAAAAATCCAAAGAAGTAAGCAGCGACAACGCCATAGGCGGCTAGCAAGGCAATCTCGGCACGACCTTTAGCTCTGGGCAAGAGTCCTGCCCCAAGGCCGATCCAACTTGCCGCCAACATCTGGAACGGCAGCCATGGTCCGATTCCGCCGGTGAGCAGAGCCGAAGCAAACATGGTGGTCGACCCGAGCACAAAGCCAAACCCCGGGCCATAGACTCGCCCAGCCAGAATCAATAAAAAGAACACGGTTTCTATTCCCGCGACTCCTGCACCGAGTGGCCGAAGCACGGCACCGAATGCGGTTAACACACCGAGCATTGCTAGGGCCTTGGTATCGATTCCGTTGGCACCATGTAACTCGGCCAGGAGCACGGCGATCAGCGCCGGCAGGATCAGGGCAAAGATGAATGGTGCATCGCGATTATGCGACATGCCCGAGGTGGGACTCAGGATGAGCGGCCAGAGAAACATCGCAAGTCCTGCCACTGAAACAACTGCGAGTACAAGGCCTGAGCGCGGACTCATGCGCAGAGCAGTGGGTCTCACGGCTTGCTCCCTAATGCCGTAGCTACTTCTTCTACGGTGAGGAACGGTGCGGGATGTAAAATTTTGGCTACTTGTGGGGCAAAAGCGGGGGAGGCCAGGACTACATCGGCCGTTGGCCCGTCGGCCAAAATCTCACCCTCTGCCATGACCAGCACCCTGTCCGCTGTAGAGGCGACAAACTCAACGTCATGGGTAGAGACCACAATAGCGTGGCCAGCGGCGGCTAGTTCTTTGAGTAGCTGCGTCAGGTGTTCCTTGGCCGAGTAGTCCAAACCTCTGGTGGGCTCATCAAGCAGCAGAACTCTCGGACTAGCACTCAGCTGAATGGCAAGCACCAAGGCCAATTTTTGTCCCTCAGAGAGATCTCGCGGGTGAGCCTGCGGGTCGATTCCAGAGAGGATTCGATCCAAGAGCCCAGCGCAAGTACCAGCTGGTTGCTGCGAGTCTTGATCGGCTTGGGTGCACTCGGCCTGCACTGTCGCTAGGTACAACAAGTCAGTTGGGGTCTGAGGGACAAGCCCCACCAAGGCTCGTGCCTGACTGGGGCTGAGGGTGCTTGGGTCTTGGCCCTGGACTCTGACCGAGCCGCTCTCACGAGCACCAGATCCCTGAAGCGCCCAGAGGAGCGAGGACTTGCCTGAGCCGTTACGTCCCATGAGCGCAACGATCTGCCCCGAGGCAAGGTCAATATCTGCTTTGGATACAGCAACGATATTTCCATAGCGAACCGTTACTCTCCTGCCAGAGAGTTCGGGACTGCCAGAGAGTTCGGGTTCGGCCGACGGTGCTGCTGGGCTTGCTGGTACTGCTGGGCTCGCGAGCTGTTGAAGCTCCTCTCGCAGATCCACGGCTTCTCGACGCGCATCGCGTACCGACAGCGGTAGCGGTGACCAGCCTGCCAGGCGTCCGAGCCGCACTACCGGAGGCGCTACCGAACTGTGCGCCAAAACCTCTGCCGGTGGCCCCGATGCCACGGTGCCGTCGCCATGCAGGTAGATCACCCGGTCGCAGTATTGCGCCACCCGTTCCAAGCGGTGTTCTGCAATCACCACGGTCACACCAAGGTCGTGCACGAGCCGGGTGATGGCGGCGAGTACCTCTTCGCTTGCAGTTGGATCTAGGGCCGAAGTGGGCTCATCAAGCACGAGCACTCGGGGATGTGCGGTGAGCACTGAGCCAATCGCTACTCGTTGTTGTTGGCCGCCAGAGAGGCTGCGGATCGGCCGGTTTCGCAACTCTGCGATGCCCAATAGGTCAAGGGTTTCTTCTACCCGCTTGCGCATCACAGCCGGATCGATTGCTAGCTGCTCCATGGCATAAGCGAGTTCTTCCTCCACCGTGTCGGTTACAAATCCGGCAAGCGGATCTTGGCCGACCACACCAATCAAATCAGCGAGTTCTCGCGGCGGGTGACTAGATGTGTCACGGCCATTCACCGTTACTCGACCAGAAAGAGTCCCGCCGGTGAAATGTGGCACGAGTCCGTTGATTGCGCCGAGCAGAGTGGATTTGCCAACCCCAGTTTTGCCCACCACAAGGCACAGTTCGCCCTCTTCAATGTGCAAGTCAACATCGCTCAGAGTGCGATGTTGTGCCTCGGGGTACGTAACGCTGACCTGTTCGAAACGAATCATGAGCGCACCGGAGGTGGAGCGATCCACGCAGGCAGTGCACCAAGCAAAATGGCAAGCGTCGGCAGGAGCGGAAGCGCCGGCCATTGCAGCGGTTGCAGCGAGGGATTCAGGCCCGTGGGGTTGCGGACTGCAGCTGCGAACATGGTGGTTGCAACCAGGATTCCAATTGCTGACACCCCCCACTCAGCGAGTAGCCACGGGTCTGGCCGGTAACGACTGCGCTGCACTCTTTGACCGCCGATGAAAAAACCAATACCTGCAGCAACTAGCCCCACTGCGAGCATCGGGACACCGAGGGTCCATGGACTGCTGCCATCAAGAAGCCCGTAAATGCCAATGCATACTCCGATGAGTCCAGCAAGGACCAGAGTCCCAGTCAGGCGCCGGGTGCGTGGCGGCACATGTGCAGTCCTTCCGTATCCCCTCGAGTCCATGGCCGCTGCTAAGAGCAGTGAGCGATCAAGTGCATCGGTCATCACCGGCACCAGGACCTCTGCAAAGAAGTGAGTCCGTCGGCCGAGTTCACCCCGCAACCTGCGCGCTTTGCGGATCCGCTGTGCACTTTCGACTAGCTGTGGAGCCATAGTCAATGCAACGGTGAGCGCAACACCGACCTCATGTAGGGCTCCGGGCACGGACTTGAGTAGCCGCTTTGGGTTTGCCAGCACATTCGCCGCCCCTAAGCAGATGAGCAGAGTTGCTAACCGAAGTCCGTCATAGAACGCCGCTAGTAGGCCTTCCACTGAGACCGCACCGCCAATCCGAACACCCGCGGCCACTGAAGGTAAGGCCAGTTCGGGAAGCCGAAAAAGAACATGTGCCCCGTATTGCCCATCTAACAGCAAGCGAAAAGCCAAGCGGGTGCCGATGATGATGAGGCCGAACCAAAGGTAGGCCTTGAAACCCTTTGCCCATGGCGCTTCGGTGCGCCGAGCAGAAACTACAAAGGCAACCACGGCCACAATAAGGCCGAGTAGAAGTGGGTTGGTTGTTCGACTAGCGGCCGTTGCCATCCCCAAGGCCCAGATCCACCATGCACCCGGGTGCAAGTCTCTTGGACTGCGACGGGCCCGTGCTGAAGGTTGGGCTACCGGCCCCGTTCGCTCAGGGGCGAGTTGCACGTCGCCTCAACAGGGCGGCGCTAGTTCCAATGCCCAGGAGTAGTAACACTGCTACGAGCAGTCCGACTGGAGATGATGTCGAGCCAGTTTCTTGGTTCAGGCTAAGCGCCGTCGGCGCGCTTTGCTCGCTACGGCTTGAGCGCGAAGCGCGGGGCTCTTTTGAATTTGCCGGCCCTTTCGAATTTGCAGGCTCATTCGAATTTGAAGAGGGGCTCGAGGAGGCAAGGCTGCTGCTCGGAGTGACCCCGGGTGGAGCACTGGGGGCTGCTGCGGCATCTGTTGGGCTTGGCGCTGGAGTCAGGGGCGGAGTTGGGGCTGGAGTCGGAGCTGAAGCTGCCGCTGGGTCTGCGGCAGGAGTGAGGGTCGGGGCTGCGTCTAGGGGGAGGGCTGCGGCATCTCCTGCGGCTGAGATTGGAACGACTGCTGAATCGCAACCTCCTCCGACTGAGAGCGATGGGCTGCTACCAGCAAGCGCAGGTGGTGGTGACACTCGGGGTGCTGGTGCATCTGAGTCAGTCCGATTTAGCGAGAATGACCAGCCCTGCACCGAGCCAGGCGGAGGCAAGATATTTCCTGCACCCAAGCTGCTGTAGCACCAGTTTCCGCCGCGATTAGCTAGCCAATACGACCAGTACGCAGTGGTAGGCGCTGGTTGAATGCATTGTTCTGTAGTTGGGAGTCCCGCAATCTTGCAGAGAAACCCTGGGGCACGAGTGGCTGTTTGAAAGTTGATTCCCGCAGCGGTCAGAGCCTGGAATCCATTTTCTACTTTGCTTGTTACACAGCGGGTACTGATGCCCCCACCTAGATCTTGAAAGTCGACCACTACCGTGATGCCGGTTGCAGTAGTGCATGCACCCTCTGCTGCTGCAACGGGTTGAGCATGCAGGAGCGAGGCGCACAGGACTCCGGCAATTCCGATTCCGATTATCGCTGACCGGGGTGCCCTCAGCGGTTTAGATTTCTGGCTCACAGCGACTGCTGCAAGTCCAAGCATCAGGAGTGCGATGCCTAAAAAGATAAGTGGTTTCGAGGGAGTACCCGTGAATGCAAGTGAGGTTGCAGTGGTCTGGGCTCCAAGCACGGCTGCGGGGGCCTGAGTAGCGGGGCCTGTGCTAATCGGGGCGATAGGAGAGACTGTGCTTGGGGGGTCTGTTGTGATCGGGACTGTGGTTTGGGGGACTGTGGTTGGCGGGACTGCAGGCGATTCTGCCTTGAATGCGGGTGCGAACGGAGCGAGGCCTAGTGCGAGCACGCCTTGGGTTGTTGCACGTCGCCACTGATCTGCAAGGTTGCTAGGAATCCCATTTGTGACAGCGGCCGCACGAGCAGTTGGCGTATACGCGATTGCGCCGTTGAGTTGAAGCGATGAGGTGATCCAACTGGCGGCTCGTTCGGCCGCTTCTCGTTGTCCCGCTGCGCGAAGTGCCTGTGCCGACAGCCCAGTGCTGTTTGCGTTGAGCGCAGCCGTAGAACCCGTTCCACCAAACCCACCCGTATTTGGGTCTTGCTTGGCTAAGAGCCAGCCAAGAGCCCTGCTGAGGGCTGCTTCGACGGCGGGTGTTCGCTTCACGCTGAGGAGCGCTTGTACTGCGATTGCTGTGCTGTCGGTATCGGAGCGCTCGTTGCTGATGCAGGTCGGCGTCACCGTGTAGATCAGTCTGAATCCACCATTCGGGCACTGCTGGCCGATTAAGAAGTCAACCGCCGCGGCGGGTACCTGAGAATCGGTCAAGCTCAGGCTGAGAACCGCTAGAGCTTGGCCAAACCCATTATTTGAATCACCGGATAACGGGTCTGAATTGCTCGGGTTTCGATCAGCAAATCGCCCAGCCTGTGGCCCTGTGGTGACCATGAGGGAGCGGAGTTCCTGCTCCAAGTCCAGCCCCGAGGCAAAGGAGGGTTGCAGGCCAAGGCTCTCGGTGATCAGCAGAACCTTTGCAGTTGGGCCGGCCAGTCGAACGCCAAGAATCTGCGGTTCATAGGTCGTGAAATCGCTCAGATTCGATATCAGTTGGTTTGTTGCTGCTTGCGGGGCGGGGTCGGAGCCGTGACCGGCTGCAATAAAGCTCAGCACTGCATCTGCTGTGAGACCCCAGTCGGTTCTTGCTGGGCTGGTCCCGATGGCAAACCCGGGAAAGGTACTGCCGTTAGCAGCGAGTTGAGCGCTCAACCAGTCCAGGGCCGCGGTTGCCTCGGGTCGAGATGCGGCACTTGCTGCTGGCAAGCTCGCAGCTGCTGTTCGGGAGTTCGCGCCGCTGAGGGAGCCCAAGCCCAACAATGCAGCCACTAGGCACACAGCCGTAATGAGCGCCCGCCGAGGGCTGAATTGTTGCACTGGTGACTTGGTGAATCTGGAGTTCATGTATGTGGTTCCCCTAGGCACCGTGTGCCTAGAAAGCCACTCACAGATTTGCAAGGACCTACCAGGCCCCGGCATCCGTTTTCCGCGACGGACGAGCTCGAAGCATTGCTGCAGGCTGAGCACTCCGACTCGCAGATCTGCACAGCCCACCCGGAGCTCGCAATCTGCCTACGGTTGCGGGACAGCGCCGGCATCTGACCGGCTTTCCTCAACTCACAGCATTAAATTGTTGGCAAAAACTAACTACCAGACAGTAGCCCATTGCAGAGGGAGAGTTGCAGGGTGGGATTTGCGAGCGACTAGTTCTTGCCTAAGGAGTTGAGAGTTGCTGCATTGATGTTGCAGTCCTCCATGAGTCCTTGAATCAGGGCTTGATTCTTGGCCAGGCTGCCGGTGGGGTCGCTTTGGTCAATTTTTGTGGACATGTCTTTCATCTTGTCCGAGAGACACTTCGCTTGGCTAGAGGTGAACCCCATCTTTTTCCAGATCTCGACCATGTCTGCCGAGGGTACGGGGTTGGCCTGGGAGTAACTGGTTGGGGGTTTTGCGTTGCTGTTTTGTGTGGAGGAAGTTGGCTCGACGCTTGAGGTGTCTTGGCTGCTGCAAGCAGCCAGTGCCCAAGATCCCATGAGGAGCAGTGTTGCAGCACAGACTCTGAGTAGTGATGATCTGAGTAGTGATGATCTGAGTAGTGATGAGCTGGGTCGCATCAGGAAATCTTTATCCCTCAGAGCTGAGTGGAGCCTCGTTTGGGCCAGGGTCACCTTTGAATTCTACCGAGAAGTCGAATGGGAACAGGGCGAGTTTCGCCATCGAGAAGTTCTTTATTCCGAACGGGATTCCCAAAATGGTGATGCACAAAAGTACGCCAAAGATGACGTGCGTAATAGCGAGCCAGATACCGCCGAGAACGATCCAGATCACGTTGAACACCCCCTTTGAGAGGCGATTCCCCGGGGATTCAACGAGGTGTCGGCCAAAAGGCCACATGACGTACCCGGCCAGTTTGAAGGACTGAATTCCAAACGGAATCCCAATCAGCGTGATGCACGAGACGATGCCGGCAATGATGTAGGCGATCCCCAGCCAGACCCCACACAACACGAACCACAAAACGTTCCCAATTGTTTTCATCTGAGCTCCTGCATCTGTGTTGCTTCCGAAAGATTTCTGGTTACGTACGGTACCGGTTCTGGATTCACATTGGTGGCTGAGTCGGACTCATCGCTGAGAAAGTTCAACACGGAGTTGTTCGATTTCTTCCTCCCGCTCGGCGAGTCGGTGGGCGATGCCGCGCAGCAGTGCCCGCGAGAGTCCGGGGATGTCATCAAGCAGCGTATGAAAGCCCCTGCGATCGATCACCTCAAGCGTCATATTGGTCGCCGCCACCACTGATGCTGAGCGAATAATGGAATCCAGTAGAGCAACCTCGCCGAAGTAGTCGCCAGGCCCGATGCGGGCCACCACCTGAGCATCCTTGATGACGTCAGCCTCGCCCGAGACCACCAAAGCGAATTCCTGCCCCAAGTCACCCTGGCGCATGATGGTTCGGCCCTTCTCAATGTGGACCTCGTCGGCAAGTTGTTCAATTTCAATCAGTTCTTCCTCAGTGAGGTCTGCAAATATCGGCAGTTTCCGAATCTGAGTCAAGTTGTTCGAAGGAGCAGTCATCCCGCACAATCTACTCACCCGAATTTGTGGCACGATGCCATCTCGGCATCAGGTCCTGGAGGATTCATGGTCAAGTTGTTTGCGTTGCTGCGTCGGCACCCGGATATGACTACCGAGGAGTTCGTCACACATTGGCGAGATCATCACGGCCCGCTCATCAAGAACGAACCATTGCTCGCTCGGCATATCGTTCGCTACGAGCAACACGTGCGTCATCGTGATGGCGGGCTGTCGGGTAATGAAGGCCTCGATGGGGTGGCAGTGCAGTGGTTCAATTCAATCGACGACTTCGTTGGGTTTATGTCTGAGCCGGCCTATGCCAGTCTGATCGCCCCCGATGAGCAACGGTTTTTGGACATGAATACCCTTGAGTTCATCGTGACGGAGGAGCCAACCGTGATCATCAGCGGAGAGGGCGAATGCGGAGGACACGAGGCATGACTGTGGTGGCCGAGGATGCGAGCGCGATGCTCCGCGGTGGCGTAATTGTGACGGGTGGGGGATCAGGAATTGGAGCTGCTGTGTGCCGTCAGCTTGCCGCTCAGGGCGTACCCGTCGGTGTGCTTGATCGCAATGCCTCCGCTGCGGAGCAGATTGCTGAAGAGGTTGGTGCCATCGCGCTGACTGCGAATGTTGCGAATGCCGCTGATCTCGCTGCAGAACTTGAGCAAGGAGCCGAGCAACTCAATGGTCTTGTTGGCCTCGTGAACAATGCAGGCATCGGAAACCTGAAAAGTTTTGAGAGCTACACCGAGGCCGAGATCGACCTGATCTTTGCGGTCAACTTCTCGGGAACCTATTCGGCCATGCGCGTCGCAGCGCCGATCATGCGTGCGAGCGGTGGGGGGAGCATCGTGAACGTGGCCAGCGTGTCGGGGGTGCGACCGACCCGCGGCGAGGCCCCATATTCCGCCGCTAAGGCCGCCGTCATTGCCCTATCTCAAGCGGCCGCACTCGAACTCGCACCGCAGATCCGGGTCAACAGTGTCTCTCCGGGATTTATTCGCACACCCCTCAACGAGGTGCTTGCCGGAGATGAGCAGTTGCGATCCCAGATCGAGGCTGGCACACCGCTCGGCACATTGGGAACCCCCGAGCAGGTGTCGGAATTGATTGTGTTTCTGCTCTCCGATCGAGCGGCCTATCTGACGGGTCAGAATTTGGTGCTTGACGGAGGATCCCTGCTCAATTCGGCGCAGATGGATTCAGTGCTTTCAGCGATGCTCGGACGCTACGGGTGAAACTATCGAGCCAACAGATTTAGCGTGGTCCGAATGGCCTCTTGCGCAGATTTTTGCCCCGTCTAAACTCATTGACACACTCAACAAGTCTGGGATGATGCATCGGTGATGATTCGCTCGTGGCACAAAGAAGATGGCTCGGTTTCGGGTTCTACGGGAGTTGCGCTCCTTCCGAGGATCAGTCTGGGAGAGACGCCGATTCGCCGGATGTATCTGGCTGCGGCGATTCTTGTTCTGAATTTGTGTGACGTGCTGCTCACGCGGTCGGTACTCGATCGTGGCGGAATCGAAGGCAACCCGCTCATGGCGGGTCTGATGACTGGTCTGGCTGCTCCGCTGGGCGTAAAGGCGCTCGTGGCCGTTGTGGTGGGCCTCTTGTTGATGGTTTCACCGCATGAGTCGAGGTTTGCGGAGCGAGCTGTGGTGACTGTTGCAGGCCTGTACTTCGCCATCGTCGTGTGGAACTCAGCGCTTCTCGGGATCCTGAGTTTCGGCTGAGGAGTGCAGCGAAAGAACTAGAACCTGTTCCAGTTTCAGCTGACAGGGATTCTCGGTGGAGTTACGATCTAGATATGGATGCACTCACTGACCTATCTGGCACCTCGTCTGACCTTGATCCGGAAGAGATCCCGAAGATTGTCTCGGTTGACGATCATGTTATTGAACCTGCGGATGTTTGGACATCTCGCCTGCCCTCAAAATATTCAGAGGTGTGGCCGCGCACAGTGCAAGAGCGTGGGCACATGAACTTTGTTGGCGGTGTGTTCTCGTATGAGCCATCCGAAGACGGTGAACTCGGCGACTGGTGGTTATACGAAGACCTGAAAGTTCCGCAGACTCGGCTCTCGGCTGCCGCGGGCTTTGATCGCGATGAGGTCAAAGTCGTGGGCATCACCTATGAGGAGATGCGCAAGGGCTGTTGGGATCCAGTTGCTCGACTCGAGGACATGGATGCCAACTGGACCGAGGCACAGATGTGCTTCCCCTCCTTTCCAAGGTTCTGCGGTCAGACCTTTATGGAGGCCCAAGACAAAGAACTCTCTGATCTGTGTGTCAAGGCCTATAACGATTGGATGGTCGAGGAGTGGTGCGGTGGTTCTAATGGCCGCCTCATCCCGCTCACGATTGTTCAGTTGTGGGACGCAGACTTAGCTGCTGCAGAAGTCATGCGCAATGCGGTCCGCGGGGTACAGGCCGTGTGCTTCAGCGAGATCCCGCCGTACCTTGGTTTGCCCTCAATCCACTCCGATTACTGGGAGCCCTTTTTCCGGGCCTGCGCAGAGACCAGCACCGTCATCAACATGCACATCGGCTCAAGCTCAAAGATGCCCTCGACCTCGGCGGATGCGCCAGCGGCGGTGGGCTCAACGCTGACCTTCGGTAACGCTATGAGTTCTATGACGGACTGGTTGTACTCCGGGTGGCTTGAGAAGTTCCCGACGCTCAAGATTGCCTACTCGGAAGGGCAGATCGGGTGGATCCCCTACATCTTGGAACGAGCCGACAAGGTCTGGGAAGACAACCGTGCTTGGGGTGGGTTTGGAGACAAGGTCCCCGAGCCGCCATCCACCTATTACTACCGACAGATGTACGGGTGCTTCTTCGACGACGAGTACGGCCTGGACAATCTAGAGAAGGTGGGAGTGTCCAACGTGTGCTTCGAGACCGATTACCCGCACTCCGATAGCACTTGGCCGAATTCTCGTGAGACGGCTATGAAGCTCATGGGTCACCTACCTCCCGATCTGCTGCGCAAGCTCATGCGCGGCAACGCCATCGAGATGCTTGGATTGGATCTTGATGACTGAGTCCACCTATCGCCTGACAATCGCCGGCGAGTCTGTAGAGGGTGCTGCTGGTAGCTACGAGATCATCAACCCGGCAACTGAAGAGGTTGCAGGGCGCGCACCGGAAGCTTCTGTTGAGCAAGCCAACGCCGCCGTTGAGGCAGCCGCTGAAGCTTTCGAATCATGGTCACGAACCACCCCGGAGGAACGCTCAGCATTGCTTGATCGCGCGGCCGATCTGATTGACGCTCATCGCGATGAGATCGTGCCAATTCTGCAGGCCGAGACGGGTGCAACAATGCGCGTAGCGAAGACAATGCAGTTCCCGCAGGCCTCGAATCGTTTGCGAAGGTATGCGCGAGGTGCGCTGGATTCACCGCTGATTCCCCTTGAACCTGCAGTCTCGGCCACAACCCCGTTGGCGCCAGGAGGCTTAATCTCTGCAGTGGCAAACCGCGCGCCAGTCGGAGTGGTGACCTGCATTACTTCGTATAACTTTCCGATGACCAACATGGCCGGCAAGATCGGTCCCGCGTTGGCAATGGGCAATACCGTGGTGGTGAAACCGGCACCGCAAGATCCACTCGGTGTGATCCGCATGGTGGAACTCATGAACCAGGCCGGGTTCCCCCCAGGGGTCATCAACGTGGTGACAGGACTCGACACCGCCCCGTCCGAGGCCGTGGTTGCCCATCCGCTCACCGATATGGTCTCATTTACCGGGTCCACGGGCATTGGGCAGCGCATCGGCGCTGTGTGCGGCGCTCAGATGAAACGTCAACTCATGGAACTCGGCGGCAAGGGTGCCTGCATTGTTTTTGAAGATGCAGACCTGAAGGCTGCTATCGGGGGAATCTCTTCCGTCTGGGCTTTCCACTCGGGCCAAATCTGCACGTCTCCCACTCGCGTCATCGTGCATCGTTCGGTGTATGACCACCTCGTAGGTGGTCTGACCCAAGCCATTGGACACCTCAAGGTTGGTGACCCACTCGAGCGTGACACCGTGGTTGGCCCCGTGATTTCTGCGGCGCATCGTGATCGCATTGAGGGCTATATCGCAACGGGTGTTTCCGAAGGTGCAACGGTTGCTGCAGGCGGTACGCGACCAGAAATGGAACGCGGTTTCTACGTCGCACCCACGTTGTTAGTGGAGTGCACGAACCAGATGACTCCCGTCCGCGAAGAACTCTTTGGCCCGGTCGTGGTGGTGGTTCCCTTTGACGACGAAGATGAGGCCATCGCAATCGCCAATGACAGCGACTATGGCCTCTATAGCTACGTATTTTCCAAAGATGCCTCGCGGGCATGGAACGTGGCTCGGCGTTTGCGCTCTGGCAACGTGGGGATCAACACCATGCAGCGCAATAGTGAGGCTCCCTTTGGTGGGTTTAAGCAATCTGGCGTTGGTCGTGACGGTGGCCGATTCGGTCTGCATGCATACTCCGAATTGCAGTCCATAGTGTGGCCAGGCTGAGAGCGAGCACTCCTGCGGGGGGCTAGGGTCAGCATCATGAAGGCACTTGTATGGGATGGCGAACAAGCCAAAGTAGAAACTGACGTTCAGGTCCGAGACCTTCGAGCCGGCGAGGTTCGAGTGCGCATCGATGCTGCGGGGCTGTGTCATAGCGACGTCTCGGTGCTCAATGGAACCATCATGTTTCCACCTCCGGTGGTGCTTGGTCATGAAGGCGCCGGCGAGATCATCCAGATTGCGCCAGATGTGACGAATGTGGTTGTTGGAGACCATGTGGTGCTGTCCACGCTTGGTAACTGCGGTCAATGTGCAAGCTGTGATCGCGGGAAGCCGACCTTTTGTCGGCAGTCACTGGGCAAGCTGTCTCGGCCGTTCACCCGAGGTGATGGTGACGAGGCAAAGAAGATGTTTCAGTTCGCGAATCTGGGCGTGTTCTGTGAAGAGACGGTGGTCAAGGCAACTCAGGCGGTGAAAATTCCTGACGAGGTTCCGCTCACCTCGGCCTCGCTGATTGGCTGTGGCGTACTGACTGGTGTGGGAGCTGTGTTTAATCGTGCCAAGGTCGCCCATGGTGAATCCGTAGTGGTGATTGGTGTTGGCGGCATTGGACTCAATGCCATCCAAGGAGCGGCGCTTTCTGATGCGCTGCCGATCATTGCGGTGGACACAAACCCTGGCAAAGAAGCTTTTGCGAAAGCGTTCGGGGCAACGCATTTCATCTGCCCCGATGGCCCAGATTTTGATCTGGTTGAAGCAGTCAAAGAGATTTGCCCGAACGGAGTGGATTACGTCTTTGAGTGCGTTGGCTCAACGGCATTGATCCGTACCTCGACTGACTTGTTGGACTGGGGCGGAACCTTGGTCATGTTGGGAGTTCCAAAGATGGGTTCCGAGGCCAACTTTGTGGTCAACACGATGTACAACGATAAGACCATCATGGGCTGCCGATATGGTTCGGCACGTCCGCAATATGACATTCCCCTGATGGTCAAGCTCTATCAAGCGGGCCGACTCAAGCTCGACGAGTTGGTGTCCGCCACCTACCCAATTGAGGACTTCCAGCTAGCCCTCGATGAGCTCCATGAGGGCAAACTTGCCCGCGGCGTGCTGACGCTGGCCTGAGAGAGCGCGTCGATGGCACTTCCCGGAAACCTGAGCGAACTAGCAGACCGTGTGTCCAACTGGGGACGCTGGGGTACCGATGATGAACTCGGCTGTGGAAATCTGCTCACTGAGGCATCGGCTCGGCGAGGTGTCGATTCAGTTCAGTCTGGCCAGCGAATCTCGCTAGCAGTTGAGCTGCGCGCCGATGGCATACAAGTGGGCCAACCTGCTCGAAGGTTCAACCCGATTCTCACCACCACCTCGCTGAACGAGCGCGATCAGTTCGCTCCGGGAATTTGGGAGGGTACCGATGACTTGCTCGTCATGTCCACCTGCGCCGGAACCCATATCGATGCGCTGTGTCATATCTCGTATGACGATCTGCTCTATAACAACATTCCCAACTCGGTGATCACTGCTTCAGCCGGGGCTACCAAGTTGGGAGCAGAAAAGCTGCCCCAGATTGTGACTCGCGGGGTGTTGTTGGATATTGCTCGCCTGAAGGGGGCCGCTGGTCTTGATGAAGTCGACCCGGGATACGCAATTACCGGCGATGATCTTGATGAGGCCGCTGAAGCAGCAGGCATCACGATTGAGTCCGGAGACGTGATCTGCGTACGCACCGCAGAGATGCGGCACTATCACGCCGGGGAGAGGCAGCGGTATGCCGTAGGTCAAGATTTTCATTTACCAGGGCTCTCGGTGCAGTCGATTGAGTGGATGCATCGCCACGACGTAGCGGGTGCATTTACCGACAACTATGCCTATGAGGCACTTCCACCGAACCTGCCTGACTGGTCTGACTGTTTATCGGTGCACATGATTCAGCTTCGCGATATGGGTCTGCTGCAAGGGCAGAATTGGGACTTTGAGGGCCTCGCGGAGGCTTGTGCTGCTGCGAAGCAGTGGAGCTTTCTCCTGTGCGCAGCACCGGAACCAATCGTAGGTGCAGCATCTGCACCCGTTGCACCCGTAGCTGTGCTGTGACCTGGGGGGAGCAAAAGCGAACGGATGGGAAGGGTAAAACTTTTGGCATCTGGGGTTTTGTTTCGCTGTTCGTGCTCCTCGCTGCAGCGGGCCTTGCCGCACTGCTGCTGATCGGCTCGCCGAACACACCCACTGAGCCAGTCACGGGCGACCTCACGCCAAATACCTCACTCACCACTACCTCACTCACCACTACCTCCCTCTTAGAAGCGGCCGCACCCTCGGGTGAGGTGTCAAACACGCTTCCCGGTGGCGCTGCTGCACCTGAGGGTGTGAGCCAAGTGCTGAGCTCACCCGGGTCATTGTCGTTTGCCTTCCAAGTTCCACCGGAGTTCTCTGTGAGTCAAGCTCAGACTGCGGTGGCACCCGTGCGAACGCGAACATCCCCTCAGGAGTCCTCGATCACTGCGGTGATCTCGTGTGCTGTCTCCTCAGAGGAGGTTCTCGCTCAGGTAAGCGTCAGCGAGACAAGTCAATCTGTCACGCTTGCCGCCGTGGTACTCGTCCCCCCGAATGCGCCACCGTGCAGCGCCGCTGCAGTTCCCCGTGAAGTCACTCTGCCCTTGGCTGCCCCACTTGGGCAACGAACGGTACTGGTAGTCCCGCCGGGTACTGAGGTTCCGCAGCCGAATTCACCCTCCTAGCCTCTCCGGCGAATGGGAGAGCAGCGACTCTCTATGATGACGAGCGCACGAGGACGCGCAGACAAGGAAATCAACGATGTTGCAGGGTCGAACCCTCTGGAAACTGATGGAGCAGCGGGTCGACGCTACGCCCGACGCTTTAATGATGGTTGACGAGGACATGCGTACCCTCACCTTCGCTGAGTTCTGGGGAGAAGCCGAACGGGCCGCTGCGGGTCTGTGCGCCGCTGGGGTGGGTGCCGGCCAGGTTGTTTCTTGGCAGCTACCAACTTGGATTGAATCTCTGGTGCTCGCCGCCGCGCTCAATCGCCTTGGAGTTGTCCAAAATCCGATCTCACCGAGCTGCCGAGAGAGCGAGCTCGCCCACATCACTTCTCAGGCGAACTCAGACTTGCTCGTGGTCCCCTCGGTGTGGGAGGGGTTTGACTACGAACAGATAGCAACTGAGGTTGCCCAGACCGGAGGTCTGATCCGTCTCCTCATCGCCGATCGAGCACTCCCGCAAGGCGATTCAGCAACCCTTGAGCCCCTGCCCCAATTCTTCGATGACGAGCCGCCTCCGCCAGCTTGGATTTTCTACAGCGCCGGCAGAACGGGACAGCCAAAGGGTGTTCGCCACAGTGATGCGACCCTGATCGCAGCAGCCCGTTCAATGGCTCAGCGCTTTGGTCTGATCGGGCGAGATCGAAACGCTCTTGTTGGAGAGGTGACTCAGGTCAACGGGATCCTCTGGCTCTTTGCAAGTCTTCAATCTGGCTGTAGCAATATTTTGATCGACGCCTTTCACCCTGAAGGGAGCATCGAGGTGCTCTCGCGAGAGAGCGTCACGCTAGCTGGGTCATCTACGCAGTATCACCAGGCGTATGTTGCTGCTCAGCGGTCGGTTTTGCATCCGATCTTTGGAGATGTGCGCGCCTTCATCGGTTGTGGGTCGCCGAACGCAGCCGAACTCGTAGAAGAAGTTCGAGCCTTATTCGACGTTCCTGTGCTCGGCGGCTATGGCCTGACTGAAGCTCCGATGCTCACCATTGCAGACCTCTGCGATTCACCAAGCGAGCTTGCAGCTACCGATGCGAAGCCAGCAGCGGGGGTAGAGATCCGCTTAGTTCGAGCCGATAACAGCATCGTTGTGGACGATTCAGAGGGTGAATTTCGAGTGCGGGCTCCGCAGCTGATGGTGGGCTATCTCGATGAGGCGCGCACTGCAGAAGCCTTTGACGATGACGGATTTTTTCGTACCGGCGACCTTGGCTGCATGGACGAGCGCGGCAATCTGCGCATCACGGGACGCGTGCCAGAGATCACGCTTCGTCCAACGAAGCCCATCTCTGAGTCGCCATCCTCTCCCCCTGTATAACAGATGTCTAGTTCTGCCTTAGCGGTTACCTTGGCCACTTTTTTGGCTGTGTTTCCGGCGGAACTCCCCGATAAGTCGATGATGGCCACGCTGGTGCTCACCACGCGCTTTGGGCGGCCACTCCCCGTCTGGTGTGGGGTGGCTGCGGCGTTCACGGTGCAGGTGGCTCTCGCTGTTCTTCTGGGTGGCTTGATCTCGGAGTTGCCCGACCGGCCGGTGAACGTTGCAGTTGCCATTTTGTTTGGTGTTGGAGCCGTGCTGCTCTGGCGTTCTGCAGATGAGGAAGAGGATGCAACAGAAGTAGGCGATGCCACGGGGTTTTTCGGTATAGCTTTGCGCAGCTTTGGCCTGATCTTTCTGGCCGAGTTTGGCGACCTCACCCAGATCACCACCGCTGGCATGGCTGCGCGAACTGCACAGCCCCTAGCCGTTGCGGTCGGCGCCCTAGCCGCGCTCTGGCTCGTGGCCGCAATTGCCGCGGTGGCTGGCAAGCAACTCTTGCGCTTCTTGCCGCTACGAGTAGTTCGGCGGACAGCGGCTGTGATTTTTGCGTGCCTCTCTCTCTGGACGGCCCTCGAAGTCATTTCGGGCTGAGGTTCCGCGAGTTCACAAACTCCGCAGAGTACATTCGAACCAGTCGTTGAGGGCCACGAGCTGGAGAACTCGGCGCTTATGTACCCTGTCGCAAAAAAAAGGAGACATATGTTGGCAAAAAAGCTTGGTGCTGAGTTTCTTGGCACGTTTTTGTTGGTACTCGGAGGTTGCGGTTCGGCAATCTTCGCCGCTCGAGCGCTTGCTCCCACCACAGGCAAGGTTGGCATTGGGGGCGTCGATATTGGTGTGACTACGGTGACGAACTTCGGTATCGGGTATCTCGGTGTGAGTTTCGCCTTCGGTCTGACCGTGCTGTGCGGGGCCTACGCGTTTGGGCATGTTTCTGGAGGTCACTTCAACCCGGCAGTCTCGTTTGGACTGGCTACCGCAAAACGCTTCGCATGGAAAGACCTTCCTGCATACGTGATCGTGCAATGCCTTGGCTCCATCGCCGCAGTTGCGGTGCTGTGGTCAATCCAATCTTCAAAGCCCGGCGGGTTCCAGATCGAACAGGGTTCCTTTGCCTCAAATGCTTATGGCCAGCAGAACGGTCGAATCTTTTACAACCTTGCCGGTGCCGCCATTGCTGAAGTGGTGCTCACCGCATTGTTCATTATTGTCATTCTGGGTGTGACCACCAAGGCAGCCTCCAAAGCCCAAGCCGCCATCGGCATCGGCCTCATGCTGACGCTGATCCACCTGATTAGCATTCCCATTACCAACACAAGCGTCAACCCTGCTCGCTCGCTCGGCCCCGCTTTGTTCGAGGGCGGAACAGCCCTTGGGCAACTCTGGCTCTTCATCGTGGCCCCGATAGTCGGCGGCGTGATTGGCGCATTCATCTGGAAGCTCGCAACGGGCGGCGATGAGGCTCAAACGGGTGAGTCCGAAGCCGAGGGCGTCGAACTCCTCGCCTGACGGGGGTCTGATCGGCCTCGGCTCCTTGTTTTCGTGAAGAACCGGCTTGCCCTCTAGGATCTGATTTCCCGTCGGATCGTAGAGGGCACCAGTTCGGGTGTTGAGCCTCTGGCGGGAGTTGACCGTATGGAGGAAAGAACTCATGGGTATGTTGGACGGCAAAGTTGCCATCGTTACGGGAGCGGGTCACGGTATTGGCCGTGGCCATGCGCTCGAACTTGCCAAGCACGGAGCAAAGATCGTGATCAATGACCTTGGCGGCTCCGTCAAGGGCGAAGGTGTCGGACACGATGCAGATCTGACTGTTGAGATCATCAAAGCCCGTGGCGGCGAGGCCGTGTCGAACTACGGCGATGTCTCTGACTACGAGGCCTCAGGCGAGATGATTGCCCAAGCCGTGGATGCCTTTGGTCGTCTTGATATTCTGGTGAATAACGCCGGGATTGTTCGCGACGGTTCAATCTTTAACATGACTCCAGAAGATTTTGATGCAGTCATCAAGGTGCATCTGCGTGGCACCTGGGCACCCTGCAAGCATGCCGCCGTGCACTGGCGAAACGTCAATAAGGAAACCGGTGCGAAGGTAAACGGTCGCATCATCAACACGGTGTCGGGCGCCGGGCTTACCGGAAACTTCGGCCAGACCAATTACGCACCGGCAAAGGCGGCAATCGCCAGTTTGACCCAAACCCTTAGTTTGGAGTTGTACAAAATGGGTGTCACCGTCAACGCCGTAGGTCCAGCTGCTGCAACACGAATCACCGGAACCATGCCGAATGCCCCAGCGGTGATCGAGGCCGATGAGGTGCCCGAAGACGAGTGGAACCGCATGGATCCGTCTGTCTCTTCTCCGCTGGTGGCCTGGCTTTGTTCTGATGAGGCTGACCATGTGACGGGGCAAATTATTCGTGCCGTGGCCGAGAACATCATTCTGATGCAGGGTTGGACAGATGGGCCAACCATCAACAACAACTCGAAGCGCTGGGATGCCAGCAAGCTTGGTCAGCAACTCGCCACGGATGTTTTCTTCACACGAGCACCGGGCCTGCGCTACTAAATCAGTCAATCTGGGCGATGAGCTCGCGAGCGTCACAGTGGCCCCGTAAAGTTCGAGTTGATCTGAACGGGAGTCGCAGTGCCAGGAGCCGATGCAACCGAGCCAAAGAAGAGGAGGTCCACCTCTACTTCTGACTTTGGCGTTGGCAAACGTGAGGGGCATGACGCCAGCGACTTCTACGCGCGCTTTGCCGCTCCTCAGGTCTCGACTGCAGATGAAATCTCGAATGACCACCAGGTGCGGTGCATCGATCAAGTCTTCTTGGGCACAGCAGCCAAGATGAATCAGGTAGCAGATGGGTCCGTGGCACTCGTTGTGACCTCACCACCCTATTTCGCTGGGAAAGCCTACGAGACCGAACTCGAGGCCGAACACGTGCCTGCCACCTACCTGGACTATCTGCAGATGTTGCGAGAAGTATTTGCTGAATGTGTACGCACTCTTGAACCCGGTGGACGCATAGCGGTCAACGTGGCCAATCTGGGCCGCCGGCCCTATCGCTCCCTTTCGGCCGATATCACCTCAATCCTGCAAGACGACCTTCGCTTGTTGCTGCGCGGTGAAGTGGTCTGGGTGAAGCAACGGGGAGCTTCAGGTTCTTGTGCATGGGGCAGTTTCCAGCGGGCCACAAATCCCGTTCTTCGAGATTTGACTGAGCGGGTGATTATTGCTTCCAAGGGGCGCTTTGACCGCCCACTCTCTGCAGATATTCGCAAAGATCGTGAGTTGCCCTACGAGTCAACGATGTATCGGGATGAGTTCATGGATGCCACGCTCGACATGTGGGAGATCCCACCTGAGTCAGCAAAGCGAGTCGGCCATCCGGCACCTTTCCCCGTAGCCCTACCTGAGCGACTGATCAATCTGTATTCCTACAAAGGTGACCTCATCTTGGATCCGTTCATGGGTTCGGGAACCACCGCAGTTGCGGCCCTTCAGACCGAGCGCCACTTTGTTGGCTATGACACCGATGCTGACTATGTCCGTAAGGCGAAAGAGCGCATTGCTCTGATTGGGCAGCAGCGAGGTGCCATCCCACTTGTTCCCTCGGCCGGCACCAGCCAAGAGGACTGGCTTCAGCAGGCCCACCGAGAGGGTCTTGCGGCCAAAGAAGTTGCTCGTCGCATGCTGGTGCAGGCCGGCTTTGAGCAGTTTGGTCCAATTCTTGAAAGTATCAAGGTGGCCGGAATCGAGTTCAGCTTTTCGGTACTAGATGCTCGCAGCCAGCGCCTTGTGGTTGATTTCTCGGGAGCGTTCAGTGCCGCTCGGCCGGGGTTGAAGCGACCTGAGACGTTGTTTCGGTCTCTTGGGAAGGCCTCAGCCTTGTCGTTGCTTCTTGCTGAGCAAGCAGATGTGCAATCGGGAACCCAAGTACTGCTCATCAGCACGGATGCACCGGGCAAAAAATCGGCGAACGGGCAGGCGCTCTCGGCAGCACTCGACGCCAAGACGGGAACCATTGCAGAGGTTCTCCTGCTCACCAATCAGGGCCTGTCCACCCTCTTCCAGCTTGCTGAGGGCCTGCGTCCCGGCTCTGCTGGATGGGTTGGCAGCGAGTGGACTGCAGCTCATGGTTGACGACATCCTTGCCGATCGCAGCGTTGGTGGTATTGCCGGAGCCAAACGGCTCGCCCAGAGCTACCGGCAGCTCCCGGCCGCACCTGATCTGATGCTGGTGCATCGCTCCACCTCGATTCGCGGCAGGTTGCTGAAGTTCACGGATCAACTCGTGGTCATCAAAGACCGCTCCGGCGGCCGGCACACGTTCGAGAATCACCCCGGATCATTCGCTCACAACGGAGAGACCGTCACGCTGGTGCGCCCAGGCCGGCCGGCGACTCCTGCCGAGGGCGAAACACGGCGGTCAGCAGCCGGGGGAGTGGTAGCTGCCGAGCAGGTGGCGCGGGTTGCTCAGCCAAGTCGGCTCTGGGTCGAGGGTGACCATGATGCTCGTTTCATTGAGCGAGTCTGGGGTGATGAGTTGCGAGAGTCGGGCATCGTGGTTGAGCCCATGCGCGGCATTGATGACCTCGTTGCGGTGGTTCAAGAGTTTGCCCCTCAAGCAGATCGACGGTTGGCGATTCTGGTTGATCACCTAATTCCTGGGTCAAAGGAAACCCGCCTGACGCAGCAGATCCATGATCCCAACGTACTCATCGTTGGTCACCCCTTTGTTGATATTTGGCAATGCGTTCGTCCCCGATCGATGGGGATTGACTCCTGGCCCGAGGTGCCAAAGGGTGAAGAGTGGAAAGCCGGCATCTGTAGACGCTTGGGCTGGGGATCAACTACTGATGGCTGGAAGCGGTTGCTGTCTGCGGTGAACTCATTTGCCGACTTGGAACCAGAGTTGGTCGGTGCTGTGGAACAGGCCCTCGATATGCTCGCCCCACCCACTGACGACTCCCCATGAAGCGCACCATTGCCGATGTTGTTGAAGAGCGCCTGCGTTCGCTCGGCGTGAGTCGCATCTACGGACTCCCGCTCGGCAACTTGCAACAGATCCCCGTGCAGAACCCCGACCTTGCCGTGCTACTAGCCGATGCGGACGGTCGACTGGGCCACCACGATGGCAGTGGCCGGCTCGGCGCAGCTCTGCTTGAGGGCCCCATCCTTCACCTCTCCTCTAGCCCGGGTGGACTCGCTCCACTTCAAACAGTGACCACTGCGGTCGAGTTTCTCGATGCCCTGGTTGACCCACCGGGAATAGTCCTTCCCGGCACACTCGCACTACACCTAGATCTCGATCTCACCGAAACAGTCCCCGAAGATTTGGCTCCTACTCGCCAAGTGGAGCGCGTTCCGGTCATCACCCTCGACCCATCATTGGCCAGCTTGAACATCGTGATGCTTGTTGGCCCTGGACTCGTTCGCTCCAATGGCCTCGCTGGGGTTCGAGCCTTCGCTCGAACCGCTAGCTGCGGCATCGTGACGAGTTGGGGGGCAAAGGGAGTGGAGCGGTGGGACAGCCCCTTTCATTTTGGAACTCTCGGCTTGCAACAACGAGACGCCGAGTGCACGGGCCTTGATCAAGCAGAGATTGTCATTCTGAGTGGCGTCGACCCTGATGAAACGCCTGCGAAACTTCTTGACGGTCTTGTAACCCAAGAGGTTCCCCCTACTCAACTCCATGCGCTGAGCACCGGGTGGACTGCTTCCCAAGAGATGCCTCTGAGGGCAGCGATGTATGAGCAACTCCGTGGGGTAATCACAGAGATGTATGAGTCCGAGACTGTTCCTTTGACGCCGCCTCGAGCTGCTCTGCACCTAGCTGGCATGCTTCCCGAACAGGGGACCCTGATTGCAGACCCTGGTGCAGCAGGGTTCTGGCTTGCCCGAAGCTTCCCCACCTCATTTCCCGGCAACCTCTGCATTCCTGCCAAATTCACCCCAGGTTTTGCAGCGGCTGCTGCTTTAGTCTGCAGCCTTGAGGGCCGTCCCTACTTTGCAGTGAGCGATCAGATTGGTGGTATCGAAGGCCTCGACGACACCACTGCAGAACTACTCGAATTAGCAGAAGAGCTACAGCAGCCTGTTGCTCTGCAACTTTGGGGTCTTGAGGGGCAGCTCGCAAGCTCGGCGGCGCACATTGAGTTGCTGGCTGCTCAGTTAGCAACAGAGCATGTGCGCATCGATGAGGTCCCCGTGGATGTTGATGCAACCGAAGATCTCGAGCGAATGGCTGGAGAACTCATTGCTTGGCCGATCGAGAACCTTGACGGACGGGATCTGTAGGCTCAACATTTTCGGCACCAAAACTGGAACAGGTTCTCGTAAGCTCTCTCCCTAGTCGATATGGGATGAGGAAACGGGTGTCAACAAACGCAACGAGTTTGACTCAGTCGCAAAACGCCCGGTTGACGAGGATGCTCGAGGTGACCTCTCAACTTGCCTTGGAAGGCGGCTGGGATGCAGTTCAGATGCGCGAGGTAGCACAGCGCGCAGAGGTAGCTCTCGGAACCTTGTACCGATATTTCCCATCCAAAGAGTACCTGCTGGTCTCGGTCATGATCGCCGATATTGAAGTACTCGCTGATCGACTCGCAGTGCGTCCCGCAGAGGGAACTGATCCGATACAGCGGGTCATCGACGTGCTGAGAAGATCAAATTCTGCCCTTCGGCGGCAACCGCAAATCACCATTGCGATGATTCGGGCGCTGGTTTCCGGTAACCAAGAGATCGCAACGGCCGTTGCCGAGACGCGGGTGCTCATGCGTCGCATCATTAGCGACGCATTGGGGGCTGATGGGATCGAAACCGTTGCGGACCGTGAGAGTGAGCTCATGCGAATCGACCTTCTGAGCGATGTTTGGCTTGCGGCCCTAGTGAGCTGGATTTCTGGGGTAGAGCCAGATTCCTCAGTGATGCCCAAACTCGAAATGGCGAGTCACCTTCTGCTTGCCTGAAAGCATCAGCTGACCAATCTGAGTTGCTGCATGCCTCCATCGGTTGAGATGCCGAGTCCAACTCCGGCGCCGAGGGTGGCACCCAGAATTCCCGTGTGCTCGCTGACCGAGAATTCGCCTGAGCGGGTGAGAGAGTCAGCGACGGGCAGGTCAAGGCCAGAGAGCGAATGCACCGCTTGGCCAAGCTCACCCTGCTCAAGGAACCTCAGGGCGCGGGTGACCCCCTCGACGCTTTCCATCTTGGCCGATTCCGACAACTCCATGTTGGTGACTGAGCGATGCTCGTGATGGCCATCGGTGGTAGTTGTGCTCAGAATCAGGTCTGCTCCTTGTGTTGGGCGATTGGGGGTCGAACGCTCTGGAATTTCAATGCGAACACGAGACAGGTGCACCTCTGTGCCGGCATCCCCGACCGAGGCAAATCGAATTCGCTGAAGCAACTGCCCGGAAAGCAGCGAGGCAGAACTTCCCTCAAGTTCAAGAACCTGAGAGTTGTGTCCCTGTCCAAAACGAAAGCTCCCTCCGCCGCGAGCTACAGCCTGAATACCAAGAGCAGAGGCCAAAGAAGCCGAACCCTGAGCACTCAGGTTGAGTTCGGTGAGCGTTTCGGTGCGAGAGGCCATGGGTGCAATCTGAGTGAGGAACCATGAACCTATTCCCAATCCGGGCATACCAGCGCTAGCAGTGACAGCGCGCCCAAGAGCAGCCTCGGCTTCGATAAGCGCAATTGTCGGCAGCAGGTTGTTCTGCGTGGTCGTGTACTCGCGACGAGTCAGCTGAGCGACCGCAATCTGCCCACGGAGATTGGCTCCGAGGGAAATGTTTTGTGTGCCGAGCGAGACCGAGGCCCCAGCAGTGGCAGCGAGACCCGCTTGATTGCGTTCGGCGCTCGTGACGCGCAGCTGTTTGTCTGACAGGTGCTGAATGGTCAGATTTTGCGTCACGCCAACTACAAGTGCGCCCGCAGTTATCTGCATGCCCGAGAGCAGGCGCAGCTCTGATTTGGGGAATGGCGCAGGGAGTCGGGCAGGGGTTTGCTGCGCTGCTAACGGGTTGGCAAGCAGCGCTGAGGATGCTCCATCAGAGGCCTGCTCTTGTTGCTCAGCCTGGCGCTTCAGCTGCGTAGAACCCTGCAAGCAAGCACCCGATATGGCTTGCAGCGAAGGTCGATGTCGCTGATGCCATTCTCGGAGAAAGTCTCTGGCATCTTGGCCACGCCAACTGCTGCCTCGCACTTGGCGTTCCAAGCTTGCCGCGCTGTGGTCGACATGATTGGCAAGCTTGCTGAGCGTGGAGCCAAGCTGGCGGAGTGCAACAGGATCGGCGCCAATTCGTGACATGTCAGGGCAGGCTAGAAGTCACTGAGCCTCCAGTCAGCGGGGAGTGGAGCCCGCTTAGCCCACTGCTGCAGGTGGGTTAATCACTCCCGAGCCATAGCTTGAATCCCAGCCAGCGGCGCCCGTATCGGTTGCAGTGTCTATGATTCGAGACCGGATCTGCGTAGCAGACTCGGTTGGATGTGCCGCTCGGGCCAGAGCCGCTAAGGCCGTCACATGTGGTGCCGCCATCGAGGTACCCGACATGTATGCGTAGCGGTTCGAAGTGATTGTCGACAAGATCGAACTGCCAGGGGCTGCAACGTCGATGTAGCTGCCTTCGGTCGAGAACGATGAGCGCACGCCAGTATCGGTCACCGAGGCCGCAGCAATCGGCCAGTCATATGCGGCTGGCCAACTTGCAGGATTGCCGTTGAGGCCATCGTTGCCACCCGAGGCCACGAGCACAACATCGTGACTCTGCGCGTAGTTGATTGCCTGCTGCAGTGCAGATGACCCCGAACTGCCGCCGATCGAGGTGTTGATCACCCTTGCGCCCTCGTCTACCGCCCAAATGATTGCATTGGCAACTTCAGTTGTTGTTCCTTCGCCACGTGCAGAGGTCAGAGCTTTGGCGTTGAGCAAGCTGACTCCAGGTGCTGCACCAACTGTTCCCTGACCATTGTTGGGCAGTGCTGCGATTATTCCTGCCACGTGTGTTGCGTGATCCCCGTAGACATTGGTTCCTTCCCCCGTGAAGTCAGCAGAACGAACGACCTTTCCGGCTAGGTCTGGGTGATTGAGCGCTATGCCGCTGTCAACCACTGCAACGCAAACGCCCGTTCCCGTGGTGTTGGCCCAGACTCCCTCAAAGTTGAATTGTGCGAGCGCCCATTGCGAGGGCCGGAACGGGTCATTGGTAACCGGTGAACCCACCGAGTGCAGTTCAGATTCTGTTTCGACTGACAGAACTTGAAGGCCTTGGGAAATGTTCTCGGTAGCAATGGCGGCCACCTCGGTGCGTGCTTGATTGAGGCTTGCGAAGTTCACCTGCTGGATTTCTGGTCGACCGTTGGAATCGAGCGAGGTCACCACTACGGGTACTGATCCGGGTCCGCCAAGAACAGTCGGGTCAATGAGTGCGTAGGTGAACGCGGTGCTCGCCTCAGCAGCAGCTTGTTGAGGGGTGATTGAGTTGACACCAACAAGCGGTACCGAGGCTGCTGCCACGCTGATTGGGTGACACGCCGTTGAGGCGTCAATTGGGCCAGGCTGCGCGGCCAGCGGGATGGTGGTGGTAGAAGTCGTTACCGTGGGGGCTGGGCCGGGCTCGCTTACGGGAGGCGCCGCTACTCCACATGCGCTGAGGAGCACCATGGTCGCCGACACGGCGAGCCTTGCAGAGCGGATTCGAGATGAACCAAAAGGAACCGAGAACATACCGAGGTATCGGCTGGTTCTGGCCTCACCTGTAGATTCTGGGCAAATCGACTCAGATCAGCGGTTTGGCTTTCCAGAACTGCCTATTAACTCGCTAGGCCAAGAATTCTTGCAGCGTTATCGCGCAGGAATTTCGGCCAGACTTCGTCCTTCAGGCCGATCGTGGGCATCTCGGCCATGATCCGCTCATACGTGAGCCCAGCGGGGAAGTAGCCGGCGTAGAGCACCTTGTCCGCACCGCGAGTGTTCGCATAGTCGATGATGGTCTTGGGGTAATGCTTGGGCGCAAAGGCAGAGGTCGAATAGTACAAATTTGGCCATTTCAACATCAGCTTGACTGCCAGTTCAGTCCACGGGTCTGCCCCGTGACGCATCACCACGGTGAGCTCCGGAAAGAACCAGCAAATCTCGTCTAGGTACTCCACGCGTTGCGGCCCAAGCGGGACTCGAGGCCCGGGCACCCCAGCAGTCAAAAAGATTGGCAGGCCAAGTTCGGCACAGGTGGCATACACGGGGTAGTAGGCCGCTGCATTGATTGCAGTTTCGCAGCCCGAAGGAAAGCTTGAAACGGCCACGATGCCGAACTCATCGTGGTATTTACGGATCTTTCTGACGGCATCCATGCCCTGTCTGGGATCGACATCTACTAGGCCTAAGAAGCGGTCGGGGTGAGCAGTGATTGCTCGACGAGGCTCATCTCGCGTCTCGTTTCCTACGTTGATCAGACCTTGGGCAACTCCGTATCGATCCATATTGTCCAAAGTGACCGCCACAGCATCTACTCCGTCTTCAATCTCGCTGGGTATGTCTTTGAACATGTACTGCGCCGGCATCTTGAAGTCTTCTTTTGACTCCGCATCGCGCAGGGAAGGTGCCAGGAACTTGTACACCTCTCGTCTGTCAGTGCTTGGAAAGCCGATCATGGTGTCGATGATTGCAATATCGCTAGGCATGCCCATGGCCTGCACTCTAGATCGACTCAGTAGAACGCGTTCCAGTTTTGGCTTTGGCAGCAGGGCTAGCTGCCCTTAGTTACCCATGTACTTGCGGCTGAGATCTGCCGAAAAGCCATCTTCTCGCTGCTTGAGGAACTCAAGGTCGATAGGCGTAATAATCGGTGACAGCGAAGGGAACGCCATTCCATAGCCCTGCTGTTGAAAGACTGGTCCAACGATGTGAAGCGAGTCATTTCCGCTCTTCGCAAGATGGCTCCGCAGCACCGGAGCGTCGAAGACAAAAGCCGAGGCCCTACCCGATTCGATCTGTTTAAAGGCAGCGTCCGTATCGTTGACTTCGATGGGAAGAATCCCGATGCTGTCGAGAAACTGAACGGAGGAGGTATTTGCCACGGTGACGACCTTCTTTCCGTTCAGGTCACCCACGTTGTTCACCTCGGCTTCCAAACGGTTCACCGTCAGCGTCGAGGTGATGATTGCGGTGAATTGAGCAACGAGGACTAAGCCAATGAGCATCCAGCACATGGCAACGATGCGGCCAGCTCGCGTGGTGACGGTTCTGTCGCCGTAACCCACGGTGGACATGGTCACAATTGACCACCAGATGCCCTCCCAAACGCCTGGACCGTAACCACGCGGAAAGTGCTCGTTACGTCGCCGCTCAACTAGCCAGACAATGTGGCCAACGATGACGAGCATGACAACTAAGCCGAGCAGCAGAAACAGCACGGTTGAGGAGAACAACTTTCCCAACAACGACCACGCTCCGCCGCTCGAGGCAGTGGTCAAGATTTGCAAGCCTGAGTCATACATCGGAACGGTAAAATCGAACTCAGCTTCACGGGCGGCCGTAATCGAGATTGCCCCGAGCGCCGCGTCCACTTTCCGTGTTCGCAGCGCATCAAGTTGTTCAGCAACCGAGGCAAACTGATGGTACTTGTAGGGAATTTTTAACGTCCCGGCGGCCTCTTCCCACATCTCGATGCTGTACCCAGACCAACCGTTTGGCGCAGACATCACAAAGGGGTCAATCTCTCGAATCGCGATGTCGAGAACTCCGTCAGGACCAGTCGCTTCAGCGAGTACGGCCGGATCTATCTGCACGGTGCGGGCGTCTTGGCTTTTCGTTTGCCTGCTAGCACCCGCAGGGCTGGCCTGTGAGGTGGATGCGAGAACACCGAAGAGAAGAACTATCAGGAGTGCTCCGAACCGGGGCCGTCTAGTTGATCGCGTTTTTTCTGACATTATCGAACCTTGCTGCACGGCAAAATAATCTCACAGTTGACTACTTCTAGGCGAAGTAGGCCGGTGTCAGCGATACTGGGCTATGGCTGAAACTTGGTGGCAAAAGCTTCGCACAAGCCTTCGGGCCTCTGCTTCGGGTCGAGTAGCGGGTTTGCCAACCTCAAGTAATCGGGCATCCTCGTTTCATCTCAGCTGGCAGTTGCCCTCTGTGGAGGATTTGGCCGGCAGCGCAGCACCCATCACCGCAGCAGAGATCACCGCCGTAGCTGTCACGCTCGAGATCCTTGAGCCCCCGAGCGTGGAGCGCCTCTATTTTTGGGCCCTGCAGGCAGATTTCGCGGATGAGAGCGGCCGCCATGGTGGTGGGGCGCATCTTGGTTTGCAATGGCATCCCGGTCATCCTGGATCAACGGCGGTGAACTGGGGTGGGTATGACCACCGCGGGATGGTGTTATCAGGGTCCGAGTCTGCGTTGCCCTCAAAGATGGCGAATCCGCATACCCGAGACTTTGTCTGGCAACCCAGTGTTCCGTATCGCCTGCGCATTGAGCGAGTGGCACTCGGGGATCAAACTGCTTGGCGGGGAACGGTGACCGACCTTTCGAGTTCTGTCAGCACCGTCATTCGAGACCTGCACCCAGCCGGTGATCGCATTTCGGGAGTCACTATGTGGTCTGAAGTCTTCGCTAGATGTGATGACCCCTCGGTTGCCATCCGCTGGTCAGATGCAGAAGCGTTACTCGCCACAGGAAACCAGGTCTTGCCGAGCGGATTCAGAGTCAACTATCAATCGCATCAAGATGGCGGCTGCGCAAACAGTGACTCCTGTTGTGATGAGGTGGGGATTGTTCAGCGAACCAACGTGCAGCGAGACACGCTGCAGGGACAGGTCATTTCGCGCTGACGCGACTACCTTGTCTGCCCATATGGGCGATTCATCAACAACTGCATCAGAGGCCTCGCTGAGCTACAACTTGGCCGACTTGTTCGAGGCCGTCTCGGATCGGGTAGCGGAGCGAGAGGCGATCGTCTGCGGCGCTCGCAGGTTGACCTACGGGCAACTCGAGGAGCGTGCCAACCGCATGGCGAATCATCTCTTGGCCAAGGGGGTGCAGCCGGGGGAGTTTGTGGGTTGCTATCTGACCAACTGCACGGAGTATCTCGAGGTACTTCTGGCTTGTTTCAAGATTCGTGCAATCCCTGTGAACATCAATTACCGCTACGTCACCGAGGAGTTGCGGTACCTCTTGCTCGACTCTGGGCTTGTTGTCTTGGTCTGCAATGAAGAGTTTGTCGATCGGGTCAGCAGCGTCGCCGCCGAGGTGCCTGCTCTGCGCCACTGCGTTGTCGTTAGCGCGATTGTGGTCAGCCCGATTCTCGTTAGCCCGATTGCAGAACAACGCACCCTCGAGATGCTCCCCGACGCAATCATCTATGACCAAGCCCTAGCTGCAGCCTCGCCTGATCGCCCCCTCGTACTAGGCCGAGGGAATGACGATCTGTACTTGCTCTACACGGGTGGAACTACCGGTATGCCCAAAGGCGTGATCTGGCGACAAGCCGATGCGTTTTTTGGATGCATCGGCGGTGGAGACCCGATGCGGATGTCAGGGCCGGTGGCCTCACCCGAAGAACTTCTTGAGCGAATCATTGATTTTGACTTTGTGTTCTATGCCCTAGCCCCCCTGATGCATGCGGCAGCGCAGTGGGTCTCGTTGATGTGGCTTCTCTGTGGTGCAAAGGTGATTCTGCATTCTGGTGGGTTTGAGCCAGTCGAGATCTGGAAGACCGTGGACGTCGAAAAGGTGTCGATTATGACTGTGGTTGGCGACGCCATGGCCCGGCCACTAATTGATGCTTGGGATGAGCAAGGTCCCTTCGAGATTTCGAGCATGTATTCGCTGTCGAATGGCGGTGCACCACTTGCCCCTTCGCTGCGAGATCGCCTGAGAGAGATTGCTCCGAACGCCATGTTGACCGACGGGTTTGGCTCCTCCGAGACAGGTATCCAAGGAAGTCGGCGGTTATCCCCTGGAGAGGATCCCGGCAAGGGAGTTCGCTTCGATAACGTCGAGGCAGGGACCACAGTCCTAGATGATTCTGGCCACCCCGTTGAACCTGGATCTGGAGTTGTCGGCCGAATTGCGCACTCGGGCTATATCCCCCTGCGGTATCACAATGCTGCAGAAAAAACGGCCGAGACTTTTGTTGTCATCGAAGGCACCCGCTACGTCCTGCCGGGCGATATGGCCACGGTCGAGGCGGACGGTTCCATCACGTTGCTTGGTCGAGGATCTGTCAGTATCAACACCGGCGGTGAAAAGGTCTACCCCGAAGAAGTGGAAGCTCTGTTGAAGGGGCATCCAGCGGTGTACGACGTTTTGGTGGTTGGTGTTGCGGATGAGCGCTGGGGTGAACGAGTGACTGCTGTTGTTCAACCCACGAAGGGAAGTACTCCCACGCTCGAGGAGCTCGATGCTCACTGCCGCGGTCAACTAGCGGGATACAAAATTCCGCGGAGTCTGGTTCTGGTTGAGCAGGTAGTTCGCTCGCCATCGGGCAAGGCCGATTACCGGTGGGCAAAATCAACTGCCGCCGCGAGTCTGGGCTAGTGAGCCAGTCTGAGTAAGTGAGCCAGCTTTAGCGAGTGACGCCCTTTTCGCCTCGAACTGAGGTGAGCACGAGTAGTAGGACGCTCACGATCAACACCATGGTGGCTAATACATTGACCTGCGGTGGGAAGGACACGCGGAAAGCGTTATTGACTTGAATGGGGAAGGTGGTGAACTCGCCCTTGGTGAAGTCCGTCACGATGTAGTCATCGAGTGAGAGCGCAAAGCTGAGCAGGGCAGCGGCCACAATCCCGGGCAAGATGAGCGGAAAAGTGATTTTGCGAAAGCTACGCCAAGGTGATGCCCCAAGGTCCATGGCTGCGTCTTCCAGAGTCCAGTCAAAACCACGGACTCGTGCCTTGACCGTCAGTGCAACAAAGCTGACACAGAACATCACATGGGCAATGACCACGGTCGAGAACCCGAAGATGATATTGCGTCCCAAGAAGAGTTGGTACAGCGAAGCTCCCAACACAATCTCTGGTGTGGTGAGCGGAAGCACCAGAAAAATCTCGATTCCGCGAGAGCCAGTAAATCGGTAGCGGGCAAGTGCAATGGCAATCAGCGAGCCCATGATGAGCGCAATCGTGATGGCCAGAAATGCCACCTCGAGGCTGCGGATAAATGCGTCGGTGAGTTCTTTGTCCTTAAACGGGTCAAGCCAGTTATTGATCGTGAATCCATCCCAGCTGATGTTGTATCTGCCGATCGGGTCATTGAAGGTAAAGACGATGATGTTGATGAGTGGCAGAAATAAATACAAGTACACGAGGCAGGCGAATCCAGTCAGAATTCTTTGCCCCCAACGCGACCCGGCCCGACCGGATGTGTTTGATCCTCGTCTTGGCTTACCGGGCGCTTCGAGTTCACGCGACAAGTACGGCGGTGCGACCCCCTCAGACATCACCATCGCAGAACCGCCCCTCGTCTGTGAGCAGGCTTCGCGGTCATACTGCGAGACCTTCTGTGCCGAGGAACTTGGAATAGATCAACACCATGGTGGTAATAATCGCCATCAGCACAAGCGAGAGCGCCGCCGCTACTGGGTAATCAAACTGCACCAAGAACTTGTCTTGCACCACGGTGCCAATCATCGAGGTCTTGGGAGAACCCAGGTAGCGGTTGTTCAGGTAATCACCTGCAGCCGGGATGAATACCAGCAAGCTGCCAGCAAACACCCCTGGCATAGAAAGCGGGAGCACCACTTTTTTAAATGCTTGCCATGGTGTTCCGTACAGATCCGCTGCTGCTTCCGTTAGGCGGAAGTCGATCTTCTCGAGACTGACGTAGATGGGCAAAATCATGAAGGACAAAAAGTTGTAGGTCAGGCCTCCAATTACGCCTGCCGGGGTGGCAAGGAGGCGAAAGTCCTGAGGAACAAAGGGGATTGCCCGGATAATGGTCAGTACCACCCCGTCGTCTTTCAGGATTGAGGTCCAAGCAATCGTGCGGATCAGGTACGAGGTGAAGAACGGAACAACCACAAGTCCGATCAGCAGGTTTTTCCACCTCCCGCTTCGCGTGGCGATCCAATACGCCAAGGGATAGCCAATGAGGATTGCCGAGATGGTGGCGATGCCAGCAAACACAAAGGATCGTAAGAACTGCGGTCCGTAATCCGTGAAGGCCGAGGAGAAGTTCGAGAACTGCCACGAGAATTCTGGATTGCCAAAGCGCGTGGCCTTTGATGACAGTGCAGTACGAACCAGAATCATCACTGGCAGAAGGAAGAACAGCACCAGCCATAAAATGCCGGGGCTCAGCAGGCCATAGGGAGCCCACTTCCCTTTGCGGAGACCGCGATCGTCTGAGGTCGTGTCTGCTGCCATAACGATGCCTACTCAGGCACCGGTGATCTTGGCGAACTCTTCGTCAAAGAGTGGCTCCTGAACGTCATCGAGGTTGCCCCAGGTCTGAAGCTTCGCAAGTGTGGATGCATCAGGGAAGATGAGTTGACTATCCGCTAGCGCAGCGGCAGTGCCGCCCATTTTGCGCAACTCCTCTTGCACCCCTTGCACGGGTGAGATGTACTGCACCTCGGCCGTTATCTTTGCGGCGTTGACTGGGTCATAGACGTAGTTCATCCATTCAGCGGCGCCGGCAACATTGGTTGCACCAACAGGAATCTCCATGGTGTCAAACCAGAGCGTTCCCCCAGACTCTGGAATCGAGAACCCGATGTTTGGATTTGAGGCAGAGAGCTGCACGACGTCACCAGACCAACCGATGCAGGCTGCGAAGCTTCCCTGTTCAAGATCGTCGATGTAGTCATTGCCCGTGAACGAGCGAATCTGCCCCGAGTCCACGCCCTCTTGGAGTTTGTCGAAAGCGGGCTGGAACTTTTTAATGGTGGGCTTAGCGAGATCGATCCCTAATGACATTGCGAGCAGGCCGATGGTGTCGCGCATCTCGGTCAGCATGCCGATTTTGCCTTTGAACGCAGGATCAAACAAGTCGTCTATCGAGGTCAACTCGCGTCCGGTGACGGATTTGTTGTACGCGATGCCAGCCATGCCCGCCTGCCAAGGCAGTGAGTACGCACCCGTGGGGTCCGATGGCGGTTTGGTGAGTGCCTCGATCAAGTTTGATGAGTTCGGGATCTTGTCGAGTGGAAGCTTTTCCACCCAACCGAGGTCTACGAGGCGGCCTGCCATCCAGAAGGTGAGCGCAAAAATATCGGGGCCAATGGGCTTGCCCTTCGACAGCAGCGGCTGAATTTTGGCGAAGTACTCGTTGTTGTCGTTAATGCCTTCGGTGTACTTGATTTTCTGCCCCGAGGCCTTCTGAAACGAGTCAAGTGTGCCGCCCTTGCCGTACAAATCGCCATCGGGCTTATCGATGTAGAGCGTCCAGTTCTCGAACCAGAGTTCATCGCTAGCAGAGGAGGAGTCGCTGCTGCTGCTCCCACCGCTGCAGGCAGCGAGGATCGCGGGGCCAAGCGCAAGACCGCCCAGAGCCAGACCAGAGGTTCCCAGGAATTTGCGCCTGCTCAGGTCCGCCTTGGTTGCTTGGGTAGCAGAGGGCTGGATTCGAGTTTTACGATTTGTCACTGTGCTCTCGTTTCTGTCTGAATGGAATTGGGCATAGCTCTAGATTTCTTCCTCACCGGTATCGATTGGTGTCATTCCGGCATCTTCAGGGTTGATTGCCTCGGGCACTAGGTAGGCGCCGTCATAGGCCCAGGTCATATCGACTCGGGATCCAACTGTCAGCCGCGCTGGGTCATCCTCGGGGCCAAGGTGGGCAACCAGGGCTGAGCCCATATCAGTCTGCACCTCGCAGCGCACGACAGGCCCTTGGAATAAAAGGCTGGTCACGGTGGTGGGAATACTGCCGCCCGCCACCCCATCTACGGGGGCGAAACTGGGGACGAGTCGTTCAGGGCGAATCATCAGCGTGACATCGGATCCGGGCAGATAGTTGCGGTCACCGCTCGGAACGCTGAACTGTGCGCCCGTGCGTGAGTCCACCGTCACCGTGCTTGCCTCTTGGCTTCGGACCGTAACGGGCAGAAGGTTGGCTGTGCCGATAAACCCAGCCACAAACGCAGTGGTGGGCTGGTGATAAATCTGAGTTGGAGTGCCGATCTGATCGGTGCGGCCATTGGTCATCACCGCGATGCGATCTGACATGGTCAGGGCTTCTTCCTGGTCGTGCGTGACAAAGATGAAGGTAATGCCCACCTCTCGCTGAATTCGCTTGAGTTCAAGCTGCATTGCTTGGCGCAATTTCAGGTCAAGTGCGCCAAGTGGCTCATCAAGCAACAGTGCTTTGGGAAGATTCACGAGTGCTCTGGCAAGGGCAATGCGTTGCTGCTGCCCACCCGAGAGTTGATTGGGGCGTCGCTTCGCATACTCAGGTAGCCGAACAATCTCGAGCAACTCAGTGACTCGCTTGGTGACCTCAACTTCGGGAACTTTGGAGTTGCGAAGGCCGAATGCAACATTGTCGAACACCGACATATGCGGAAACAGCGCGTAGTTCTGAAACACAGTATTGACGTTGCGCTTGTGTGGCGGAGTCTGTGACACGTCCACGCCATCGAGCAGGATCCGCCCAGAGGTGGGTTGTTCAAACCCAGCGATCATTCGCAGAGTGGTGGTCTTTCCGCAACCCGAGGGACCAAGCATGGAGAAGAACTCACCCTCGGCAATATCAAAATCTGCAGATTCAACTGCGGTGTACTCACCAAATTTTTTGACCACGTTTTCTAAACGAATCACTACATCGGAGGCGGCAGTTACTGCATCACTGTTGCCTTGGATTCCCCCACCGCCGTCGAGTGCTTCTGTCATTCGTGTTCACCTATACCAGTTCTTGCGGTATCAGTAGAGAAATAAATCTTTTACAACGGTTTTCTTGTAAAACTAGCTTCAGCAGCGTCAAGAGTTCTGCATGAACTCTGATCTAACTGCACGCAACTTAGAACTTCTAGGGGAGCAATGATGCCAAATATGGAACTAAGAAACGAAAACTTCATCGGGGGAGGTTGGCGGCCATCAGGTTCTGGTCAGATGAGTTCCGTGGTGGATCCCTCAACAGGTTCGGAAATCTTTACTGCTCCGCTATCGGATGCACAGGACGTGGACTCTGCGGTTACTGCCGCGGCACAGGCGTTTGTCTCTTGGAGCGCTACCACACCGTTGGAGCGCGCAACAGCTATGTTCGAGTTGGCCGACCTGATCGAGGCACGAACCGAGGACCTGATTGCGGTTGAGTCGCTCAACGCCGGCAAGCCAGTTTCGGCCACAGGAGATGAGATCTCTGCCACTGCCGATTGCTTCAGGTTCTTTGCTGGTGCTGCCCGCACGATGGAGACTCAGGCTGCGGGTGAATACATGCAGGGCTTTACCTCAATGTTGCGCAGAGAGCCAGTGGGCGTGATTGCTTCGATCACTCCCTGGAACTATCCGCTCATGATGGCAGCATGGAAGCTCGGCCCAGCATTGGCTGCTGGTTGCACCGTGGTGCTGAAGCCGTCTGATCTCACTCCCATGTCTTCGCTGTTGCTTGCTGAGATCGCCCAAGATGTCTTTCCACCAGGAGTGTTCAATCTTGTGTGCGGAGACGGTGCTACAACCGGCGTGGCACTCACTACCCATCCGCTTGTCGACATGATCTCGGTAACAGGTTCGGTAGGTACCGGCAAAGCCATCGCCCGAGCAGCTGCAGACTCACTCAAACGAGTCCACCTGGAACTTGGCGGTAAGGCGCCTGTGCTGGTCTTTGACGATGCTGACTTGGCACAGGTGGCTGAGGCAATCAAGGTCGGCTCCTTCTGGAACGCGGGGCAGGATTGCACTGCAGCAGCAAGAGTAATTGTGGCCGATGGGGTTCATGATGAGGCAGTCGATGCAATCGTAGAGGCGGCTCGCTCGCTCGTTGTTGGCCCTACCGGGAATGAGTCCACAGAACTCGGCCCCGTGATTTCTCGCGCTCAACGCGATCGCGTGAGTGGCTTCGTTGAGCGTGCCTGTGCCGAGGGCGCGGTTGCCGTAACGGGCGGGGCGACCCGGTCAGGTGACGGGTTCTACTACGAGCCATCTGTTCTGGTCGGAGTCGATCAGCGCTCAGAGATTGTGCAGCGCGAAGTGTTTGGGCCGGTTGTGACCGTGCAAAGAGCCAGCAGCGTAGAGCAAGCAATCCAGATGGCAAATGACAGTGATTATGGCCTGGCGGCATCTGTGTTTACTTCTGATGTTGGAACTGCGATGCAGGCAAGCGCGCGACTGCGCTTTGGCACCGTCTGGGTCAATGATCACATTCCACTTGTTCCAGAGATGCCCCATGGTGGGTTCAAACAGTCAGGCTACGGAAAAGACATGAGCCAATACGCAATTGAGCACTACACCGAACTCAAGCATGTGATGGTGAAGTGGTGAGCTCCTCAGTTGAAAGTGAATTCAGTGCGCGAGCTCGGCAGATTGCGGCTGAGGAGATGCCCAAACTTCTCGCTCGCACCGCAGCATCAAAGGCGCTCTATGAGCGAGCGCTTCACTCGATGCCAGGAGGGGTTGCATCAAGCTTTCAGTTGGGTGACCCCTACCCGGTGTATTTGCGAAATGGCAAGGGTGCCCAGGTCTGGGATGTGGACAACAATGAATACGTTGACTTTCACAACGGGTTTGGGACCATGGCGGTTGGCCACGCCCACCCCGTGGTTGTCGAAGCGATTACCACTGCGGCTCAGTCGGGAACGCACTTTGCAGTCACGGTAGAAAATACTGTTGCGCTGGCAGAGGAACTCTGCAGACGCTTCTCGGTTGACCAAGTGAGATTTACAAACTCCGGCACAGAGTCCACGAGCACGGCTATTCGCGTTGCTCGTGCCGCCACGGGCCGCGATGTCATTGCCAAAATCGAAGGCTCCTATCACGGCCACGTAGACCAACTGATGTATTCGGTGTTGCCCGGGGCCGACGTGATGGGTGGACGCGATGCACCGGTTGCTACTCCCAAGTCCAAGGGCGTGCCCGCTGGAATGTCTCAGTGGATTCGTGTGGTGCCATTTAATGACGCACCTGCACTCGAGCGCCTGTTCGAGACCGAGGGTAACCAGATTGCGGCGCTCATCATGGAACCAGTGATGATGAACATCGGGATCGTGGTTCCGCAGCCCGGGTACCTAGAACAAGTGCGTGAGATCTGCACCCGTTACGGCGTCATCCTGATCTTTGATGAGGTGAAGTGTGGCGGAACCATCGCCGAGGGTGGCGCTCAGCAAAGATTTGGGGTTGAGGCCGACCTAGCCTGCTGGGCAAAATCTATCGGTGGAGGCACTCCGCTTGGGGCATTCGGTGGCCGGGCCGACATCATGGATCAGATCAATCAAGGTGCGGCACATCAGGGCACCTACAACGGCAACCCACTTTCGGTAGCTGCAGGACTCGCAACACTCACGCAGGTTCTCACCGCCGAGGCTTATGCAAAGTTCGACAGGCTCGGGGCTCGCCTAGCGAGTGGGATTCAATCGATCATTGATGAGTACCAACTCCCGGCTCATACGGTAGATCTTGGCTGCAAAGGGTGCGTCTCATACCGCTCGCAACCCTTGACCAGCTACCGAGATTTTCTGGAAACTGATCTGAGTATCTATGAGGCCAGCTACCCGTGGATGGTTAACCGTGGCGTGTTCATGACTCCGGGAGACGAAGAGCAATGGACTCTCTCGGTGCAACATGAGGACGAAGACATTGATCGCTACGTGCATGCGTTCGCCGAGTTTGCGGCCGAGTTGACGCGCTAACGGTGGGCAACGCGCTGAGCGAGTACCGCTCTCGGAGTTTCTGGCTGGACTCTTGTGGGGATGACCTCAGCCCGCGGGCTTCTCTGTCTGAGAACGCGTCCGCCGATGTGGTCATCGTGGGCGGTGGCCTCACTGGCCTGTGGGCTGCGCACTATCTTAACGCTCAGTCCCCAGGGCTTCGCATTGTGGTACTCGAAGCCGAGATATGTGGTTTTGGTGCCTCCGGCCGCAACGGCGGTTGGTGTTCGGCACTGTTTCCAGCATCTTTGGATCAGCTAGCCGAAATCAGTAAGAGCCCGTCGCCTGCAGGTAAGCGGGCAAGTGCCACTGCTCAATTTCGGGCAATGATCGACACCGTCAGCGAGGTTGAGCGCACCGTAACCGAGCTAGGGATTCAAGCAGACTTTGCTCGTGGCGGAACCTTATCTTTGGCCACGAACCCGGCACACGTGCCACGTTTGCAGGCCCAAGTTGAGCATCAGCGGTCTTGGGGGTTTGGCAATGAGGATTCTCGTTGGCTGACAACAGAGCAGGTTGCAGAGCGCGTTCGAGTTCCAGGTGTTTTGGGTGCAGTGTTCACCCCGCATTGTGCAGCGGTGCAGCCGGCGAAACTAGTTCGCGGTTTGGCTAGAGGTGTTGAATCTGCTGGGGTGAAAATCTATGAACGCAGCAGGGTGACCTCGATCAACCCCCGAAAGGTGCAGACAAATCAGGGCTCAGTCGCCGCCGAGGTAGTTCTGCAATGCCTCGAGGGCTATACCCCACTGATGCCACAACAGCGGCGCAAGGTTTTACCCCTCTACTCGCTCATGATTGCCACCGAGCCATTATCACCTGAGATGTGGCAAGAGATCGGATTGGCTTCGCGTGAGACATTTACGGACGGCCGGCATTTGTTGATCTATGGCCAACGAACAGCCGATGGCCGCTTTGCCTTTGGTGGTCGCGGTGCTCCTTACCACTTTGGTTCTGCAGTGCAGGACCGATTCGATTCTGATTCGGGAATATTTGCATCCCTCGCCTCGGTTCTTCATGAACTGTTTCCGGTCACGAAAGATGCCGTCATAACGCATTCTTGGGGTGGCCCGCTCGCAGTGCCACGCGATTGGACAGCCTCGATCCATTTCAATCCCGCCAGCGGCTTGGGATCTGCTGGTGGCTATGTAGGAGACGGATTATCTACAACCAATCTGGCCGGTCGTACCTTGGCGGATTTGGTGCTGGGAGTTGACTCCGAATTGGTACATCTGCCCTGGGTTGGTCATGTATCGCGCCAATGGGAGCCGGAACCACTCAGGTGGCTCGGTGTAGAAGCTGGCCGGCGCCTTGCAGGCTTTGCCGATTCCTCCGAGCGGCGGCGCCGCAGGCCAGCAACCGTTGCCGATCGGGCAATGAGCTTGTTTACTGGCGGTCATTAACTCTGGCGATTCTTGCCGGAGTTGTTCGCTAGCGTGTTGCTTCTGGTGCTCGTTGGAAGGGAGGATTTAATGCCGTCACAATCTCTTGATGCTCTTGATCGTGCATTGCTGCGTCTGCTGCAACGCGATGGGCGTCGTCCGTATACGCAGTTAGCAAAAGAGGTTGGTCTGTCCGAGGCTGCAGTTCGCCAACGGGTTCAGCGCATGCTCGATCAGCAGGCCATGCAGATTGTTGCGGTAACAGATCCGATGCAACTCGGATTGAGTCGCCAAGCAATGGTGCTCATCAAGGTTGATGGAAACGTTCGAGACGTTGCCGATCAGCTAGAAAAAATTGTAGAAGTGGATTACCTAGTAGTGACTGCTGGGTCGGTTGACCTTCTTGCCGAGGTAGTTGTCAGCGATGACGACGCGTTGTTCGCTCTTCTCAACGATCAAATACGCCAGATTCCTGGCGTGTTGTCTACCGAGACGATCATGTATCTCAGCCTACGAAAGCAGACGTATCAGTGGGGAACGCGCTGAGCTTCGAAGCAGAGTCCTTGGGAGTCGAGCCCTTCGAGCGAGCAGCCTCGCGGCTACTCAGAGACTTAGCTGGCCCCGAAGCAACCCTGCGGGCAGATCAGCTTGAAGCAATTGTTGAGCTTGTTCAGAATCACCGCAGGGTTCTGTTGGTGCAGGCCACGGGCTGGGGGAAGTCAGCGGTGTATTGGATTGCGACGCAACTTTTGCGCCAAGCGGGCTCGGGTCCCACCTTGGTGGTGTCGCCGCTTCTGGCACTCATGCGTAACCAAGTGGCAGCAGCCGAGCGCGCAGGAATCCGAGCAGTCACCATCAACTCTTCGAACAGTGAGGATTGGCAGTCAATCGAGCAACTGATTCGCAGCGATCAGGTAGATGTGTTGCTGATCTCACCGGAGCGGCTCAATAACCCCCGATTTCGACAAGATGTGTTACCCAGTCTTGCAGCAAGAATTGGCCTTCTCGTGATAGACGAGGCGCATTGCATCTCTGATTGGGGTCATGACTTTCGGCCCGATTATCGCCGCATCGCAGACGTGTTATCTGGCTTGGCTCCTGACACGCCGGTACTGGCGGCAACCGCCACGGCAAACCACCGAGTCGGGGCTGATGTTGCTGCACAGATTGGTAGTAATACGCTCACGTTTCGCGGCTCTCTAGATCGACCAACCCTGCATCTTTACGTGTTGAAGATTGCTACTGCCGCCGAACGCCTGGCCTGGATTGCAAGTTGGGTTCAGTCTCATTCCGGCCCGGGTTTTGTGTACTGCCTCACGGTGTCAGAAGCCGAGCGAACTGCTGCGTTTTTGGCCAGTACGGGAGTATCGGTTCAGTCCTATACCGGAAGCACTCCCACTGCTGAGCGTGAGGCGACTGAAGCAGCGCTTGATGACGGTTCGCTTACCTGTGTGGTTGCCACCTCGGCGCTCGGGATGGGTTACGACAATCCTCGGCTGGCATATGTGATTCACCTTGGCTCACCATCTTCTCCGATTGCCTATTACCAGCAAGTCGGCCGCGCTGGGCGCGGGCTGGTTCAGGCTCAGGTTGTGCTGCTGCCAACGAGCACCGAAGAGGATATCTGGGCCTATTTTGCCTCTACTGCTATGCCGCCACAAGCAGTGGTTGAACAGGTACTCACCGTTCTTGGCTCAGAGGGCCCCCTTACCGTGATGGAGCTTGAGGCGCTGGTGAACCTTCGTCGAGGTCGCCTAGAGGCGCTACTCAAAGTTCTTGACGTTGAGGGTGCAGTCGATTTTGAGGGTTCACGCTGGCGAAAAACCGAGAACCTCTGGGAGTACGACACCGAACGCTATGAGCAACTCGCCGCTGCGCGCCGAAGCGAACAGGGTGCCATGCGCGACTATCAGCAGTCCCCAGGTTGCCGATTGCGATTCTTGCGAGAGCAACTTGATGATCTGGCAGCTACAGACTGCGGTCGCTGCGATCACTGCACGGGCCAAGCACCGGGTCAGGACCAAACGCTCCAAAGTGATTCGGGAAATCCGCTTGAGAGCGCAGCAGCGCTTGAGTTCTTGCGAGGAGTCACGGTGGCGATTGAGCCCCGCAAACAGTGGCCGCGAGGTATTGCTGGCCGTCGAGGCAACATCGCTCCCGACAAACGGGCACTCGTTGGCAGGGCACTCGCATTCGGCACGGATCCGGGGTGGTCAGAGGTCGTGGCCCCAGTTTTTTCCGGACCAGACCAGCCACCCACTCAGGAATTAATCGCCGGACTTACTGCAGTGCTCAAAGCGTGGCCTTGGCAACAGCGTCCTACCTGGATTACCTGGATCCCCTCGCGGACCCGACCGCTGCTCGTGGAGGGTCTTGCAGCGGCGCTTGGGTCCCTTGGAAAGTTAGAATTCGTTGCAGCAGTCCAACGTGTAGAGCCCGACGCACCCCCGCAATCACGAATGGAGAACTCCTCCACTCAGGCCGCAAATGTGCTCCAAGCGTTTTCGTTCGGCCAAGCAGACGGGACTGATCTGCCCAACGGCCCTTGTCTAGTTGTTGATGATTATCTGCGTTCGGGGTGGACCATGACGGTCGTAGCCGAAGGGCTGCGCAGTGCTGGTGCTACTGACGTGCTGCCGCTGCTGCTCTGGCGTCGACCCTGAGCAGTAGCGGTAACCTGCCGGTTCGATGATCACTGTTTCTGGCCTGACAAAATCTTTCGGTGGCCGGACTCTGTTCGAGGGGGTCACCTTTAAGCTCATGCCCGGCCGGCGCGTTGCACTTGTTGGCGGCAACGGTGTTGGAAAAACGACCCTGCTGGAAATCATCGTTGGCGAACAACGTGCCGACTCTGGAGAAGTCCATGTGGGTAAAGACACCCGTATCGGCTATTTGCCTCAGGAACTGACCGAACAAGTGCATGGGTCGGTCATCGAGGAAGTGCTTCGCGGCGCCGCTCATGTGACGGATCTTCAAAAGCAACTCCTTCGCCTTGCCGATGAGGTGGCAGAGACGGGGCCGGCTGGAGCACACCCCGACCCCGAGGCACAATCCGCTGCACTCGATGCCTACGGCACAGCTCAACACCACTTTGAAACGCTGGGCGGCTACGGGGTAGAAGCCGAAGCTCGGCAGGTGCTTGCCGGATTGGGATTCTCGAGTTCCGACGCCGACCGGCCCGTTCAGGACCTTTCGGGTGGGTGGCGGATGCGTGTGGCGTTGGCTCGCCTGATGCTCTCCGCGCCTGACTTGTTAGTACTTGATGAGCCCACCAATCACCTCGACGTTGAGTCCGTCTCGTGGCTTGAGCAACATCTAGCCTCTTGGTCTGGAGCGATTCTGTTTGTTTCACACGACCGTGATTTTCTTGACGCCGTAGCCGAGCGCGTGGTCGAGGTCTCACACGGCCGGGCCGTTGAGTACGTCGGCGGGTTTGCGGAGTTCATCGTGCAGCGCGAGGAGCGCCTCGCCGCTGCAGAGGCCGCGGCAGCGGCGCAACAAAAACAACTTGCGTCTACGGAACGGTTCATCGAGCGATTCCGCTACAAAGCAACCAAAGCGCGGCAAGTGCAAAGCAGAGTGAAGGCACTCGAGAAACTCGAACGGCTGCAACCCCCAGAGCGCAAAGATTTGGTGGCTCGATTTGGTTTTCCACCGCCACAGCGATCGGCCCGAGTGGTGGTTGAAACCCGTGACGCAAGCGTGGGCTTTGACGGTCAAGCTGTTCTGAAACATATTGATCTGATTGTTGAGCGTGGGCAGAAGCTGGCACTCATTGGGCCAAACGGTGCGGGCAAGACAACCTTATTGAGACTGCTGCTCGGCCAGATCCCAGCAATGTCGGGCGAAGTAGAAATCGGTAACAACGTCGATATTGCGGAGTTCGCTCAGCATCAGGTGGATTCTTTGCGATTCGAGGCAACTGTTCTTGAGGAGTTTCGAGCAGCAGTCGGAGATGAGCATGGTCGCAACCTGCGCTCAGTTTTGGGCAGTTTTGGATTCCGCGGCGAATCAGTGGATCGCCGAATTGCAGACCTGTCTGGCGGCGAGCGCACTCGATTGGCACTTGCGCGAATCATGGTGAATCCCGTCAACCTGCTGGTATTAGATGAGCCCACCAATCATCTTGATCTGCCGAGTTGCGACGTGCTTGAAGATGCACTCGTTGCCTATCCGGGAACGGTGCTGCTCGTGACACATGATCGTTATCTGATTCGATCGGTGGCTGACTCGCTGCTCGAGGTGCGCGAGGGCAGAGTGATCTTTCACCCCGAGGTAGATGAGGCTGTCCTTGCACCCTCTGGAGTGACCGCCGCTGCAGGGTCCGCAACGGCAGGTACACCCTTGCGGGGCGGCTCGGGTTCGCCTACCCAGACGGTCGGCAAACGAACGAACAAACTCGAGACGCGTCGTCTGACTGCCGAGGAGCGCCAAGCTAAGCAGAAAGCATCCAAAGCTCTAAAGCAGCACGTGCAAAAGCTTGAGCGAGCAATACAGGCAGCAGAGACCGAAGCCTCGCAACTCTCGGCTCAGCTCGCAGACCCAGAAATATACGATGATCACGCACGGGTTCGGCAACTTGCCGAGGACCTCGACGTTGCCAAGGCAACTGCAGACCTTCTACTCCAAGAGTGGGAGCAAGCTCAGAGCGAACTTGAATCCGTCCTGGAGTGATGCCCCCTGAGATGTTTAGCCCTCGGTTTTCGCTCTGCCCGACTCTGCAAGTTCCTTCGCCCATCGGTAATCGGGTTTGCCAGATGGGGAACGCAAAATGACATCGACCACATGAAGTTCGCGAGGCACCTTGTATCCGGCAATATGAGTACGCGTGTGGTCAACCAAGTCCACAAGAGTGGCAGTTTGCCCTTGGCGGAACTGAACCACGGCGGCAACTTTTTGCCCCCAACGCTCGTCGCTCACGCCGATGACTGTGCAATCAAACACTGCTGGGTGTGCCTTGAGGGCTTGTTCGACCTCCTCGGGGAAAATCTTTTCTCCACCAGAATTGATCGAGACAGAGCCTCTGCCGAGCATGGTCATCTGACCTGGCCCAGCCCACTGCGCTGAGTCGCCCGATACTGCATAGCGCTTGCCGTCGGCGGCAACCACAAACGTCTCGGCGGTTTTCACGGGGTCGTTGTAATAGCCCAGCGGGATGTTGCCCCCACGGCCCAACTTGCCGATCCGGTGATCCCCATCGGGAATAATCTTCAGTTCCTCATCGAGAATGACCACATCGCGTCCCGCTGCAACGGTTGGACCCCCAGCAGTGGCCTTTGCGCCTTTGCTCGCATAGGTCAGACCATTGAAACCCGATTCTGTTGAACCAATCGAGTCGGTGATGATCAGGTTTGGGAACTGATCTAGGTAGCGGTCTTTGACCGACTGCGAGAACAGGGCGGCGCTTGATGACACGGAGATGAGCTGCGAGAGGTCCCAGCGTTCTGGCTCCGCATCAAGTGCATCAACGAGCGGCCGAGCCATGGCATCTCCGGTAATGAGTACCGAGTTGACACCCTCATCGGCGAACAAAGTCCAGATTTCTTCGGGGTCGAACTTGCGAACAACAACGAGCGTGCTGCCCAAGAACCATTGACTCAGGGTGGCGATCTGCGCCGCCCCATGCATCAGCGGAGGAATGATGCAGAAAATCAGCGGAGTTTCACTGAGCGCAGCTTGCTCGGCCCGTTCGTATTCGCTGCTGACGCGCTCGCCGGTGAGGGCATCGATTCCTTGGCCGAGCGCAAAGAAAATATCTTCGCTACGCCACATCACACCCTTTGGCATGCCTGTGGTGCCGCCCGTATAGATGACGTAAATGTCGTCGCCGGAACGCTCCGGGAAGTCGCGCTCCAGAGAGCTCATTGCAATTGCGTCGGAGAAAGAAACCGAGCCCAATCCCGCAACCTCGGCACCGGACTCGTCTTCAATGTGCACAAAGGTTTGGAGCTTGGGGGAGCGGCCGGCAACCGCACTGAGCCGATCGGCGTATTCCTGATCGAAGATGCAGGCCACGAGCTCAGCGTTGCCAATCAGGTAGGAGAGTTCGTCTTCGACGTATCGGTAGTTGACGTTGATGGGAACTGCCCGAATCTTGAGACAACCCAGCATGGCTTCTAGCCATTCATGTGAGTTCTGCGCGTAGATACCGACATGGTCGTCTTTGCGTACGCCACAGCTCGCAAGGTGGTGTCCCAAAGCGTTGGCTCGGTCGTCAAGTTGCTGATACGTCAGGCGGCTCTCGCCGTCGACTAGGGCAATCCGGTCTGGAAGAACGTCAACCGTGTGTTCGAACAGGTCTGCAATGTTATAAGGCACCCAATAAAACTAGAACATGTTGCAGAGTTGGTTGCAGCCCGACTACTTGTTCTTGAGTTCGGCAGCCAGTTTCTATGTCGCAGATTTCTTCGGCGTAGCTTGTGCCGAGGCGGTGGCATCAGCGGTAGAGCCATTACGAAGGTCCACGGATGGCGCCTGCGAGGTTTGGGTAACCGGAGCTGCGGACTTCGTGATGGTTGGGTCGCTCAGTCCAGCTACCTGCTTGAGTTCTTCGAAGGCTGGTTCGACTTGTGCTGCTACTTCCCAGATATCGGGGACAAGGTCTGCATCAGCCAAGAACCCAATATCGATGTGATCTCGGTAGGACAGCACCGTGATGTTGAGTCCGGCCCCATCCATGATCGGACCCATGGGGTACGCAGCTACAAGTTCCGCGCCAGCCAGATAGAGCGGGAAGGGAGGCCCAGGAACATTCGAGATGACCAGATTGTGAATCGGGCGGTGCTGATTCGCCAGATTCATCGAGCTATAGAACCGCGCAGCCAAACCGAACGTGCGCGGCGCCGCCCATTCGGCCCAATCAGTCAAGGTGCGAGCGCCGATGGCGTTGTGGTCTTCCTTAGCCCCCTCGGTGCTTTGACGAATGATTTCGAGTCGTTCCTCGGCGGAGTCCACGTTTGTGGCTAGTGAGGCAAAAATGGCAGAGACCATGTTCCCTTGGGTGCCCATCTCCTCTTCTACTCGCACTGAGACAGGGCAGACCGCAAGCAACGGTTCATCGGGAAGCGCATCGTGTTCAAGCAGATAGCGACGCAGTGTCCCCGAGCAAACCTCGAGTACCACGTCGTTGATCTTGACGTTCAGTGCTGTTTTGACGGCTTTGGTTTCTGGTAGCGAGATTCGCGCAAATGCTACCGAGCGACGGGGGCCAATGGATTGGTTAAAGGGAGTGCGAGGGGCCGAGAGCGGAACCCCGCCGTGCTTCATTGCAGGGTCGATGATGTTGCTGACGAGGTGAGTGACGGACCGGATCGTGCGGCTAATCAATGGCAACACAGCTCGGGCTCGCCGAAGCTTTGAAAACGTTGCGTAGGACAGCAACTCAAACTCATTCGGTACGCGATCAGGTGGCGTATCTACGGCTTCGATGGGTTCAGCCTCGGGGGAAATGTCATACAGCGCCGTCATGATTTCCGCTCCCGATGCACCGTCAATTGCAGCGTGGTGCACTTTGACGACGAAACCAACCCGGTCCTGCTTGAGTCCTTCGATCACCCAGGCTTCCCAGAGCGGACGGGATCTATCAAGAGGCACGGAAGCAATTTCGGAAGCCACCTGTCCAAGTTCGCGGCGTCCTCCAGGTTCGGGTGCAGTGATTCTGCGCACGTGATTGTCGAGATCAAAATCAGGGTCTTCAATCCAGACGGGGTGATGGAACTGGAATGGGACTTCTACAAGGCGACGCCGAAATGGTGGCACCGATTGAAGTCGTGACTCGATGTGGGTTCGGAACTTCTCGAAGGAGTACCCACCCACCATGGTCGAGATGTCGTAGATGCCGACCATGGCAACGTGCATATGGCCTGCAGGAGTCTCGAGGTAGAGGAAGGTGGCATCCATGCCAGACAATCGCTCCATATTGTTACCTTTCGTCTAGGGCCGTGGCCTCCCTGATCTCCCTATTCTTCCCTGAATTGAACTGCCATGCATCGTGAAATTGACTTCAGCTTGTGGCAAGTACGTTCCGGTACAAGACTGAAGTGCTATGCCACGAGTTCTGAGCGAGCATCACCAAGTCCGTCGTAGTCGTGCGTTGTTTCGACAAGGACTGCTTCGTTCAGCACTCGTAGTCAACGCGTATCGACCCAAGAAACACAGTCCCACGCTTACCGTCCCATCCTTTTTTGCTGCTTGGTTAGTGAGCGAGGCGGCCCCAATCTTCTTGGCAATGACTGCGACAAGAACTGCGAAGCAACTCGTCGGTGCGATGCGGGATCGGGCCGATCGATCCTCAGGAGTCGATGCTGCATCTGAGTCATTGCTTCGGCCAAGCGGATGGGTTGGGCTTGGACTCACCGTCGCTGCGAGTGTCGGTGCAATTGGTTTGATCCGCCAAGGCCAGCAATCGGCAGAGGAATTAGATGCTGCACTCAGCACCCTCTTGCCTGAAGCGGAACTGCTCGCTGCCCCGCAATCGGTGCGTCTGGGAGCCTTGCTGCCGATATTGAATGGGTCGAATCGTCGGCGGATCAAACGCAACATTGTCTTTAGCGAGCACACCACGAGCACGGGCAAGTCGGTCAAGCTGAAGCTAGATGTGTATACGCCACTTGATGACCCAGTGCCCGAACAGAAGCGGCCTGCTGTGCTGCAGATTCATGGGGGAGCCTGGGTGCTTGGCTCGAAAGACGAGCAAGGGATTCCCCTACTCAACCATCTTGCGGCCTGCGGATGGGTGGGGTTCAACGCCGACTATCAGTTGAGCCCCAAGGTGAAATACCCGGGACACTTGGTGGACTGCAAACGAGCGCTGGTATGGATTCGCGAGCATGCCGAGGAGTACAACGTTGACCCCAACTTTATTGTGGTCACCGGTGGCTCAGCCGGAGGTCATCTGTGCGCGCTTGTTGCCCTGACTCAGCAGGATCCTGCCTTGCAGCCTGGTTTCGAAGATGCTGATACCTCGGTCCAAGCTGCCGTGCCGTTCTATGGCGTGTACGACCTGACGGATCGACAGGGCTATAACGGCAAGCAATTTACCGACCTGCTCACCAAGACAGTTATGGGGGTCACCATCAATGATCAGCCCGATGCCTGGGCTGCGTACTCGCCCATTGATCGCATTACTGATGAGGCCCCTCCCATGATGGTGATTCACGGCGATAAGGATGTTCTGGTTCCGGTGGAGGGCGCCCGCGACTTTGTTGCAGCCCTGAGTAACACCTCTCGGAACCCAGTTGTGTATGCGGAACTTCATGGTGCGCAGCACGCCTTCGAGATCTTCTCGAGTTTTCGTACCGTCAACGCAGTACAAGCAGTGGAGCGATTCCTCAACCACATTCATGCGGGGTATCTAGTTTCTCTCGAGAGCAAGATCTGACGTATCGTCAGCAACATGACGCAGCCCGAATCATTTAATCCAGCAGCAGTGGCGGCCTACCAGTTTGGTGGTCAAGACATACCTTGGATGATCGACCATTGGGGCGAGAATCGCGCCGAGCACCCGTTCTTGATCTGGGAGCCTAAAGACGGCAGCGATCGCACGTGGACCTACGCAGAGTTCGCAGAGGCCACCAAGAAGGTGGCGGCCGGGCTTCACGCCAAGGGAGTAGGTATCGGCGACATGGTATTGATCCATGCCGAGAACTGCCCCGAAGGAGTTATTGCTTGGTACGCGTGTGCCCGGGTAGGCGCAATAGCAGTGACAACCAATACGCGCAGTGTGCGCAGCGAAGTGAGCTACTTCATTGAGCAGACTTCGTGCGTTGGTGCGATTACGCAGCCAAAGTTTGCAACCCTTGTAGCTGAGGCAGGCCCAGATCTGGGCTGGATTGTGGTCACCGAAGACAACTCAGGCCTAGCTGCAACTGAAGAAGAACTCGCACATGGGCGGGAATCATTTGCAGTGCTCGAGGGCGATTCCGCCGATGCACCCACACGCACACCCGACCCAATGTTGCCAGCAGGAGTGCTCTTTACTTCGGGCACAACCTCGAAGCCAAAGGCCGTTGTGCATACTCACGCCAACATGTTGTGGGCTGGCAAAGTCAACCCAACCAACATCGACATGGGTGCAGATGACATCTACCTCGCCTCGTTGCCCTTCTTTCATGTCAATACTCAGAGTTGGGCTATCTGGACGGTGTTGGGTGTGGGCGGAACCGTGGTTTTACAGCCCAAGTTCTCGGCCAGTCGATTCTGGGATGTGATTGCAAAGCATTCGGTTACCCATATCTCGCTCATTCCCTTTGTGATCAAGGCAGCTTTTGATACGGGAATCCCCGAGAATCACACGGTCAAGGTAGGAGTCTTTGGCTTGATCATGCCGGTGCTTGATCAGATGATGGGCATGCGCGTGATTGCCGCCTACGGAATGACCGAGTTGGTGACCCACTGCATTCATTCAAATGATTTTGAGTCGTACCCTGACCTTGCGATGGGCAAGGTGTCGCCTGGCTACGAGTTCTTGATTGTGGATTCTGACACGGGGTCACTCTGTAAAGAGGGTGAGATTGGAGAGCTCTGGATTCGCGGCGTGCGCGGCGTCTCGGTGTTCTGGGAGTACTTCGGTAATGCCGAGGCAACAGAGAAGTTCTTTACCGAGGATGGCTGGGGCCGCACGGGAGACATGGTCCGCTTGCTTGCCGATGGCAACATTCAGTACACGGACCGTGACAAAGACGCTTTGAAAGTGGGTGGCGAAAACGTTTCTGCCCGAGAGGTTGAAGATGTGGTTCGCACGGTGCCGGGTTTGGCTGACGTTGCCGTTGTTGCCAAGTCTCATGAGATGCTCGATATGGTGCCGGTTGCCTTCGTGATCCTTGCCGACCCTGCTGCCGATCAAGAAGCGATTGCGGCTCAGATCATCGAGGCCTGCAAGGTGGATCTTGCCGATTTCAAGGTACCCAGAGCGGTCTATTTCGTGGACGAGTTCCCCACTGCTGAACTCGGCAAGATCTCGAAGAAGGACTTGCGAGAAGCTGCCGACGCCTTCCCGGCTCTCTAACTTCTTAGCTCAGGGTAAACAGTTACTGCAACACTGCAGCGAGTGCCGTTGGCACCGTGGTGGGTCCTGCGAGCGGCGCGCATTTGATTCCCAGATAATCCGCCAGCGTGCGCGCATCTTTGGTGTCGTCCACTGGAGCCAGAATGACCATTTCCGATAACGCTGCGGCGTCAGCAACAGGGTCGCCTCCGGTCGTGGCTCGACAATCCGACAACACAAGTGTGATCTGTCTTTTGGCGGTTGATCGGGCAAGTTGATGAGCCGCTACGCGCAGTGCAAGCGCAAGATTGGTGACCCCGAAACCTCGCAACCGAAGTAAATCGCTCACGACCTGCTCTGCGGAACGCTGCTCATGCTGCGCCTTAATGACAATTGCATCCTCGGCGAAGGCAATGACCGAGCAGTCAGCCCCAGAGCGGTAGACCACTGCTGCTGCAGCAACAGCGGCTGCGGCCAAGCGTTCACCAAACATCGAACCGGATCGGTCGACAAGCAAACACATGGCAGTGTCTGAGCGCTGCCAAGCTTGAACCGAAAGGTCCTCGGCCGCAACGGGCAGGTTCGTTGCTCGGCCGAGAAGAATTGGTTCGAGTGAGGCATCAAGATCAAGGTCGCCCGCCTGCTTGGCTGCTGTGGTTGAAACAAGGCGACCCACTCCGCTCGTTGGTGTTGTACCCGTGCGGGCAAGGTCCACGACTACCCGTCCGGCGAGTTGCTGGGCAGTTCTTCGGAGTTGCTCATCGGTTGCCCCATTGAGCTCCGCAAGGAGCGCGAGCGCCTGATCCGGCTCTTGATCGAGCAACTCCGCAAACGCCCCGGAGTCAAGCTGTCCAACCTGCGGAGAGATCTTTTCAAACTGCGGATGCCGTGCAAGGTCACGCCGAGAGGTGGTTCGTCTGCCAGCTTCACTGACAGCAGATCGCGCCGCTTCACCTTCTTTTATATCGTCAGTCTGGGGGCGGCCCCCGCCAGGTGGCGGGGTCAGGCTTTTTTCTGAGCAGCGCCCTGCTGAGAGGCGGCATCAGGGTTGCTCTGCTGCTCGGCAGCCCTGATGCCGAATTGTCGTTCCCAGAGTTCCGTTACCAATTCTTCGGCCGTTCGAGATCCGCCCTCCGTGATTCGAATACGCCCAGAGAGTGCAAGCATGGCTGCATCGAGCGTGACCGACGGTTCCAGCGTGGCGGTGCCTCGTAATTCTGCGAGTTCTTTGAGCACCATCACAAAATCTATTGCCCCGCGCACCGATGATCCCGTGCGGATCTCGCTATGGGTTCGGCTGTCGCGCACCATCGCGACTGCAGACTTCACTACCTCTACACCAACGTACGCTGCGGCCGCCGATGCGACCGCTCGAACAATCTCTATCTCGTCTTCGGCATTCTGATACCGCATGGCGAGTCGGCAGCAGCGGTCGTATACCGCAGATGCGATGCGAGCAGTCCCCACCGAATCGAACGGGTTCATTGCGGCGACAAGTCGAAAGCTGGGGTGCGCTTCAACCCGTCCAAGCCTCGGCACGTGTAGTTCGGCTTCGCTCATCACGGTGATGAGCAGGTTGAGAGTTTCTTCCGGAATACGGTTGATTTCCTCGATATACAGAAGCGAACCCTCGCGTAGCGCGCACAGCAAAGGGCCATCTACAAACGCCGCTGCTACGTATCCCTCGGCGAGCACGATCGATGGGTCGAAGCTGCCCACGAGTCGCGCTGGGGTCAGCTCAGCGTTGCCTTCCACAAACTCAAATCCAGATCCGGTCCCCTCGGCGACTGCTCGTAATACCGTTGACTTGCCCGTTCCTGGAGGCCCTTCGAGTAGCAGGTGCCGTCCGGCAGAGAGCGCCGCCACCACTGATTCAAGCTCGCGGCGCCTCCCCACGACGGAAGTCGTCAACAGGTCTAAAAGTTCGGGCCCAGAGGTTTTTTGCATAGGCTTGTTTGGTGCAGCGTTGTCAGGCGAAGTCGATGACGCCGCGAATGTTGCGTCCGCTGGCCATATCGGCGTAGCCCTGATTCACCTGATCAAGGCTATAGCGAGTGGTGATGAGCTCATCGAGCTTGAGTCCACCTTCTCGGTACATCGAGAGCAGTTGGGGAATCATCGCTCGCGGATTAGAAGAACCAAACACCGTTCCCTTGATCTCCTTGTTCATCATCGACAACATGAACACGTTCAGCTGAGCATCATTTTCCAGCATCGGGGCAAGCCCCGTTATGACGAGGGTGCCACCCTTCGAGGTAAGACCGAGCGCCGGTTCAATCATGTCTCCGTGCATCACGCCAGGGCACAGGATGACTCGCTCACACATCTCGCCCCAAGTGAGATCGGGGATGGCGAGCATGGCCTCCTCGATCGAGGAGAAGGTGTGCGTGGCACCGAATTCCATGGCTTGCTCTCGCTTGAACTCAATGGGATCGATCGCGATGACACGCTTTGCGCCTGCAATGCGAGCCCCTTGGACCGCGTTGATGCCAATGCCTCCCACTCCCACTACTGCAACGTTGTCCCCGGGTTTGGTGCCCGCACGTTCAGTAGCTGATCCAAACCCTGTTGCAACTCCGCATGAGACCAACGCAATCACGCCGAAGGGCAGGTCCTTTTCCACCTTCACGAGTGAGTTCTCGCTCACCAGAATTTGTTCAGAAAAGGTGCCAACCTGCGCAAATCTTCCCACTGCTTGAGAGTCCCCCTGAGCGTTATTCACAAAGTGAGCTTCGCGGCCATCGCTCATCATGCCGATGTCGAACAGTTTGGCTCCCTCGTCGCAGAGGTACTGCCGCCCCGTGGAACACCACTTGCATCGACCGCAGCTGGGGATGAATGACACCGAGACGTGATCTCCTGGAGCCAAGGTAGTGACACCCGGTCCGACTGCTTCGACGATGCCGGCGCCCTCGTGTCCGCCGATCACGGGGAGGGGCAGAGGGAGGTCACCAGTAACCACATGGTCGTCCGAGTGACACATTCCGGCAGCCTTCATGGTGACGAGCACATCATTTGCCTTGGGATCATCGAGTCGAACTTCCTCGATCTTCCAGTCAGCTCCGGTCTCCCAGAGCACTGCAGCGCGAGTCGTGGTTGGCATAAAGTCCCCCTAGATTTTCTGACGTACGTTACGTCAAGCGATGTTGTTGACGCTTCGCCAACCCCCTTCTTCTAGTCCATCTCGGCAACCGCTGTCGGTCAGGTGCTCCACGAGTTGCTTGCTGAATCCCTAGCGAGCCCTCGGGCAGTACTATCTGATGCGTTGCCCGACTCGCCCGACAAGAATGTGAGGCTCATATGAGCATTGATGAACGCTCCGAAGTTACTGATCAAGGAACTTCCGAACTCCTCGTCGATCAGACACCGGTAGATGCAGACCAAGATGGACCGCTCCTCCTCGAAGAATTGCTCGTCGAGGAAGTCTCCATCGACGGCATGTGTGGCGTCTACTGAGGGTTGGTTCTTGTGATTGACCTTGAGGCGAGCTACCAGCTCAGCCCAAATGTGTCGCTTCGGCCGGAACGATTTGGGGCCCTGGCCTACAGCTTTGACACCCGCAAGCTTTCCTTTCTGAAGCACCCCGATCTGCTGCGCGTCGTTGAGTCGTTAGATTCTTACAATTCCGTTCGACAAGTCTTTGAAGCTGTTGGGGTCGAGAAGGACAAGTGGCCCAGCTTTTTGATCGCGTTAGCCACACTTGAAACTTCGGAGATGATTCGTGCAGCTTGAGCAGCAACGAGACAAGGTTCCCGCACAACCCCCAGCAGCAACGCGGCCACTCGTCGAGGAGTTCAAGTTTGGTCTGGATGCCCCAATCTGTTTGACCTGGGAGTTGACCTACGCGTGCAACTTGTCATGCGTGCATTGTTTGTCTTCCTCCGGTCGTCGAGACCCTCGGGAGCTGACCACCGAGGAGTGCTTTGCGGTCATCGATGAGCTTGAGCGCCTCCAAGTGTTTTACGTCAACATCGGGGGCGGCGAGCCCATGCTGCGCGCCGACTTCTTCGAGATTCTGGAGTATGCCGCTGCGCACAAGGTGGGCGTGAAGTTCTCTACGAACGGAACGTTTATCGATGCTGCTGCCGCGGAGCGCCTCGCAGCAATGGATTATCTCGATATTCAGATTTCGATCGATGGTGCAGACGCTCAGGTGAACGATCTTGTTCGAGGGGAGGGGTCATTCGCAGCAGCTCGTGCGGCCATGGATCACCTTGCCGCAGCCGAGTTCGGCCCGTTCAAAATCAGTCTGGTGGTGACTCGCCATAACGTCAGCCAGCTCGATGAGTTCAAAGCGATTGCCGACGCCTACGGAGCGCAACTTCGTGTCACCCGACTCCGTCCATCAGGACGCGGCGTCGATTCTTGGGCAGCGCTTCACCCAACTCAGGCCCAACAACGAGAGCTGTATTACTGGCTCATGGACCGACCCACGGTACTCACAGGCGACTCCTTCTTTCACCTCTCGGCTCTTGGCGACGCTCTGCCCGGGTTGAACCTTTGCGGCGCTGGCCGGGTGGTCTGTCTCATCGATCCAGTTGGCGACGTCTACGCCTGCCCGTTCGTGATTCACGAGGAGTTTCTTGCAGGAAATATTCGCAACGAAGGTGGCTTCACGAGGGTGTGGCGTGAGTCGGACTTGTTCTTGTCATTGCGCGAGCCCGAGAGTGAGGGTGCCTGCACGAGCTGCGGCAGCTATGACGCCTGCCAGGGTGGTTGCATGGCCTCAAAGTTTTTTGTTGGTCTGGAACTCACCGATCCAGACCCCGAGTGCGTGCTTGGTAACGCGGAGCCGTATCTAGCTGCACTGGCAACGAGCGGGGCCGCTGCGCCGAGTTCAAGCGCAGACCACTCTCGTCCCGGAGTTCCCGTGCCTTCTCCTGTGACGCTGCGACCAACGCGCCGACAGCGCGCCTGATACATGTGATCACTTCGGAGGGCTTGGGAGAGTCCGCGCAGCTGAGCCAAAGTGGGGGAGTGAAACTTCTTGAACCACTCGACTTCGGCCCCGTCCAGGCACCGACTCGAATCATTTTTGGCCCACACGAGACCAATCTGGGAACGGGACGTTCCATCTCTGCTGCCCATATTGCGTACTACCAACGTCGAGCTGTCGGCGGGGCCGGAGTCATCATTACTGAAGAGGCCTCGGTGCACGAGTCGGATTGGCCTTATGAGCGAGCACCGCTCGCCGCGCAGTGTGCACAGGGCTGGGCCGGCGTTGTTGAGGCCTGCGCCTCGGAGGGTTCGCTGGTGCTCGCTGCACTCGGCCATGCCGGTGGCCAAGGAACTTCTCATTGGAGCCAGCGTGAGCTCTGGGCACCGTCACGAGTTCCCGAGGTCAACTCTCGCGAGGTTCCCAAGTGGATGGAGCTCGAGGACATCTCCGAAGTAATCGCTGGCTTCGCTGAGGCCGCAAAACTGGCAGTGCAATCGGGCTGCGATGGTGTTGAGATCAACGCAGGTCAGTACTCGCTGGTGCGGCAGTTCCTGTCCGGGCTGACAAATCAGCGATCAGACGAGTGGGGTGGCGATCGACGACTCTTTCTGCGCGATCTCCTGACAGTGGTTCGCTCCTCGATTGGAAACGAGAAACTGCTTGCGCTGCGGTTGTCCTGTGACGAGCTCGCCCCTTGGGCTGGTATCACCCCAGAGCAAGCTCCCGGGTTAGCTGCAGAGATTGCCTGCGAACCGCAACTCGGGCCGATCGATCTGCTCACCGTGGTGAGAGGATCGATCTACTCGGTGTCGGCAACTCGACCCGGAGGCCATACGCCTCCTGGGTTCAACCTGGAACTCACCCGAGCAGTTCGCGAACAAGTGCGCGCAGCCACTCAGGATCGCGTAGCGGTCGCAGCCCAGGGATCGATTGTGGATGTGGATCAGGCTGAATGGGCGCTGACAGATGGAGTTGCTGACGCAGTCGAGATGACTCGCGCTCAAATCTCCGACGCCGACCTCGTGGCCAAGTTGCGAGCAGGTCAGCCATCGCGAATTCGACCCTGTACCTTGTCGAATCAACGTAGTCAGGTCCGTGACAATCGCAATCCCATCGTGACGGCCTTGGGAGATCCATTCTCTGGCTACGAAACAAAGGATGCGCTCCCCGAGGCTGCGGCTGCGCACCAAGTTGAACTTACCGTCGTAGGTGGTGGTCCCGGTGGCCTTGAAGCAGCCCGAGTCGCAGCAGTTCGCGGACACCGGGTGCGGTTGTTTGAAGCCGCTGAAAACTTTGGCGGAATGGTGCGGACAGCTTCAAAGGGTCCGGGCTGGCAGCGCCTGGCTTTGTTGGTCGATTGGCTTGAGGCCGAGTGCCGACTCAGTGGAGTTGAACTCATCAACAACCATTCTGTCGCCGCCGATGAACTGAATGGTCATGTCATTGTCGCGGTTGGCGGGCGAGATGGATTGCGCAGCTACGACCAACAACCCGGGTCGGTGGTCCGCACGGCAGTCGAGGCACTCAATCACCCTGAAGCCCTGCCCGATGGGCCAATTGTGATCTGGGATCCGATCGGCGGACCCATCGGAGTGGCAGTTGCGGAACTGCTCGCTGCTCGCGGGACGGAAGTGCACCTTGCTACACAAGACAACATCGCGGGTAATGAACTTGCTCGTTCCGGCGATCTTGCGCCTGCGAACGCTCGTTTATTGCAGTCCGGAGTTCAGCTGCATCTGCGGGTGCTGCTTCGTTCGATCTCTGCTGAACTGGCCACGTTTGAGGATCGCTTCTCTGCGAAAATGGAGACGATCCCTGTTGCTGGCTTGATTGACGCGGGTCACCGCCTGCCAAATGATGCCCTCGGCTTAGAACTCGCTCATTCCTCGCTCGTACAGGCCAACAGTGTGGGGGATTGCGTTGCTCCACGGTCGATTTACGAAGCTGTTCTCGAGGGCCGACGAGCAGCGATTGCCTTGGGCTGAGCGAATCGCTAGACATTCACCTGTTGACTTGTGGCGTTGTGCCGCTACCCTCACTAGGCGGGTCTTGTGCATAAGAACCCGAGACGGGCAAAGTCGGGATTTTGAAGTCGCTCAGGAGGAAACATAATGGCAGCAGCATCGGTACTCAGCGAGACCATCTCAACAACGAGTTCGGGACTTGAACGAACGATCCAGAACGCGGTGGAATTAGCTAAGTCCGCGAACGGGATGTTCCGAAGCCATGACGACGTAGCTGTTGCTTTGCCCGGTGGCATGTTCGGACATGTACGCAACGGCAAGTTCATCGGTTTTGGCTTGGAGCCAATTGGCGAAGTGCTCGTGGATTCGCATCGGAAGGTGACGGGGCTTCTTGACGGATCAAAAGGTCGGGTTCTGTGGGGGCGAGTGGCTGCAGTCGCTGGCGGAACAGCAGCAGCGGTGTCTTCAGTTGCAGGACTGACTTCGATTCTGATTGGACGTCGTCGCTCCTCCGAGTCTCACTGATTCGGTCGGAGCCTGCTCCCGATCTAAGTTAGAACCATGACTGAGCAGATTATCTGGACCCCGCTGCAATTGGGTCCGGTCACCGTGCGTAATCGCATTGTTTTTTCTGCACATCTCACGAACTACGCCGAAGGCGGGCTTCCAACGGAGCAACACGCCGCGTACTACGCCGAGCGAGCTAAGGGTGGTGCGGGGCTCATCATCACCGAAGAGCATTCAACCCATCCCACCGATTGGCCCTACGAGAAACTGATTCACGGGTTTCATCGCGAGGTGATTCCTGGGTATCGCCGAATAACTGATGCTGTGCACCGGTATCGTGTGCCGATTTTTGCGCAGATCAATCACAACGGCGGTCAAGCCTCCTCGATGTATTCGCGGCTGCCGGTTTGGGCTCCTTCTGCCGTTGCCGATCCGCTCTTCCGAGAAGTCCCCAAAGCCGTTGACTCAGCAGAGATAGCTCAGATCGTTGCCTCGTACGCATTAGTCGCCGGGCATTGCGTGGAGGGTGGATTCGATGGAGTGGAATTGCAGTGCTCTCACTCCTCGATCGTGCGCGGGTTCTTGTCACCCGCTACAAACCTGCGCACCGACGATTACGGAGGTTCGCTCGAGAACCGCGCCCGCATCTTGATCGAGATTATTGCAGCAGTTCGCGCCGAAATCGGCTCCGAATTGGCTCTCGGAGTTCGCCTCTGCGGCGATGAACTCATCGAGGGTGGAACCACTATTGACGAAGCCGTTGAAGTGGCGAAGATGGTGGAAGCCACCGGGCAGGTCGATTACATCAATACCTCAATCGGTGTGGCCACCGCCTCGCTGTTCATGATCGAAGCGTCTATGCATATCCCGCCTGGCTATGCCATGTTCATTCCGGCGGCATTGCGCGCTGCGGTTGAGTTGCCAGTGGTGGGTGTGGGTCGATTCAAAGATCCCCTTCAAGCAGAGCGAGCCCTGAGCGAAGGGTTCTGTGATCTTGTTGGGGTCGTCCGAGGGCAGATTGCCGACCCGGATTTTGTTCGGAAGGCAAAGGCGGGTTTCACCGATGACACCCGCTTGTGTTTGTCTTGCAATCAAGAGTGCGTGGGGCGTATGGGGCTCAACCGGTGGTTGGGATGCATCGAGAATCCGCGCACCGGCCGCGAGTCTCAGGGTGTGGGTCTGGCTCAGACGGTGAGTGTTGGACGCAAAGTGCTTGTTGTGGGAGCCGGCCCAGCGGGAATGCAAGCGGCAATTGCTGCAGCGCGCAACGGCCACCATGTGACGGTTTGCGAGCGAGAATCTGCCGCTGGTGGACAAGTTCGTTTGGCGGCCTCGGTGCCCAACCGTGCGGAGTTCGGTGATCTGGTGCGCAACCAACTCCACGAGTGCGGTCGGCTCGGTGTTGAGTTCGAGTACGAGCTGACGGTAACTGCCGCGGAGGTGGAGCGACGCGGTGTGTCAACCGTGATCATTGCCACTGGCGCTCAGCCATCCACTCCGTACTGGATGCCCGAGGATCTAGCTGGCGGAGTTGGCTGGATCGTGGATGTGCGTGACGTTCTGTCCGGCAGGGTTCACCCCGAGGGCGACGTTGTCGTGATCGATGAGATTGGTTTTCATCACGCCACCTCTGTTGCCGAACTACTTGCTGACCGTGGCTGCAAAGTAGAGGTGATCACCCCTGGCATGGTGGTCGGCCAGGACTTGGGAATCACCTTAGATATGGAGAACTGGTGGATCCGCGCGGGCTCCAAAGGAATTGTGCAGACCACAAATTCTGGTGTTATGGGCATTGAGGGTCATACCGTTCAGCTTCAGCATCATCCCACCGGAGAGTCGCTCAGCCGAGAGCCCGATTGGCTTGTGCTAGCGCTGCCCGCTGACCCAGTAGATGACCTGTACTTTGAGCTGAAGGCTGCAGGAATAGACGTGTATCGAGCCGGGGACGCAGTGGCTCCGCGGCGCGCCCACTCAGCAGTAATCGAGGGCGAGCGAGTGGGAGCTGCGATTTCTTCAGCCGATCGCGTCGCCGCAATCCGCTGAGATGAGTCGGGTTGCTCACCGTGTGCTTGGGGAGAATCACGAGTTGAGCATTACTCTTTCAAACATGTCTGCAACTCTTGCTCTTGTTCCCATCCGGGCGGGAGTTCTTCCAAGCGGTGGCGCCGAGGTGGTGGCCGAGGCTGAGGGCCGCGCATTGCTCGTCGGTGAAGGTGCCCTCGAAGCTGCAGAAGCACTCGCTGGAATCGCGACTTGGCTTCAAGCTTGGGAGACGCCTGAGTTCTCGCCAGGGGAGTGGGCGCAACGTTTGGCCCCGTTGCTTCGTAACGAGACTGTGGTGCTGCTGCCCGCATCCCCAGATGGACGTGACCTTGCACCCCGAATCGCTGCAGCCCTTGAGCGACCGCTCCTGGCGGGTGCCATGGAGATCACCGCTCAAAGCGTGTCTACCATTCGCTATGGCGGTCGTGTCTTGGCCGAGCACCTCGTGACGGGCTCGGTTGTGGTCACTCTGCAACCGGGAGTTCGCGGTGTAGCGCCTCCCCATGGCCCTAGCCCGCAGGTGCAGTTCGTCACCCCGCCTCCAGCCGAGTCAGTTATTCGAGACGCCGAGGTGACCGAACTGCTCCCACCGGATGTCTCTACCATGGACCTTTCGGAGTCGCCGAGAATCCTTGGCGGTGGCGCCGGTCTCGATTCGGCTGAGCGATTTGATCAGTTGGCTCAGGTTGCTGCGTTGCTTGATGCCTCCGCCGGAGCTACGCGAGTGATCACTGACCGCGGATGGATTGGCCATACTCGCCAGATTGGCACCACCGGAGTGGTTGTAGATCCAGAGCTCTACATAGCCTTCGGCGTATCTGGCGCGGTGCAGCACACCGCCGGATTAGGGCAGCCTGCTCATATCATCAGCATCAATCTGGACCAACATTGCCCCATGATGGACCTTGCAGATTTAGCGTTGGTAGCCGACGCAAATGAGACGCTGCAGATTCTCCAGGCTCGCTTAGTTTCCTCTCAAGATCCGCAGAGAACGGCTCCGGTCTGATGCCTGAGTTTGATGTCATTGTGGTTGGCGCTGGCCCCGCCGGGTCTGCTGCTGCGCTTGAGATAGCGCGAGCCGGCCGGTCCGTGTGTCTTCTTGAGCGAGGACCGTTTCCGGGATCCAAGAATATGTACGGAGGCGTCATTTATGGTCGCGTGCTCGACAACTTGATTCCACGATGGTGGGAGGAGGCCCCCATCCAGCGCTGGGTGACTCGCCGCTCCACCATGTTGATGACGTCAAGCCAAGCCGTCACTGTTGATTTTCGTTCCAATGCCTGGGGTGAGGCCCCGTACAACGGTGCAACGGCATTCCGTCCTGATTTTGATGCTTGGCTAGCATCCAAAGCCGAGGAAGCCGGAGCAGTTCTGGTTTGTTCCACCACTGCTACAGGGCTGTTGAGAGACGGGCAGCGCGTGGTTGGGGTGAGCACTGATCGACCTGATGGCAACCTGACGGCCGAGGTCGTGATCTGTTGTGATGGCGTGAACTCGTTTCTTGCAAAGGAGGCTGGCCTGTACCCACCTTCAGACCCAGCCAACTACACCCTCGGGGTGAAAGAGACCATTGCGCTGCCCCGTGAAGTCATCGATGAGCGCTTTGCCGTACGCGGAAATCACGGAGTAGATATAGAAATTATCGGCTGCACAGGCACGGTTCCCGGCGGCGGTTTTTTGTACACCAACGCCGAGAGTCTGGCGCTTGGATTGGTACTCTCCCTGCCCCAACTCGCCAAGTGTGGTCGCCGCCCAGAAGAGATCCTTGCTGAGCTCAAGGTGCACCCGGCGATCGCCCCGCTGATTGAGGGCGGTGACGTCAAGGAGTACTCAGCGCATCTCATTCCCGAGGCGGGCTACAAGATGATGCCCGAACTGATCGGTGACGGAATCCTCGTGGCAGGTGATGCCGCTGCGATGTGTTTGGCTGCAGGGATCTGGCTTGAAGGAGTCAACTTTGCAATTGGCTCGGGTGCTGCTGCGGGGCAAGCCGCCGCTCGTGCCGTGCAACGCCGCGACAGTTCGACCGCCGGCCTGCAGGACTATCGCCGCCGTTTAGATGCGAACTTCGTGTTGTCGGACCATCGCAAACTGAAAGAGGCACCGCATTTAATCATGAGTGATCTAGCGCAACAGCAGTTGCCGAGAATTGCCTGTGGGGTGATGGAGCAACTGTTCACCGTGACCAATCCCGAGCCAAAACCGGGGTTGCGTAAAATTATTCGGGCTCAGATGAAGCTCAATAATCTCAAGCTGCGTGATGCCATCTCTCAAGGAGTGAAAGCCCTGAGGACGTTCGGATGAGTTCAGAGGCTTACCCAGAGATCAGCTTTGAATCCCGCATGAGCTCGGTTGAGTTTCGCGTTCATGAACAGGCTCACATCACGGTGGATGGAGAGAAGTGCGCAGACTGTTCAACTCGGGGCTGTATCACGGCCTGTCCTGCGAATCTGTTCGTCCCGACTGCTGATGGCGGGATTTTGTTCAACTACGAACTCTGCTTTGAGTGCGGCACCTGCTACATGGTGTGCAACGAAGAGGGCGCAATCACCTGGTCCTACCCCGAGGGCGGCCATGGCGTTGTGTTTCATGCCTCATGATTCCCGAAGGTGAAGACAGGTTCATGAACGCTCCATCGGCGAACGCAGGCTCGATGAATATTGTTGCTTGCGTGAAGTGGGCTGAGCTTCGCCCCGAGATTGATCCCCTTCATGGTTCTGTTGAGATACGGCCGCGCAGTTCGGGGATTTCGAGCTCAGACTTTGCCGCCGTCGAGTCTGCGTTGCGCATTGCCGAGGCCTGGGCCCAAGCAGGAACGCCAAGTTCGGTCACCGTCTTGTGTGCAGCTACTGCAGATGCCGAGGAGTCTCTGTACGAGTTCTTCGCCGCGGGTGTGTCTCGCGTGGTGCGCCTTGACCTTGCAGAACAACGCAGTAGTGCAGAAGTGGCAGAGCTGCTCGCAGCTGAACTGAGGCCGCTCGCACTCGATGCACAACTCGTGATTTGTGGAGATGTGAGCGCGGACCGGGGCTCTGGTTCGGTGCCAGCATTTCTTGCTCACGAGCTTGGATCTGCGCAGGCCCTCGGGCTGATTGAGCTGAAACCAACTCAGCCGCGTCATCTAGAAGCCACACGTCGTCTCGACGGTGGCCGTCGTGAGCGCTTGATTGTTACCACCCCGGCTGTTGTTTCTGTTGAAGGTTCAGTCGCTGACCTTCGCCGCTCCTCACTTGCTGCAACCCTTGATGCCAAAAACAAGACCATCGAAGTCCGTTCTTCACAGCCCATCGCAGCAGCAGAGATATATCGCCTGCGGCCCTGGCGTCCAAGGTCTCGTGTGTTACCGCCGCCAGTAGGCGAGGATGCACTCAGCAGAATTGTTGAACTCACGGGGGCTCAGACTCATAGCAGCGCATCACGCACGCTGGTGTTAGACCCGGAGCAGGCTGCCGAAGCAGTACTCACGCAACTTGTTGCTTGGGGCTACCTCGAACAAACCCCTCCGGCCTGAGATGGCTGCCACCTATTTGGCGCAACTTGCATGGCCTGAGGTGCCACCAGATTCGCTGCTCGTGGTACCTCTCGGAAGTTGTGAGCAGCATGGTCCGCACCTACCCGTTGACACTGACCAACGAATCGCAAGTTGGCTCTCTGATCAACTTGCTCAGTTACGTCCGGGTCTCGTGATTGCCCCACCGGTAACCATCGCAGCCTCGGGGGAGCATCAGGGGTTTGCCGGCACGCTATCGATCGGTAGCGCAGTGCTGGAGTCGGTCATCATTGAACTTGTTCGTTCTGCCTTGCCCTCGACCGGGGTTGGGCCCTTTGCTGCGGTGCTCTTCGTGAACGGCCATGGCGGAAACATCGCTGCCGTGGCCGCCGCGATTACGAAACTCAGACTTGAGTCTCGTGATGCTGCAGTGTGGAACCCCCAAGTCGCCGGTGGCGACTCCCATGCCGGAAGAACCGAGACATCCATCTTGCTACATCTCGATCCTGCCTGCGTTCGCACGGAACGCCTTGAGGTTGGTAGCACCGATCGCTGGCGAGACATTGCACCGAAGGTTCTCACCGAAGGCCTGGCAGCCATCACGCCTAATGGTGTGCTCGGCGACCCCCGTGATGCAACTGCAGAGGAAGGCGCTCGGGTATGTGCTGAGCTGCTTTTCGACCTGCAAGGCTTCGTTGCTGACTGGCGCGGGCAAAGAGAATCGTGACTCAAGCTCCGTCGGCGCAGAGCGTTCCAGCTTTTGCTTGTGACCCTTCGGTGCGACGCTTTGGTCACCGTGGCAAGCTCTTGCTCGGCGGTTCTCCCATTCGGTTCTTCTCGCTGACTCCGGCCGGCGCAGCGCTTATGGATCGCCTCGAATCACGAGCCCCATTTTTTGCGAGCACCGCTGAGTCGGCACTCATCTCACGCTGGATCGACGCGGGAGTCGTACACCCCGAGCCAGACCTGCTCGCTGGGGCTTGGCCTTCGGAAGAGGTAACACTGGTGGTGCCGGTGCGTGATCGCGCGGCTGGCGTGGAGCGCTTGTTGGCATCCCTCGCGACTGCTGCTGGCACAGGAGTTGCACATCTCGTAGAGATCATCATTGTCGATGATGGGTCTGCAGAGCCGTTCGAGGTCCAGATTGCTGATCGGCGATTACCGTCGATTCAAGTGATTCGGTGCGAGGAGTCTGCCGGTCCGGCTCAGGCCCGAAATCTGGGTCTTGGTCAGGTTTCAACTGCACTCGTGGCGTTCGTGGATTCGGACTGCTCGGTCACACCCGGTTGGCTAGATCCACTGATTTCGCAGCTCGGTGACCCATCCGTGGCCGCTGCAGCGCCTCGGATCGCGGCAGTGCCAGGAATGACTGCTGTCGGTTCCCAGACTGCGCTTGAGTTGTATGAATCACACCGCTCGCCCCTTGACTTGGGAGTACAAACTGGTCGAGTTTCTGCAGGCACTCGGGTGTCGTATGTGCCGAGCGCTGCGGTGCTGATGCGTACCGAAGTGGTTCGTCAAGCGGGCGGGTTTAACCCAGCACTGTTGGTGGGAGAAGATGTGGACCTGATCTGGCGACTCGTGGAACAAGGCGCCCGAGTTAGGTACGACCCTCGATCTGTGGTGTATCACGAGACCCGATCAGCCCTGCGAACCTGGATGCAACAACGCGTCGCATACGGAACCTCGGCCGCTGCGCTTGATCAGGCTCATCCCGGCAAGGTCGCGCCCGTGATTCTCTCGCCTTGGAGCGCGGCGGTCTGGGGCCTTGTGGCTGCGGGCCATCTCGGCTTGGGAGCAACGCTTGGACTTGGCACCACGTGGATGTTGCACAAGAAGTTGCCAGAGGTTCCCATTTCCGAGGTTTTGCGCCTTGGAATTGGCGGCCACCTCGGTGCTGGTGCGCAGCTCGCTCGCAGCGTTCAACGAGTCTGGTGGCCGGTGGCAGTTCCGGCTGCGGTGCTGAGTTCTCGTGCTCGCTCTGCTGTAGCTGCGGCAGTGGTGGTCACGGCCCTCGATTCGCTGCGAGACCAACGCTCTGAGTTGTCTGAGTTGTCAGAGTTGTCTGGGACCAAACACCCCTCTCGGGCTTCCTCGCTTTCTGAAGCGCTTCAGTTTGTGGGGCTCGGGCTTTTGGATGACATGTCTTACGGTGCGGGTGTCTGGCTTGGATGCCTCCGCGAGCGCTCCCTGCGGGCCCTGTTGCCCACAATCACCCGCCCGCATACGGCCAACTCGGATGTTTCTGGTCGATAGTCGACCAGAAACATCCGAGTTGGCAACGGTAAGGGCCGGCCGACCTGCAAGAGCCCCCGCAGATCGGCAACACTCTGGGGCTGTGAAGGCGCTTCATGTTCATCACGATGCCAACTCGTCCCCCGGGGTAATCGGTGAGCTCGTGAGCGATCGCGGTATCGATTCGGTGCAGCATCAGGTTTGTCTGCAAGCTGGATCTCCGGCCGGAAATGCAGAGTTTCCCAACCCCGCAGAGTTTGATCTGATTTTTGTATACGGCTCGCGATGGTCTGTCTACGAAGAAGCAGTAGCTCATTGGGTCACCCCTGAGTTGGAGTTCCTCCGCCAAGCCGATGCCGCTGGAGTAGCTGTTTTGGGCATGTGTTTCGGCGGACAACTTCTGTCTGCTGCTCATGGTGGAGGAGTTGCAGCAGGGCATACCCCCGAGATTGGCTGGCTGAGTGTCGAATCAGTTGCCGAGTCTGGGCGCAGTGTCGAAATTGATTCCGGCCCTTGGATGCAGTGGCACCTTGATTGTTTTGAGGTACCCCGAGGTGCTCAGGCGCTGGCTTCTTCAAGCGCTGGCCCGCAGGCTTTCTTACTGCGGAGGAATCTGGCGGTTCAATTCCACCCCGAAGTCAATCGCTCAGTCCTCGAGGAATGGTTTGTCGATGATCTCGATCAACTCGAAGACCTTGGCGTTGATCCTCAGACTCTCCTCGTCGAGGCGGATCTGCATGAGCATGGCAGTCGAGAGCGTGCAGCCCGCCTGCTTGATAATTTCTTGTCCACCCGATCTGCAAAAAACAAGAACCTGTTCTAGTCTCACGTTTCGCACCCCGGGTGGTCCGGGGGCACATGTACAGGGGGTCAGATGCCCGAAGAAGCGACCACCAGCGGGGAAGAGGACGTCCTACGCGCACCACTCGTTTTGGAGTATCCCTTCAAGCGAACCACCGGTCCCGTAATTGGAGCCTTCCTGACGGCTCTTCGTGAGGGTCGCTTTATTGGCATCGAAGATGACCGAGGCAAGGTGCTCTGCCCGCCCGTCGAATACGACCCTGCCTCGGGTGCATCCCTTACCAAGTTGGTTCCGGTTGGCTCCGAGGGTGAGGTGCTGTTCTGGTCTTGGAACAAATCCGTTCGTGATGGCCAACCTCTGGATCATCCCTTTGCTTGGGCCATGGTCAAACTCGACGGTGCCGACACACCGATGATGCATGCCGTTGATGCCCCGCACGATGTGATGGTCACGGGACTGCGAGTGCGAGCCAAGTTCGCAGAGGAACGAATCGGATCAATGGATGACCTGCTCTGTTTCGAGCCTGTGAGCTGAAGGGAACCACTATGACTGACACCGCATCATCAGAACCAGCACCAATCGAGATTCCCGAGGGAGTCTGGTCACAGCCCGAAGTTGACATGTCTGCAATCGAAGAGATTGCCTCGGTTGAGTCAGTGCGCAGCGTGCGAGCCTTTGCTTCGCTTACCTATGACTACACGCCCGGCCTTGCAACCACACGCTTTCTGCGAGCCATCAAAGAAAAGCGCCTGGTGGGCGAGCGTTGCTCCGAGACCGGCAAGGTGTATATCCCACCACGCGGCGTCTCCCCGGTATCTGGCTTGCCTACCACCGAACAGGTCGATCTTGGCTTGGATGGAACAGTGGTGAGTTTCTGCGTAGTCAACCTTGACTTCACCGGTAACGCTCAAGAGATTCCCTATGTCTCTGCGCTGATTCTCGTTGACGGCTCGGATATTCCCATTTACGGGCTTGTGCGGGAGATTCCCTATAACGAGGTCCAGCCAGGGCTTCGATTGAAGTCAGTCTGGGTCGAATACTCCGAGATGACGACGAGTTTTGAAAACATCAAATGGTGGGCGCCAAATGGTGAGCCAGATGTCCCCGCCTCCGAACTAGCCGACTACGTCTGAGGATGCTGCTGTGAGAGACGTTGCAATTATTGCCACTGCCCAAACCAAACATGTTCGCTCCGCTACTGCTGTCAACGAGGTGGAACTGATTCAGCCTGTGATTCAAGAGGTGATTGAACGTTCCGGATTGGGACGTCATGACTTTGACTTCACCTGTTCTGGTAGCTCGGACTATCTCGCTGGTCAGCCCTTCAGCTTTGTGATGACCTTGGACGCTGTTGGTGCTTGGCCACCAATTTCGGAGTCACACGTCGAAATGGATGGGGCTTGGGCGCTGTATGAGGCCTGGGTAAAAATTCAAACAGGCCACGCCGATACGGCGCTGGTGTATAGCTATGGCAAGTCATCACCGGGTGACTTGCCACGGGTGCTGTCACGCATGACCGACCCCTATTACGAGGCACCGCTGTGGCCTACCTCGGTGGATATCGCAGCACTTCAGGCGCGAGCCGCAATTCAGGCAGGGGTGACGAGCGAGCAGGCTATGGCAGACATTGCCTACCGCAGCCGTACCTCGGCCGCCGCCAATCCATTTGCGCAACTCACTACCTCGGCACAGCCTTCAGCGCTCATGGATGAGGAGTATCTTGCTGACCCGCTGAGGCGTCACGATTGCGCTCCAATTACTGACGGCGGTGTTGCAATCGTGTTGGCCGCAGGAGATAAGGCTCGGTCGTTGTGTTCACGTCCGGCTTGGATTCGCGGTATCGATCACCGAGCAGATGGTCATCATCTGAACTTCCGTGACCTAACCACTTCACCCTCTGTCCGGATCGCTGCCGAAAAGGCCGGCCTGGCAAATGGGCCAGTCGAGATTGCCGAGTTGCATACCTGCTTTACCCATCACGAGCCGATTCTGCGCTCAGCTTTGGGTCTAGGAGATGACGTAGAGGTCAATCCTTCAGGAGGGCCACTTGCGGCAAACCCGATGATGGCCGCTGGCCTAATCCGCATGGTTGAAGTAGCAAATCGTATCCATTCCGGAGAAGTGTCTCGAGGGGTTGCCCATGCAACCGGCGGGCATGCACTCCAGCACAATCTGATCGCAGTTCTAGAAGGCGAGGGCTGATTATGGGCGCAGAACGAGTAGCCGTCGTAGGTGTCGGCCAAACGAAATACACAGCGGTGCGCGGCGACGTGTCACTTCCGGGTCTGTTGCGTGAAGCAACCTTCCGTGCGCTCGAAGACGCGCAGATGACCTTGGCAGATATTGATGCCATCGTGATCGGAAAGGCCCCCGACTTCTTCGAGGGAATCATGGTTCCCGAGTACTCATTTGTTGAGGCTCTCGGAGCCGTAGGTAAGCCGATCTTTCGGGTACACACTGCTGGATCCGTCTCTGGTTCGACGGCAATCGTTGCCTCGGGCTTGATCGAGTCCGGAGTGCACGAGCGAGTGCTTACCATCGGCTGGGAGATGCAGAGCTGCTCCGAGGCCATGTGGGCACTGAGCTTTAACATGCCGTTCCAGCAGCAGCTTGTTGCGGGTGCCGGTGGTTACTTCGCCCCGTATATTCGCCAGTACATCGCTCGCTCCAATGCGCCGGACGACACTGGCGTGCTCGTTGCGCTCAAGGACCGTCAGAATGCACTGAAGAACCCATACGCGCATCTCCATGAGCACGACATTTCTTATGAGTCAGTCAAGGATTCTCTCATGTTGTGGGACCCAATCCGCTACTCAGAGACCTGCCCTTCTTCCGACGGTGCAATTGCGCTCATTCTCACCAATGAGGCCGGCGGCGATGCCGCTGCGGCCGAGGGTCGTCCTCCGGCATGGGTACATGGAACCTCGTTCCGCTCCGAACCAGCCATGGCCGCAGGTCGGGATCAGGTTTCGCCTCAGGCCGGCAAGGATTGTGCCGCAGATGTGTACCGTCAGGCGGGAATCACCAACCCGCGCGAGCAGATCGACGTAGTCGAGATGTATGTGCCGTTCTCCTGGTACGAGCCCATGTGGCTCGAGAACTTGGGCTTTGCCGAAGAAGGAACAGGATGGCAACTCACCCATGACGGCGTCACCGCAATGGACGGAGACCTGCCGATTAACTGTTCCGGCGGCGTGTTGTCTACCAATCCAATTGGGGCTTCTGGAATGATTCGCTTCGGCGAAGCAGCCTTGCAGGTTCGCGGTATGGCTGGCGAGCATCAGATCGATGGCGCTCGCACTGCTCTGGGTCATGCCTATGGCGGCGC